>NZ_JBFYGN010000002.1:0-327190 GCF_041079535.1 Comamonas guangdongensis | reverse complement strand
AAGTCTCCCGACAGTCCTACATGTACGTTGGACTGGCGGGAAATATGGAGAGTTCAACACTGAACGCAGACAGAGCCTTGTTTTTTGTAGGCCAGCGCCTGTCCATCGGGTCGGAAATCCACTCCTAAGCCCGTGCAATACTACGCCCTCGTAGGGTTGAAACCCCAAGCCCTCGTTCGTAATACATGACCCAAGAAACCAATAACCTCGCCGCCGACCTGTGGGCGCTGGCCGATCTGCTGCGCGGCGACTTCAAGCAAAGCCAATATGGCCGCGTCATCCTGCCCTTTGCGCTGCTGCGCCGCTTGGAGTGTGTGCTGGAAAGCAGCAAGCCCGCCGTGCTGGCCGAAGCCGCCAAGGTCGAAAAAATGGCCATTGCCGAAGAGGCCAGAGAAAAGCTGATTCTGCGCGCCGCCGGTGGCCTGCGCTTCTTCAACACCTCGCCCATGGACCTCAGCACCCTGGGCGAGTCGGGCATCAAAGCCAATCTGGAACGCTACATCCAGTGCTTCTCCAAAGACGCCCGCGAGATTTTTGACCACTTCAAGTTCGCTGAATTCATTGGTTTGCTCAACGATGCCAACCTGCTCTACAAGGTCGTGCAAAAAGTCCGCACCATGGACCTACACCCCAAAGCCGTCTCCAACTACGAAATGGGTCTGGTGTTTGAAGAGCTGATCCGTAAATTTGCCGAAAGCTCCAACGAGACGGCGGGCGAGCACTTCACCCCGCGTGACATCGTGCGCCTCACCACCTCGCTGGTGTTCATGGAAGACGATGAAGCCCTCACCAAGCCCGGCATCATTCGCACCATTTACGACCCCACAGCGGGCACGGGAGGCTTTCTTTCGGCGGGCATGGAATATGTGCACGAGCTGAACCCACAGGCCGTGATGCGCGCCTTTGGCCAGGAGCTCAACCCCGAGAGCTACGCCATCTGCAAGGCCGACATGCTCATCAAGGGGCAAGAGGTCGGCAACATCAAGCTCGGCAACACGCTGTCCAACGACCACCTCTACGCCAGCAAGTTCGATTACATGCTCTCCAACCCGCCCTTTGGCGTGGACTGGAAAAAGATCGAAGGCGACATTACCGACGAGCACACGCTTAAGGGTTTTGACGGCCGCTTTGGCCCCGGCCTGCCGCGTGTGTCGGATGGCTCGCTGCTGTTTTTGCTGCATCTCATCAGCAAGCTCCGCGATGTGAAAGACGGCGGCTCACGCATCGGCATCATCCTCAATGGCTCGCCGCTGTTCACTGGTGGCGCAGGCTCGGGCGAATCCGAAATCCGCCGCCATATTCTGGAAAGCGATCTGCTCGAAGCAATCGTCGCCCTGCCCACCGACATGTTCTACAACACCGGCATTGCCACCTATGTGTGGGTGCTGTCGAACAAAAAGCCGGCCGAGCGCAAAGGCAAGGTGCAGCTCATCAACGGCGCCAACCTCTGCGGCAAGATGCGCAAATCGCTGGGCAGCAAGCGCAATGTGATGGACGAGGCCGACATTGCTACCATCACCCGCTGCTTTGGCCAATTTGAGGTGGTCGATGCGCAGGCGCTCAACAAACCGGCGGAAGCCAAAAGCAACCGGGGTCGCCCAGCCGCCAACCCCAAGCCCGAAGCCGTCAAAACCTTTGCCAGCAAAATTTTTGCCACGCACGAGTTTGGCTACCGCCGCATCACCATCGAGCGGCCCCTGCGCCTGTCGTGGCAGTTCAGCGATGAACGCATTGCCAGCCTGCGCTTTGAGTCTGGCGCGCTGAATGCAGCCATGCAGTGGGTCTACGCCGAGTACGGCCAGCCCTACTGGCAAGACGCTGCCGACTGTGACCTCTACGGCCAGCTGGACGACTACGCCGAAGAAATACGCGCCCACCTCAAGCGCGACTTTGCCAGCCTCAAGGAAAAGCAGATCAAAGACCTGCTCGACGCCCGCACCTGGCTGGCACAAAAGGCCGTGTTGCTCAAGGCCCGCGCACTGCAAAGCGCAATCGGCAGCGCCCAGCACGACGACTTCAATGCCTATGACGAAGCCATCAAAGCCGCCTGCAAGCGGGCAGGCATTACGCTCGATGCCAAAGAGAAAAAGCAGATTGCCGATGCCGTGAGCTGGAAGAACCCCGCCGCCGAAAAAGTGGTCAAGAAGGTGCACAAAGGCAATAGCAACCCTCTTTATGGCCTGTTCGCCGTGAACCATGAGGTCATCGAATACCAGGCCGATGGCGAGCTGCGCGACTTTGAAAACATCGCCCTGGACCCCAGCCGCACGGTGGATGAAGTCAACGAAGCCTACTTCATCGCCGAAGTGCAGCCCCATGTGCCCGATGCGTGGATAGACGCCAGCAAGCGCGACGCCAAGGATGGCGAGATTGGCATCGTCGGCTACGAAATCCCCTTCAACCGCCACTTCTACCAGTACCAGCCGCCACGGCCGCTGGAAGAGATCGATGCCGATCTTGACGCCGTGAGCGCCGAGATCATGGCGCTGCTGCGCGAGGTGTATTCGTGAGTCGGTACAACATCTACCCCGAATGCCACGAATCAGGCATTGCTTGGCTAAACAAACTCCCCACACATTGGGAGCTCGACCGCTTTAAAAACATTTTCAAGATTCAAAAGAGAATCGCCGGCACGCTTGGTCATGACGTGCTTTCGATCACCCAAAAAGGCGTAAAGATCAAAGATACTGAAAGCGGCGATGGGCAGCTTTCGATGGATTACTCAAAATATCAGATAGTAAAGAAAGACGATTTTGCGATGAATCACATGGATTTATTGACAGGATATGTCGATATCTCCAAATTCGATGGTGTAACAAGTCCTGATTATCGGGTTTTCACGATTAATGAGCAGAAACACCACCCTCGATATTTTTTGTACCTGCTACAGCTTTGTTACATAGCGAAAATTTTCTATCCGTTGGGGCAGGGGGCCGCACAGATTGGTCGCTGGCGATTACCAACGGAAGCGTTTAATGAATTCGTAACGCCAGTTCCGACTTATCGAGAGCAGCAACTAATTACAACCTTCCTCGACCACGAAACGGCGAAGATTGATGCCTTGATCGAGAAGCAGCAGCGGCTGATCGAGTTGCTCAAGGAAAAGCGCCAAGCCGTCATCAGCCACGCCGTCACCAAAGGCCTCAACCCCAACGCCCCGATGAAAGACTCCGGCGTGGAGTGGCTAGGCGAAGTGCCCGCGCATTGGGGAATGACAAAATTTCACTATGAGATTGACTTACTCGAAGGGCCGGGGATTCTGGCGAATGACTTTCACGATGAGGGCGTGCCTCTCTTGCGCATACAAAATGTAAAAGACGAGTTTGTAAGTAGAGATTACAAAACCTATCTATCACCATCTAAAGTTCGAGCAAAGTGGGACCACTTTCGAGTCGCGCAAGGCGATTTAATTATTAGCTGTAGTGCAACCACAGGTCTCGTATCTGAGGTTGGGGAAGACACTGTTGGGGCTGTCCCTTACACCGGCTTGATAAGACTGCGTCCACAAGTTAAGGCTTCCATCACCAAAGAATTCATTCGCTGTCTTGTTCAATCAGATCTTTTCTTTGAGCAAATAAAGCTACTCCAGTCGGGATCAACGATTCAGCATTTCGGGCCATACCATCTGCAACAGATGCACATCACATTGCCCGCACTTACTGAGCAAAATAAAATTGCAAAAGCCGTCAAAGAGAAAACAGCTCGTCTCGACAAACTAATTTCTATTGCAGATCAGCAAATTGAGCTCATGCAAGAACGCCGCACCGCTCTAATCTCCGCCGCCGTCACCGGCAAGATCGACGTACGCGATTGGCCAGCCGCCGCCTGACGGCCTTCACCCACACCGCCCCATCTCCACCCGACCATGAGCGACCAAGCCACTGAACGCATCTTTCAAGACGACATCATTCGCCAGTTGCTGGCCAATGGCTGGTTGCTGGGCTCGCCGGACAAGTACAACCGCGAATTGGCCTTGTACCCCGAGGATGCGCTGGGCTTTGTGCAGGAGACGCAAGACGCGCAGTGGCAAAGGTTTTGCGCCAACCACCCCAAGGATGCGGAGCAGAAGTTTTTGCAGCTTGTGGCTGCGCAACTGGGCAAAGCCGACCCGAATGCCACGCACAAAGACAGCCGCACCTTTGGCACGCTGGGCGTGCTGCGCCACGAGCTGCGCGACCGCAATGCGCGCCTGTCGCTGTGCCAGTTCAAGCCCGAGCACGTCCTGAACCCGGACACGCTGGCCCGCTACGCCAAAAACCGCCTGCGCGTGGTGCCGGAGTTGGTGTACAGCCCGTGGTGTACCGATGCCTGTTTCGCGGAGACAGGTGCCAAGGCCAAGGCGTGGCGCATTGACCTGGTGCTGTTTGTCAACGGCGTGCCGGTGGCTACGCTGGAGCTAAAGAGCGAGTTCAAGCAGGCGGTGGATCGCGCTGTTCGGCAGTACAAGACCACGCGCCTTCCGGTTGACCCCGTAGCGCGTAAGCCGGAGCCGCTGCTGACCTTCAAGCGCGGCGCGCTGGTGCACTTTGCGGTGAGCCAGTACGAGGTGCATATGGCCACGCGGCTGGAGGGCGAAAACACTTACTTCCTGCCATTCAACAAGGGCACGCGTGATGGCGGTGCGGGCAATGATGTGCCGGACGATATCCACCGCTACGCCACCGATTACCTGTGGAACGAGGTGCTGCTGCCGGACAACCTGCTCAACATCCTGGCCCGCTTTGTGCACTTGCAGATTGAGGACAAGGACGACTGGGAAGGCCGCAAGTACAAAAAGGAAAGCCTGATCTTCCCGCGCTACCACCAGTGGGACGTGGTGGGCAAGCTGCTGGCGGCGGCGCACAGCGAGGGGCCGGGGCAGAAATACCTGATTCAGCACAGCGCGGGATCGGGCAAGTCCAACTCCATTGCCTGGGTGGCGCACCAGCTCTCGGCGCTGTACAAGCATGACGGCAAAAAGCAGTTTGACTCGGTGATTGTGGTGACGGACCGCACGGTGCTTGACGCGCAGTTGCAAGACACGATCTACCAGTTTGAACACACCGATGGCGTGGTGGGGCGCATCAACAACAAGGAGGGCGATGGCTCCAAGTCCGAGAAGCTGGCGGCGGCTTTGGAAGCGGCCCAGCCCATCATCATCGTCACCATCCAGACTTTTCCATTTGTGTTGAAGGCGATTGAAAACAGCGTGAGTCTGAAGGAGCGCTGCTACGCCATCATTGCCGACGAGGCGCATTCGTCGCAAAGCGGCTCCACGGCGCGGCAGCTTAAAGAAGTACTGATGAAGGAGGCCGGTGAAGCGGGGGATGAGACTGCGGAACTGGATAGCGACGACATCATTGCCGCCACGGTGGCGGCGCGCCGCGCATCGGGCAACCTGAGCTACTTTGCTTTTACCGCCACGCCCAAGCCCAAGACGCTGGAGCTGTTTGGCCGCGTGCCGCGCCCGGACGAGGTGCCTTCCGCCACCAACAAGCCAGCGGCGTTCCACGTGTACAGCATGCGCCAAGCGATTGAGGAGGGCTTCATCCTCGACGTGCTGAAGAACTACACCAACTACAAGGTGGCTTACAAGCTGGCCCTGAAGGTGCAGGATGCCGATGCAGAGGTGGAAAGCAAGCGCGCCAAGGTCAAGCTAAACCAATGGGTGCGCCTGCATGATCACAACATTGCCCAAAAGGTGATGGTGATCGTGGAGCACTTCAAAGATAACGTGATGGGCTTGCTGGGCGGGCAGGCCAAGGCCATGGTGGTGACCAGCTCGCGCAAGGAGGCGGTGCGCTACAAGCAGTGTTTCGATAAGTACATATCGGAGAAGGGCTACCAGAAGATTCACGCCATGGTGGCGTTTTCGGGTGAGGTGGAGTTCACCGACAAAGACCCGGCTGCGGCGGGCCAGATCGGCGAGAAGTTCACCGAGACGAATATGAACCCGAACCTCAAGGGCCGCGACATGCGCAAGGCTTTCGATTCGGACGACTACCAGGTGATGATCGTCGCCAACAAGTTCCAGACCGGGTTTGACCAGCCCAAGCTGTGCGCTATGTATGTGGACAAGAAGCTGGTCGGGGTGGAGTGCGTGCAGACGCTGTCGCGCCTGAACCGCACCTACCCGAACAAGGCCGAGACGGGCACCTATGTGTTGGACTTCTTCAATGAGTCGGATGAGATTCTGGAGGCGTTTCAGCCCTACTACCAGACGGCGGAGCTGCTGGATGTGTCTGACCCGAACCTGATCTTTGCGCTGCAGGACAAGCTGCGGGCAGGGGGCATTTTTACGTGGCAGGAGGTGGAGCAGTTCTGCGCGGCGTTTTATGTGAAGAACAAGAGCAACGCGGCCATTGCCAACATTTGCAAGCCGGCGGTGCAACGCTGGCAGCTGCGCTACAAATCAGCGGTGGAGGCTTTCAAGATCGCCAAGGAGATGTTTGAGCGCACTCAGAAGACGGGCGATGCCGTGCTGATTGCAAACGCCGAGAAAAGCCTGAAGGAATGCCAGAAGGAAAAGGACGCGCTGGAAATCTTCAAGAAAGACCTGGGCACCTTTGTGCGGTTTTACGAGTTCATGTCGCAGATCGTGGATTACGACGATACCGACCTGGAAAAGCTGAGCCTGTACGCCCGCAACCTGCGGCCCATGCTGCGCGAAACTTTGCTGGACGAAGACGACATTGACCTGGGCAACGTGGTGCTGAGCCACTACCGCGTGGCCAAGATCCGCCAGCAGGATCTGGTGCTGAAAGAAAACAGCGCGGACTACAAGCTGGTGCCCGGCGAAGGCCTGGGCACGGCCAAGCCGCAGGACAAGAAGGAAGAGTTTCTATCGCAGATCATCCACCGCCTGAACGAGGTGTTTGTGACCGACCAGCTCACCGACAAGGACATGGTGAACTACGCCTACACGATACGCGACAAGGTGGGCGAGAACATCAAGGTGATGAAGCAGATCGAGAACAACTCGCCCGAACAGGCCATGCTGGGCGACTTCTCCAAGGCGATAGACGATGCCATCATGGACAGCAGTGAAGCCCATCAGAACCAGATGATGCAGTTGCTGGCCGACCCGAGCAAGGCCGCAAATTTTGCGCGGGTTGTGTTTGATCTGCTGGTGCAGGGTAATCCCCCCAATTTCCACCGTTACGAGAAGTAGAGCGGTTACGCGTGCAGGTCCAATCACTGATTTTGGGTAGTGCCGCCCAAGGTTATGTGGGGGCGGTCGTGATGTGTTTTCACATTGATCTAGCACGCCCGCTGCATGGCAACGACATTGGTCACGCTGCCATCAGCCATACCTTGCAGTAGCGCCAAGCGGGTGCCCAGCAGTTCCAGGAGTCGCGCATCGGGCCTTCGTACTGCGCACGTTGGTAAATCCGCTTGATCTCAAGCAGACTGGTGCTTACAAAAGCCACACTCAGTCCGGCTTTACTACCAGCAGCAAAATATCAAGCTAGCGACAAGTGCGTGTTATCGACAATAGAGCACTTGGACACTGCAACCCAGCAATGAAGCTTGCTCCTGCCACCTGCAGGAGTCACGCGGTAACGGGTTCAGCGGTCTGCTTCTGATCACTGCAGTCGTTCGATGCGGAATGTGCGACCGGCAGCTCTCAGCCTAAAACAGCCGTTTAAGCAAAAGAGCTAGCCGACTGCTTCTGAGCTATGCGGCCCTCGTCCCATTTCAAATATCCCAAATAGAAAAGCCACCCTAAGGTGGCTTTGTATTTATACGGGGCTTCTCACTCAAGCCTCATGCCAGCTCACCACGCCCGTAAAGGCCGTGACCAGCACGATGATGCCGAAGGCGATGCGGTACCAGGCGAAAGGCACAAAGCTGTGACTGGAGATAAAGCGCAACAGCCAGCGCACGCAGAGCCAGGCGCTGATGAAGGAGAAGATCAGGCCCACGGCGAACAGCGGCACATCGGCCATGCTCAGCAGGGCGCGCTCCTTGTAGAGGCTGTAGACCCCGGCGCCTATCAGCGTGGGAATGGCCAGGAAGAAGGAGAAGTCGGTGGCCGCCTTGCGCGACAGCCCCAGCAGCATGCCGCCGATGATGGTGGCACCGCTGCGGCTGGTGCCGGGCACCATGGCCAGGCATTGCACCAGGCCGACCTTGAGCGCGTCCAGCGGCGTCATCTCGTCCACGGACTGCACGCGCACCACGGCGGCCTGGCGCTTTTCCGCCCAGAGAATGATGAAGCCACCGACGATGAAGGTCGTGGCCACGACCACGGGGATGAACAGATGGGCCTTGATGAATTTGCCCAGCAGCAGGCCCAGCACCACGGCCGGCAGAAAGCCGATCAGCACGTTCAGCGCAAACTTCTGCGCCTGGCGGCTGCTGGGCAGGGCCACCACGGTGGATTGAATCTTTTGCCAGTAAACCAGAATCACCGCAAAAATGGCGCCGGTCTGGATGGCGATATCGAACACCTTGGCCTTGGCGTCGTCAAAGCCCAGCAAGGAGCCCGCCAGAATCAGGTGACCCGTGGAAGAAATGGGCAAGAACTCGGTCAGGCCCTCGACGATGCCCATGATGGCCGCCTTGACCAGCATTAAAGTGTCCACGCGAATTGTCCTTTGAGTACAGGTTTGTCAGTCAAAGCCGCAGATTATCCACCTGCTGTTTGACGAGTTCATGGAGCATTCGCGCAATCGCATTTTTTTACACGCCACGGCCCGATTCCATAGGCAAAACAGTCAAGCTGTGCTGCAATTGCAGCGCGCCGGCTGTCGGCGTTTTCAAAATCACACATCATGAAAAAACTCGTTGTCTTGGCCGTTGTTTCCATGGCTTGCAGCCTGAGCATGGCCGCCGCTGACAAGCCTAAGACCGCCCAGCAGCAGCTCATGGGCACTTGCAACACCGAAGCCGCCGGCAAGAAAGGCGATGAACGCAAGGAATTCATGAAGTCCTGCCTGTCCGATGGCAAGAAGCGCCAGCAGGAACGCATGAAGTCCTGCAATGTGGACGCCGCCGGCAAGAAGGGCGACGAGCGCAAGGCCTTCATGAGCGAGTGCCTGAAAAAGGACTGAGCCGCCCTCCGCCCAGGCTTTTTTCCCCGAACGCCGTGCCTCCGCCAGGGAGCACGGCGTTTTTCATGGCCGTTCGCGGCGGCCGGCTGCATTTCGCACCCGGCTTTGCGCCATTCGTCGCAAGGCGCTCGCCCAGCGGCCGGGGCGGCAGCACAGTGCAGTCCAACACCTGCCTGAAAGCCGCACCATGCAACTGACACCGCTGATCGCCTTCCATATGGGCTGCGCCCTAGGCGCCACCGCCATCGGCCCCGTGGCGCTGTGGGCGCGCCGTCGCGGCGCCGCACGCCCGGCCCTGCACCGCGCGGCCGGCTATGGGTTTGTGCTGCTGATGCTGGGCTCGGCGCTGTCGGCCCTGCTGATACGCGACTTCAGTCTGCCCAACTGGGCGGGCTTCACGCCCATCCACCTGCTGGTGCCGTTCACGCTGGGTTTGCTGGTGCTTTCGTTCTGGCATCTGGCCCACAAGCGCATAGACCTGCACCGCCACATCATGCGCAGGCTGTATTTCGGCGCCTGCCTGACGGCGGGCCTGTTCACCCTGCTGCCGGGACGCCTGCTCGGCGGTCTGCTCTGGAAGCAGTTGGCCTGAAAGACTCAACTTCCTGGAGCCCACCATGTACAGCGAAACATCCCCCGACACCCAGCTCCAGCAGGCCCGCCGCCGCGCCGGCATGAAGCTGGGCTGGTATCTGCATGCCAGCGCCTATCTCTGCGTCAACCTGGGGCTGATGGCTCTGGCCTTGAGCCAGGGCCGGCACTGGGCCATCTATCCGGCGCTGGGCTGGGGCCTGGGCCTGCTCATGCACGGCCTGGTGGTGTGGCTGGCGTCGCCGGCCAGCCCGCTGTGGCAGCGCCTGGTGGCGCGCGAGCTGCGGGCTCTGCAAGAATCCGGACCCGAACAGCGGCGCTAGCCACTGGCTCTGCCCTGACCTACGATGACGCCCATGCCTGCCGCCCTTCCCGCCTCGCCCTCGCTGGCCCTCACCCTGCTGCGGCACGGCGGGGTCACCGCCGCCGTCTGCCTGCTGATCACCCTGATGCTGACCCTCATGGGCCAGGGCAGCTGGGATGTGAATCTGGTGTATTCGCTGGCCATAGGCCTGCTGGTCTGGCTCACCATAGAGACGGGCCGCAAGCTGTTCCGCCAGAGCGAGCAGATTCACTGGCCGCTGGGCTGGCGCGGCGTGCTGCTGGTCGTCGCGGGGGTGCTCGTGGGCTTTGGCCTGGGCAGCGCCGTCGGCCGCTGGTATCAGGCATATATGTACCCCGGGCAGCTCGATCCCAAGGCTCCGGCACTGCTGTTTCCCATGCTGATCACGATAGTGGCCAGCGCGCTCATGTCGGCCATGTTCTATCTGGTGGGCAAGGCCCGCCATCTGCAGATGCAGGCCGAGCAGTCCCAGCGCCAGGCCGCGGAAGCGCATCTCCGGCTGCTGCAGGC
This sequence comes from Comamonas guangdongensis, assembly GCF_041079535.1. Classification (NCBI taxonomy): domain Bacteria; kingdom Pseudomonadati; phylum Pseudomonadota; class Betaproteobacteria; order Burkholderiales; family Comamonadaceae; genus Comamonas; species Comamonas guangdongensis. The sequence goes on along the minus strand of NZ_JBFYGN010000002.1, from coordinate 316,711 downwards.
CCAGCTGGAGCCGCATATGCTGTTCAACACCCTGGCCAATCTGCGCGTGCTGATCGCCGTGGATGCACCGCGCGCCGAACAGATGCTCGACCATCTGATCGCCTATCTGCGCGCCACGCTGGCGGGCTCGCGCAGCGGCACGCACAGCCTGGCCGCCGAGTTTGCGCTGCTGGCCGACTATCTGGCGCTGATGCAGATCCGCATGGGCGAGCGCCTGAGCTATGAGCTGGAGCTGCCCGCCGAACTGGCCGAGGTGCCGGTGCCGCCGCTGCTGCTGCAGCCGCTGGTGGAAAACAGCATCCGCCACGGGCTGGAACCCCAGTTGGCGGGCGGGCGCATCAGCGTGCGCGCGGCCTTGCTGGCCGGCGAGCGGCTGTCGCTGAGCGTGAGCGACAATGGCCGCGGCCTGTCCCAGCCCGGCACGCCCGGCGGCAACGGCTTCGGCCTGCAGCAGATCCGCGAACGGCTGGCCAACCGCTACGGCGCTGGCGCCACCCTAGAATTGATAGCAGACAGCGCAGGCGGTACCAGGGCTTGCATTCAGTTTCCATGGAAATCCGCGCCATGAACCCAGCCAACCCACGCGCCCTGATCGCCGAGGACGAACCCCTGCTGGCCCAGGCCCTGCAGCAGTCGCTGGGCCGGCTGTGGCCGCAGCTGCAGCTGCAGGCCTCGGTGGCCGACGGCATCAGCGCGGCGCAGCAGGCACTGGAGCTGCTGCCCGACATGCTGTTCCTCGACATCCGCATGCCGGGCCAAAGCGGGCTGGAGGCCGCGGCCGAGATTGCCGACGCCTGGCCCGATGACAGGCCGCTGCCCGCCATAGTCTTCGTCACCGCCTACGACCAGTATGCGCTGGCCGCCTTCGAGGCCTGCGCCATGGACTATGTGCTCAAGCCCGTGCAGGCCGCGCGCCTCGCGCAGACCGTGCAGCGCCTGCAGCAGCAGTGGCAGCAGCGCCAGCAGACGCAGGCCGCGGGCGGCCCGCCTCAGGCCCAGCTCGAGCAGTTGCTCAGGCTGCAGCAGCAGTTGCAAGCCACCGGCAGCGCGCCGCTGCAGATCGTCCAGGCCAGCGTGGGCAGCCAGATCCATATGGTGCGCGTGCAGGACATCGTCTATCTCGAAGCCGCCGACAAATACCTGCGCGTGCTCACGGCCCAGCAGGAATATCTGCTGCGCACCCCGCTCAGGGAGCTGCTGCCCCAGCTGGACGCCCAGCAGTTCTGGCAGATCCACCGCGGCACCGTGGTGCGCGTCGACGCGATTGCCAGCGTCCAGCGCGACGAGGCCGCGCGCCTATGGCTGGCGCTGCGCAGCCGCCCCGAGAAACTCGCCGTCAGCCGCCTCTACGCCACGCGCTTCAAGGCAATGTAGGCAGCTGCAGCACATCGTCCCAGTCCACGCCCTGCATGGCGTCCCAATGGGCCACGATGACGCAGCGCGGCCGCGGCGCCTGCTTGAGGCCGGCCGCCATGTCGGCCAGCGCCTGCTGCACATAGCGCTCCGAAGGCTTGTCCAGCGCGGCCAGCGGTTCGTCGATCAGCACCAGCTCCGCCCCGCTGGCCCAGCCCGCGGCCATCCACAGCTTGCGCTGGGTGCCCGAGGACAGCGCCAGCAAAGGCTTGTGCAGATGGGGCTCTAGCCCGAAGCCCTGCACATGCTGCTCGAACTGCGGCCCCGACCAGTGCGGGTAGAGCGTTCCCTGCAGCACCACCCAGTCGGCGACCAGCATCCGCCCATGGACATCGCCCAGAGGCTGGCGCGGGTCCTGCCAGAAGCAGGACGACAGCGGCAGCGTGCCGCCGGTCGCAAAAGCATAGTGGAGCAGGCCCGTCTGCAGCGGCAGCAGTCCGGCCAGCGCCTTGAGCCAGCTGCTCTTGCCCGAGCCCTCGTCCCCTTGCAGCAGGCACAGGCCCGCATGCCAGTCGTGCGAGGCCTCGTTGGCCACCAGACGGCCCGGATAGCCGAAGCTGACCTGAATGGCCTGCACCATGCAGTGCGTATCGCAGCACTCATCAAGCTCAGAATTCATAGCTACACACGCTTGGTTGGTATGGATATCCGGCCAATTCCCTGCAATACACCCAGGCCGCTGGCGCGGCTGCGGCGCAGGCACAATGGCGCCTCCTCAATAGCGTGCAATATGCCATGGCTCTGGACTATCTGGAATTTGATTACAGCGAAGACGAAGAAGGCACGGGCACCTGGGACGCCATGGCCTGCGTCAAGGCCGAGCGCGTGCCGGCTCTCGCGGCCGAGATCGAGCGGCTGCTGCGCTGGGCCAGCCAGAGCTTTGCGGGCCGCCGGGGCGCGGTGGAAGACGGCCAGGACTGGGATTACGACCTGCAGGCCCAGGACGATGCGGGCCAGCCGCTGAACGCCGGCTTCGACCCGGACTCCGGCACGCTGAAGCTCGAGGCCTCGGCCACGGGCCGCACCACGGTCAGCCTGTCGCTGTCGGGCTCGGCCCGGTTTGGCGCGGCGCTGCGCGAAGCCTTCGAGCTGGAGTAAGCCCGAAGGCCGGAGCTGCCGCACGGCACAGGCTCAGCTGTCCATGTCCTCACGCCGCCTGGGCGCTTGCTTCGCATTCCTGCGGCTCGCACCCGCGCGGCCGGCCTTGCTCCACTCATAGTCCAGGCCGTCGGGGGTCTTGCCGTCTTCCACGGCCGACACGCCCACCGGCCCCACCATCTCGCGCAGCTCCGAGGAGATGGTGACATGCATATGGCACGGGTCCTTGCGCAACTGCTGGCACAGGGCCAGCGCCTCGCCCATCTGCGCATCGTCAAACGGCTGGCACTGGGGCTGCCAGGCCGGGGTCTGGCCTTCGGGACTGGAATTGCGCAGGTAGAAAACAACAATGCTCATGGATGGCGGCTCGCAAGAAAACCATACAGTTGTACCCCAGAGCCTATAGGTAGGTGCAGCACCGGCTTTTTGGCGTGGTCGCTTGCGCTCCCGGCCCGCTACGCCAGAGCCGCGGCCCAGCTGCGCACCTGGGTGCGGGCCTTGATCTGCCAGCCCAGGCCGGTGCGGACCAGCTCGTCCTCATACCAGAGCCCGCTCATGAAGGTCTGCTCCCGGCCCTCGGCATCGAGGCGGGTCATGGGCACCATGGCCGCCGAGCGCGCTTTGGCGCAGTCGCCCTGCAGCTCTATCACCACCGTGGAGACCGTGTGCTGATAGGCCTTGAGCCCGCCCAGGATGGGCGCAAAAAACGCCTGCAGCTGCGCGGGCGTGCCCTTGGGGCCGCCAAAGGCCGTGAAGTCCAGGGCCGCATCCGGCGTGAACAAGGCCGCGAATGCCTGCCAGTCCCCGAGGTCCAGAGCATGGCAATAGCGTGCCAGCAGCTCGTTGATTTCCAGTTTGTCCGCCAGCGACTGCAAGGTCATGAATCCGCCTCTTCCGATGGGTGAGCCAGGAAACGCCCGCCGTGCGGCGGGCGTTCGATGGAGCCATCATCTGAGCCCTGGCTCTGCAGCGGCAACCGTGGCTTCACTTAATTCAGACGGACTACTGGCGCCGGCGGCTCATTGGGCCGCCAGCTCCCGGCCCGGCCTGGCCTCCAGCGGCTGCCAGCGCCCGGCCACATTCTTGAGCAAGGTGTTGACCGCCGTCAGGCGCCGGTTCTGCACGCTGATCAGCGTGTTCTGCGCGCTCAGCACCGTGGTCTGGGCCGATAGCACATTGAGATAGGCCACCGTGCCCGCCTTGTACTGGTTGTTGGCCACCGTCAGCGACTGCCGCGCCGCGGCCAGGGCCTCGGCCTGGACCTGCTGCTCCTGGGCCAGATTGCCGGCCGCAACCAGGTTGTCCTCGACCTCCTGCAGCGCCGTGATCACGGTCTGCTTGTAGGTGGCGCCGGCCAGGTCCAGCGAGGCCCGGGCCGACTCCACGGCCGCGCTGCGCGCGCCGCCGTCGAACAGGGTCATGGCCAGGGACGGCCCCAGGGACCAGAACAGATTGGGTGCGCTCAGCAGGTTGGAGAGCATGGAGTTGCGGTAGCCCGCGCTGGCCGACAGGGTCAGCGAGGGGAAATACGCGGCGCGCGCCACGCCGACCTGGGCGTTGGCGGCGGCCATGCGGCGCTCGGCCGCCGCGATATCGGGGCGCTGCTCCAGCAGGGTCGAGGCCAGCATTTCCGGCACGACGGGCGGCGCCGGCAGCAGTCCGGTCACCGGCAGGCTGAAAGCCGCGGGAGCCTTGCCCAGCAAGGCCGCCAGCGCATGCTCGTACTGGGCGCGCGTGGTCTGCGCGTCTATCAGGCTGGCCTGGGTACTCTTGTACTGGGACTGGGCCTGGGCCACATCGGCCGACGAGGCCACGCCGGCCCTGTAGCGGTTCTGCGTGAGCTGCAGGCTTTGCTCGTAGGCCTGGAGGCTGTCCTGCAGAAACTGCATCTGCGCCTCGGCCGCACGCAGCGAGAAATAGGTCTGCGCCACCGAGGCCTGGGCCGACAGGCGTGCGGCCGCCAGATCGTCGCTGCTGGCCTGGGCCGTGGCGCGATTCGCATCGACGGCGCCCGAGAGCTTGCCCCAGAGGTCCATCTCCCAGCTCGCGCTCAGCCCCAGCGAGAAGTTGTTGTTGATGGAACCGCTGCGCGCCACGTTCTCGCCATTGGTGTTGCTGTAGGTGCCGCCGCCCGTGAGCGCGCGCGTGCCGCTGCCCGTGGTGCCCAGCGTGGGCAGCTGCGCGGCCCGGCTGCTGGCCAGCGCGGCCTGCGCGGCGCGCAGCCGAGCCACGGCCTGCTCCACGCCGGGGTTGCCGGCCATGGCTTCGTCCTGCAGGCGGTTCAGGGTCTCGTCGCCGTACAGGGTCCACCAGCGCTCGGAGACCGCGGGCACGGACGGGCCGGCACCGTTGGCCGCCGGCTGCCAGATGCCGGCCTGCTGCGCCTGCGGCGTGGCTTCCTTGAACTGCGCGGGCACGTCGAGCCGGGGCGGCTGGTAGGCGGGTTGGGTGGAGCAGGCGGCCAGCAGCGCTGCGGCGGCCAGGGGCAGCAGGCGCGGCATGCCGCGCCAGGCGGAGCTCCGTTTGAGCCTCTCGGCCTCGCGTGCGAGCTTGGGATTCAGATCAGGTTCTTGCATAGATATCTCACTTTCCCGCGCTCAGGGCGGCTGCAGCGCCGCCCTGGCTTCTGCGCAGCCAGGCGGGGCGCGCGGCCCAGACGCGCAGCACGCGCTTGCGCGCACGGTCGAGCAGCACATAGACCACGGGCGTGGTGTAGAGCGTGAGCACCTGGCTCAGCAGCAGGCCGCCCACGATGGCAATGCCCAGGGGCTGGCGCAGCTCGGCTCCGTCGCCGCGGCCCAGGGCCAGCGGCAGCGCACCGAACAGGGCCGCCATGGTGGTCATCAGAATCGGGCGCAGGCGCAGATCGCAGGCGCGGTAAATGGACTGGGCCGCCGTGGCATGGCCGCCTTTCTCGTGCTCCAGCGCGAAGTCGATCATCATGATGGCGTTCTTCTTGACCAGGCCGATCAGCAGGATCACGCCGATGAAGGCGATCAGCGAAAACTCGGTCTTGAACAGCATCAGTGCCAGCAGCGCGCCCACGCCGGCCGACGGCAGCGTGGAAAGGATGGTCAGCGGGTGCACCAGGTTCTCGTAGAGTATGCCCAGCACCAGATAGATGGTGATGATGGCCGCCAGAATCAGCAGCGGCTGGCCTGCCAGCGCCTGCTGGAAGGCGCCGGCCGAGCCGCTGAAGCTGCCGCGTATGGACACGGGCACGCCCAGCTCCGCCATGGCATTGCGGATCGCATCGTTGGCCTGGGACAGCGACACGCCGGGCGCGAGGTTGTAGCTCACCGTGCTGGCCGGCGTGCCGCTTTGGTGGTTGACCGACAGCGGGGTGCTGGAGACCGTGATCCTGGCAAACGCCGTCAGCGGCACCCGCTGGCCCGAGCTGTTGACCAGGAAGAAGCCGCGCAGCGCCTCCGGGCTCTGCAGATACTGGGGCGCGGCCTCCATCACCACCCGGTACTGGTTGAGCGGGTTGTAGATCACGCCCACCTGACGCTGGCCGAAGGCGTCGTTCAAGGTGTTGTCGATCTGCGCGACCGTGAGGCCCAGGCGCGTGGCCTGGTCGCGGTCTATGACCAGCTTGGTCTGTATGCCGTTGTCCTGCACGTCGCTGTTCACATCGGTCAGCTCGGGCAGCGTGGACAGCACCTGGCGTATGCGCGGCTCCCACAGCCGCAGCTCCGCCGTGTCGTCGGCCTGCAGCGTGTACTGGTAGGAGGCCATGCTCTGGCGGCCGCCGATGCGCACATCGGTCTGCGTCATCATGAACAGGCGCGCGCCGGGCTCGTTCTTGAGCTTTTCGCGCAGGCGGTTGATGACCTCGTCGCTGGAGACCTTGCGCTCGGCCAGGGGCTTGAGCGACATGAACATATTGGCCGCATTGGCCTGGCCGCCGCCCGTGAAGCCGGTCACGTATTCCACGGCCGGGTCTTCCTGCACCACGGCCAGAAAGCGCTTGATGCGCCGTTCCATGGCCTGGAACGACGTGGACTGGTCGGCACGGATGAAGCCCATGACGCGACCCGTGTCCTCGCTGGGCATAAAGCCTTTTTCTATGGTCGCATAGAGATAGACGTTCAGCCCTATCACCGCGACCAGGGTGGCCATGACCACGGGCTGGTGGCGCAACCCCCAGGCCAGGGTGCGGCGATAAAAAGCCCTCACCTTCCGCTCGAAACGGCCTATGGCGTCGGACACGCCCTGCCAGAAAGCATCCCAGCGGCGCTTGGAGGGGCTGCCGGCGCGCGCCTGGCGCCGCCGCGCTTCCTGCTCGGGCGTGCGCAGCAGTGCCGCGCACATCATGGGCGTGGTGGTCAGCGAGACCAGCATGGACACCAGGATCGCCGCCGACATGACCACCGCGAATTCGCGGAAGAACCGGCCCACGATGCCCGCCATGAAAAGAATGGGCACGAACACCGCGATCAGCGACAGGCTCATCGAGACCACGGTGAAGCCGATCTCGCGCGCCCCCAGCAGCGCGGCCTGCATGGCGGACTTGCCGCGCTCCATGTGGCGCATCACGTTCTCGAGCACCACGATGGCATCGTCCACCACGAAGCCCGTGGCCACGGTCAGGGCCATCAGCGACAGATTGTCCAGCGTATAGCCGCACAGATACATGATGCCGAAAGTGCCCAGCAGCGAGGCCGGCACGGCCACGGCCGGAATCAGCGTGGCGCGCGCGCGGCGCAGGAAGAGGAACACCACCATGATGACCAGCGCCACGGAGATCAGCAGCGAGCGCTGCACCTCCTTGACCGAGGCGCGCAGCGTCGGCGTGCGGTCCGAGATCACCGTCATGTCTATGGCCGAGGGAATCGAGGCCTTGAGCTGCGGCAGCAGCGCGCGCACCTTGTCCACCGCCTGCAGGATGTTGGCGTCGGGCTGCTTGAAGACCTGCAGCAGCACCGCGGGCTTGCCGTTCATCACGCCGTAGTTGCGCACGTCCTGCACGGAATCCGTCACGTCGGCCACGTCGCGCAGGCGCACGGCGCTGCCGTTGGCCCAGCTCAGCACCAGCGGCGCGTACTCGGCCGCGGTGCGTGCCTGGTCGTTGGTCGCCACCTGCCAGTAATGGTCCTCGCGCTCCACGGCGCCCAGCGGGCGGTTGGCATTGGTGGCGCTGATGGCGGTGCGCACCTGCTCCAGCGAAATGCCGTTGGAGGCCAGGCGCACCGGGTCCAGCTCCACGCGCACCGCGGGCAAGGCGCCGCCGTTGATGGTGGCCTGGCCCACGCCGTCGACCTGGGACAGCTTTTGCGCCAGCACCGTGGAGGCCGCGTCATACATCTGGCCGCGCGTGAGGCTGTCCGAGGTCAGCGCCACGATCATGATGGGCGCGTCCGCGGGGTTGACCTTGCGGTAGGTCGGGTTGCTGGGCATGCCCGAAGGCAGCAGCGTGCGTGCGGCATTGATGGCCGCCTGCACGTCGTGGGCCGCGCTGTCGACGGTGCGCGACAGATCGAACTGCAGCGTGATGCGCGTGCTGCCCAGGCTGGAGCTGGAGGTCATCTCGTTGACGCCCGCGATGGAGCCCAGCGCCCGCTCCAGCGGCGTGGCCACCGTGGCCGCCATGGTGTCCGGCTCGGCCCCGGGCAGGCTGGCCGACACGGAGATCGTCGGGTAGTCCACCTGCGGCAGCGGCGCTACCGGCAGCAGAAAATAGGCCACGCCGCCCGCCAGGGCCATGCCAATGGTCAGCAGCATGGTGGCGACGGGGCGGAAGATGAAGGGCGTGGCAATGCTCATGGCCGGGCCCCGCCCTCTTCCGCGGCCTGTGCCTCGGCCTCGGTCCTGGGCATGCGCTTGACCGCCGACAGACCATGTTTGAGGCGCCAGCGCTCGGCCCAGCCCTCGAAGGTCAGATAGATCACCGGCGTGGTGAACAGCGTCAGCAGCTGGCTCACCAGCAGGCCACCGACCAGGGTCACGCCCAGGGGATGGCGCAGCTCGCTGCCCACGCCCGTGCCTATCATCAGCGGCAGCGCGCCCAGCAGGGCCGCCAGCGTGGTCATGAGAATCGGGCGAAAGCGCAGCAGACAGGCCTGGTGTATGGCCTCGTGCGCATTCATGCCCTCATCGCGCTGGGCCTCCAGCGCGAAGTCGATCATCATGATGGCGTTCTTCTTGACGATGCCTATCAGCAGCACGATGCCGATGATGGCGATGATGTCCAGATCCAGCCCCGCCATCAGCAGCGCCAGCAGCGCCCCCACGCCCGCGGACGGCAGGGTCGAGAGAATCGTGATCGGGTGAATCGTGCTCTCGTAGAGCACGCCCAGCACGATGTACATGGTGATCACGGCCGCCAGCACCAGCAGCAAGGTATTGGACAGCGAGGCCTGGAAGGCCAGGGCCGCGCCCTGGAACTGCGCATCCACCGACAGCGGGATCTGGCCCTCGTCGCGCATGCTCTGGATCACCTGCTGGGCGGCCTGCACCGCATGCCCCAGCGAGACGCCGGGCGCGGTATTGAACGATATCGTGGCCGCGGGCAGCTGGTCCACATGGTTCACGGCCAGGGCCATGGGGCGCTCGCTGACCGTGGCGATCGAGGTCAGCGGCACGGGTGCGCCGCTGGTCGAGGCCGCGTAAATGCTTTGCAGCGCCTCGGGGCCGATCTTGAACTGCGGCGCCACCTCGAGCACCACGCGGTACTGGTTGGACTGCGTGAAGATGGTGGAGATCAGACGCTGGCCGAAGGCGTTGTACAGCGCCGAGTCCACGGCCGCCACGGTCACGCCCAGACGGCTGGCCTGCGCGCGGTCGATCTGCACATAGGCCTGGCGGCCCTGGTTCTGCAGGTCGCTGCTCACGTCCAGCAGCTGCGGCAGCTGCTGCAGCCGCGCCACCAGCGCCTTGGTGCTGGCGTTCAGCTGCGTCATATCGGGCGAGGACATCAGCAATTGGTATTGCGTGCGCGCCTGGCGGTCTTCGATGGTCAGATCCTGCACGGGCTGGGCATACAGGCGTATGCCCGCCACCTTCTGCGCGTCATCGGCCAGCCGGTGGAGCACCACGCCCAGCGCATCGCGCTGGCCATGGGGCTTGAGGTCGATCTGGATCCGCCCGGTGTTGAGCGTGGTGTTGGTGCCGTCGACGCCGATGAAGGAGGAGATGCTCTGCACGGCCGGGTCCTTGAGCAGCTGCTCGGCCAGCGCCTGCTGGCGCTCGGCCATGGCGGCGAAGGAAATCGCCTGGTCGGCCTCGGTGGTGGCCGCGATCGTGCCCGTGTCCTGCTCGGGGAAGAAGCCCTTGGGCACGACGAAATACAGCAGCACGGTGACGGCCAGCGTGGCCAGGAACACCAGCCAGGTCAGCTTGCTGTGGTCCAGCACCCAGGTCAGCACGCGGCCGTAGCCCGCGATCACCCGGTCAAAGAAGCGGCCCATCACGCCGGAGAAGCGATGGGACTCGCGCTCGGCCTCCTCGCCCTCGGGCCGCTGGTGCAGCAGCCGCGCGCAGAGCATGGGCGTGAGCGTGAGCGAGACCACGGCCGAGATCAGGATCGCCACGGCCATGGTGATGGCGAACTCGTGGAACAGGCGCCCCACCACATCGCCCATGAACAGCAGCGGGATCAGCACCGCCACCAGCGAGATGGTCAGCGAGATGATGGTGAAGCCGATCTGCTTGGCGCCCTTGAGCGCGGCCTGCAGCGGCGGCTCGCCTTTTTCCACGAAGCGCGCGATGTTCTCGATCATCACGATGGCATCGTCGACCACAAAACCCGTGGAAATGGTCAGGGCCATCAGCGTGAGGTTGTTGATGGAAAAGCCCGCCAGATACATGACGCCGAAGGTGCCGATCAGCGACAGCGGCACGGCCACGCTGGGGATCAGCGTGGCCGAGGCGCTGCGCAGGAACAGGAAGATCACCATCACCACCAGGGCGATGGACAGGGCCAGCTCGAACTGCATGTCCTTCACGGACTCGCGGATGGTGATCGTGCGGTCGGTCAGCACCTGCACGTCCACGGACGCGGGCAGGGTCTCCTTGAGCTGGGGCAGCAAGGCCTTGATGGCATCCACGGTCTGGATGACGTTGGCGCCGGGCTGGCGACGGATATTGAGGATCACCGCGGCCTTGGAGCCCTTGTCGGGCGTGCCGGACCAGGCGGCCAGCCGCGTGTTCTCGGCATCGTCCACGGTCTGGGCCACATCGGCCAGACGCACGGGGTTGCCGTTCTTGAAGGCGATGATGAGGTTGCGGTAATCGGCGGCCGACTGCAGTTGGTCGTTGGCATCTATGGTCGAGGCGCGGTCCGGCCCGTCAAAGCCCCCCTTGGCGGTCTTGACGTTGGCGGCCGCGATGGCCGTGCGCACATCGTCCAGCGTCATGCCCAGACCGGCCAGCGCCGCCGGGTTGGCCTGGATGCGCACCGCGGGGCGGCGCGCGCCGGCGATCGCGACCAGACCCACGCCTTTGACCTGGGACAGCTTGGGCGCGAGCCGGTTTTCCACCAGGTCGTTGATCCTGATGACGGGCAGCGAAGGCGAAGTGATGGCCAGCGTCAGCACCGGCGCATCGGCCGGATTGACCTTGCTGTACAGCGGGGGCATGGGCAGGTCGCTGGGCAGCAGATTGCTGCCGGCATTGATGGCGGCCTGCACCTGCTGCTCGGCCACGTCCATGGACATGTTCAGCGAAAAGCGCAGCGTGATGACCGAGGCGCCGCCCGAGCTCGTGGACGACATCTGGTCCAGCCCCGGCATCTGGCCGAACTGGCGCTCCAGCGGCGCCGTGACATTGGAGGTCATCACGTCGGGGCTGGCGCCCGGATACAGGGTGGTGACCTCGATCGTGGGGTAGTCCACCTCGGGCAGGGCCGAGATCGGCAGCAGCCGGTAGGCAAGAATGCCGGCGATCAGCACCGCCACCATCAGCAGCGAGGTGGCGATGGGCCGGAGAATGAAAAGACGGGAGATATTCATGGTGGCCGCAGGTCCGGACTATGCTCAGCGGCCCGCGGCGGGTGCGGCCTCGCCCCCCTGGCCGTTGGCGGCGCGCTCGGCGCGCAGCTTCTGGAAAAAGGCCTTGCGTTCCTCGGGCATCATCGCCTCCAGCTTCTCGCGCTGCTCGGGCGTCAGCTGGCGGCGATGCTCGCCCCCACCGGCTCCCGCTTCTGCGGGCCTGGCATCCGCGCCACCCGCAGCCGGCACCCCGGGCTTGCTCGAGGCCTCGGAGGCTCGCGCCTCGCCGCCGGCCGCGGGCTGCGCGCCCTTGCCTTCCGGCGCGGCCAGGGTCGCCTGGCCGCCGTTGGCGGCGCGCTCGGCACGCAGCTTCTGGAAGAAGGCCTTGCGCTCCTCGGGCGTCATCTTGGCCAGCTTTTCACGCTGCTCGGGCGTGAGGTTGCGCATGCCGCCGCGCGGCTGGCTGGCCGCGTCCTGCACGGCCTGGTCCACCTTTTTGACCTTTTCGGTATCAATCACCGTGACCTGTGCGCCTTCACGCAGGCGGTCGATGCCGTCGGTCACCACCTGGTCGCCGGGCTTGAGATCGCCGCGCACGCTCACATAGTCGCCGTCGGTGACGCCCACGGTGATCTTGCGCTGCGTCACCGTCTTGTCGGGCTGGACCAGATACACATAGTTGTTCTGCACCGCGGTTGCCGGCACGGCCAGCACCTGATCGAGCTGGCGCAGTTGCAGCTTGACGTTGACGAACTGATTGGCGAACAGCCTGCCGTCGGCATTGTCGAACGCGGCCTTGGCCTTGACGGTGCCGGTGGTGATGTCGATGGTGTTGTCCAGCGCGTTGAGCTGACCTTTGGCCAGCAGCTGTTTCTGCTCCCGGTCCCAGAGCTCCACGGCCATGCTCTTGCCCGCACGCAGCTGCTCGGCCAGCGCGCTGATATGGGCCTCGGGCACGGAGAACAGGGCGTCGATGGGCCGCACCTGGGTGATAGTCACCAGCCCGTTCGTATCCGAGGGGTTGACCACATTCCCCAGGTCGGCTTGGCGCAGGCCCAGGCGCCCCGAGATCGGCGCCGTGATGCGCGTGTAGCTCAGCTGCAGCTTGGCCGCATCCACCTGCCCCTGGTCCGCGGCCACCGTGCCCTGCAGCTGGCGCACCAGCGCCAGCTGGGTGTCCACCTGCTGGCTGGCGATGGAGTCCTGCGCCAGCAGTTCCTTGTAGCGCTGCAGGTCGAGCTGGGCATTCTTGAGCTGAGCCTGGTCGCGGACCAGCGCCCCCTGGGCCTGACTCAGCGCGGCCTGAAAGCTGCGCGGATCGATTTCGGCCAACAGCTGTCCGGCCTTGACCTCGTCGCCTTCCTTGAAATAGAGCTTTTGCAGCTCTCCCGAGACCTTGGCCCGCACCACGGCCGTGGCGCGCGCATTCATGGTGCCTATGGCGCTGACCAACACGCGCATATCGCGCTGCTCGACCACGCCCACGGACACGGGCTGGGCCTGGCCCATGCCGCCGGGGCCGCCCGGCCCCATGCGGCTGCCACGCCCCCCGCGCGCGTTGCCCGCTCCCTTGCTGGAAGCAGATACCGCCGATGCATCCTGGCCGGCGCCGTGTTCCTGCTGATACCACCAGACGCCGCCGCCGGCGGCCGCCAGTGCCAGGATCACGCCGATCAGAACCGCGGGCCTGGCCTTGCCCTGCTGAGGATGGAAGAACGCTTTGGTCGGTGGTGGTGTGCTTGGCATTGTGTTGAGGCAGGATGTACGGACCCGAATTTGAGCCCAATGGTAGCTATTTGTATTTGCACCCGCGCCCAAGCGGCGCCGGCTTTGCCTGCATTTACCCTCGCTTTACCGCCGGTTTACCTGTCCCCGTTCCGCGCGCCGAGGCTGAAACAGTGCTGACCTGCACAGTGGCAATGCGGTGTTTGACCGGCCTCATGCTTGTCGCCTGTCGACCCTGGCCGTGCTGCGGCCGCAGCGCCGGCCCCACGGAGAACCCATATGACCACCGAACGCCTGACCAACCACCCCGAAGAAGCCGCCGTGCGCGCGCCCCTGGAGCTGTATATGCGCGGCCATGCAGAAGACAACGCCGAGCACATGCGCGCTGCCTTCATGCCCACGGCGCGCCTGGAATCCGTGCGCGAAGGCCCGCTGACCTCCTGGGATCTGGACTTCTACTGCCAGCGTTTCAAGAACACGCCCGCGGCCGACGAGGCCACGCGCCGCCGCACCATCGACTATCTGGACATCGTGGGTACGGCCGCCATGGCCAAGGTCACGCTGCACCACGGCGCCGTGACCTTCACCGACTACTTTGTGCTGCTCAAGACCGAGCAGGGCTGGAAGATCGCCAACAAGGCCTTCCACGCCCAGCCGCAATAAGCGTCTCGGGCCATCGCGCCCCGGGCTGTCGCGGGCCGGCTAGCGGCTCAGCAGCCACAGCAGGCCCAGCACCACCAGCGCGGCCAGAATCCAGGCCCAGGTCGGCAGGCCCTGTCGTTCCGGGGGCGCGGCCACGGGCGTGGCATCGAGCGGGACCTGGGTTACGGAGGCCGCATCATGCTCCCAGGAGCGCATGTCCAGCTCCGCGGCCGGCTCGGCCTCGGCCGGATGGCGCTCCTGCATCAACGCTCCGAAGCGCGCAAAGAAATCGTCCGCCATGCTCTTAGCCGCGCCGTCGATCAGGCGCTGCCCGAGCTGGGCGATCTTGCCGCCCACCTGGGCCTGGACCTCGTAGCGCAGTTCGCAGTGGCCGGCATCGATGGGCTCCAGCGCGACCTTGGCCTGCCCCTGGCCAAAACCGGCCACGCCGCCCTGGCCGTCGAAGGCCATCGTGTAGCTCTCGGGCGGCCGCACCTCGGACAAGGTGACCTTGCCGGTGAACCTGGCCGCAACAGGGCCGACCTTGACGGCCATGACGACCGCATAGGCGCCATCCTCGCCGGGCTCGAACTTCTCGCAGCCCGCCAGGCATTGCTGGAGCGTCTGCGGATCGTTGAGCGCCTCCCAGGCCTGCTGCTGGCTCACGGCCAAAGAACGGCTGGCTTGCATTTCCATAGGGTTCTCCTTTTCTCAACGGTGATGGTCGCCGGCCTGCAGCAGCCGCGCCAGATGCCGGGCCAGCTGCTGCAGCGACTCCAGGTTGTGCACGGCCAGCATGGCATGGGTGTGACGATGCAGGACGGCCGCACCCCGGGCCAAGGGGGCATACCCGTCAAAACGCAACAAGGGGTTGAGCCAGACTATGCGCGCGCTATGCCGGCCCAGCCATTGCAGCTCCCGCTCCAGCAGCTGCGGCTCGCCGGTGTCCAGGCCGTCGCTGACCAGCAGCACCAGCGTGCGCCGCCCGACCAGATGGCGCGCCGCCTGCCTGTGCAGCTGCGCCAGGCACTCGCCCAGGCGCGTGCCGCCGCCGAAGTCGTCGATTTCGGCATTGACCCTGGCCAGCATGGCATCGGGGTCGGCAAGCGCGAAAGCGCTGTTCAGATCGCGCAGGCTCGTGCCCATGCTGTAGACATGGCGGCTCAGCCCGGGATGGCGCCGAGGACTGCTGGCCTGATGCAGAAAAGCCAGCAGCAGGCGCACATAGCGCTCCATGGAGCCCGACACATCGACCAGCGCCAGCCAGGGCATGGGCCGGTGCTTGTGCCTGAGCCAGCGCAGCTGCGCGAGTTCGCCGCCGCTGCGCGCCGCGGCCTTCAGGCTGGCGGGCCAATGCACGCGGCTGCCGGAAACATGCAGCTCGCTGCGGCGGCTGCGGTAGCTGGGCAGCGGCAGCCTTATGTCGCGCACCAGTTGCTGCACCAGCCGGTACTCGCTGGCGCTGAGCTGCTCGAAGTCCGCATGCTGCAACCGGCGCCGCTCGCTGGCCGACATGGCGGCATCCAGCCTGGGCTCATCCCTGGACTCGCCCGGCCGTCCTGCGGCGCGGATGGCCGCCAAGGCCTCCTGCACACGCGGCCTATGGCGCGGCCTGGCTGCCTCCGGCGACCTGGGCAGCAACTGGCCCAGCAGCTGCTGCGCTACCTCGGGATTGCGGAAATAGGCCGCAAACAGCTCTCGAAAGACCACCAGATCCTGCTCGCGCGACACCAGCACCGCCTCCAGCGCCGCGGCCACATCCTGCTTGGCCATGCCCGTGAGCACCAGGCTTTGCTGTGCCAGTGCCAGGCGCTCGGCATCGACGGGAATGCCTGCGCGCCGCAGCGCCCGGCCGAAGCCCAGCAGATTGGCGGGCAGCTTGCCGCTGCGCGCATCGCCCCACCAGTTTGCGCGCTGCGCCTCAGTCGCCGCGGACATGCAGTGCCCTCCCTGCACGCGGGCCAAGGCCCGGCCACCTCGCGGCAAAACCCCGGCCCTTTCTGCGCGGGGCGGCTGTACGGCGGCTAGGCGGGATTTTCATTCCTGGGGCGCCAGCAGTTGCTGCAGACGCTCGGGCGTCAGCGCCGCCACGTCTTCGCGCTGCTTGAACAGAATGCCGGCGGTCTCGTGCACCAGTTCCGGGTCTATGACCAGGGCATCGAGCGCCACCAGGGCCTTGGCCCATTCCACGCTTTCGGCAATCCCGGGCGTGCGCTCGAAGGCATCGGCAAAGGGGCGGCTGCGCAGACGCGCGACAAAGTTGGCGATCTGCTCGGTCAAGGCCTTGCCGGCCTCGGGCACCTTGGCCTGGACTATGGCTAGCTCGCGCTCGCGCTCGGGGTAGTCCAACCAGTGGTACAGGCAGCGGCGCCTCACGGCATCGTGCAGATCGCGCGTGCGGTTGCTGGTCAGCAGGGTGACCGGCGGCAGCTGGGCGCGGATCACGCCGAGTTCGGGAATGCTGACCTGGTACTCGCCCAGGTACTCGAGCAGAAAGGCCTCGAAGGGCTCATCGGCTCTGTCCACCTCGTCGATCAGCAGCACGGCGCCGGGCGCGGGCGCCTGCAGGGCCTGCAGCAGCGGGCGGCGCACCAGATAGCGGGCTTGATAAAGCTCCTGCTCCAGGGCCTCGACCTCGGTGCCGGCGCGCGTCGAGCTGCCGCCGGGCCGCCCCAAGGTAGCGAGCGCCCCCTCGGGGGGCAGCGAGGACAGGTCAGTGCCGAGCGTGGAGGCCCTCATTTCCGACGCGCGCAGATGCAGCAGCTGGGCCGCGTAGTTCCACTCGTACAGCGCCTCGCGCTGCTCCATGCCGTCGTAGCATTGCAACCGTATCAGCTCGCGCGCTAGCACGGCCGACAGCGCCTGGGCCAGCGCCGTCTTGCCCACGCCGGGCTCGCCCTCCAGCAGCAGCGGCCGCTGCAGACGCAGCGCGAGAAAAACCGCCGTGGCCAGGCGCCGATCCGCAAAATAGCCCTGCTCGCGCAGGGCGGCTATCAGCGCATCGATGGATGCCACGGGGCTTTCTCTATTTTTCATAGCTGCTTGCGCTTATCCTGCATAGGTTTTAGGCGCTTTCCCTTAAAAATCGGCTCAGAACAAGACCTGCGGTACACGAAACACGCCTAACCAGAAACGCCGAGCAACAGCCGCCCAACGCTGGGGTGCACCAGCCGGGAGCGCCGTCGCCCCTCCTTAAAAAGAGAGAGGGCGAGGCGCAATAGGAAGCGACGCGGCCGCTCAGGGAGTGCCATGCATTTGCGCCACCGCGCGCTGGGCCTGAACGCTGATGAGCTGGGCCCGGTACCGTGCGCTGGCATGCAGATCGCTGTTGAGCTCGCTGTCGTCTATCTTCACGGCAGCGGCCGCCCCGGGCGTGAAACTCTGGTTGAGCGCAGCCTCCAGCTGCGCATGGCGAAACACCGACAGCCCGGCCCCCGTCACCGCCACGCGCACGCCCTGCGCGGTCTGGGCCACAAACACGCCCACCAGTGCAAAGCGCGATGCGGGCTGCTTGAACTTGAGATAGGCCGCGGCCTTGGGCACGGGAAAGCGCACGGCCGTGATGAGTTCGCCCTCTTGCAGCGCCGTGGTGTACATGCCTTGAAAGAAATCGTCGCCGGCGATTTCCCGCCTATCGGTCACCACCGTGGCGCCCAGGCCCAGCACGGCGCTGGGATAGCAGGCCGCTGGATCGTTGTTGGCGAGCGAGCCGCCCAGCGTGCCGCGCGCCCGCACCTGGCGGTCGCCTATGCCGGCGGCCAGCTGCGCCAGCGCCGGAATCGCGGCCTGTACCTCCGGGCTGGCGGCCACATCGGCATGGCGGGTCATGGTGCCGATTTCAACCTGATTGCCGCCGACGCGGATGCCCGCGAGGTCGGCGATGCCGTTGAGGTCCACGATGGCGCCGGGCTGAGCCAGCCTCAGCCTCATGGAGGGAATCAGGCTCTGGCCGCCGGCCAGAAACTGACCGTGGGCGGCCGTGGCTTCGCTGCGGGTACCGGGCTTGGAATAGCTAAAGGCGTACATCTTCTGTCTCCCTTGTTCAGCCGCGCGCAGCGTCTATGGCCTGCCACACGCGATGCGGGCTGGCCGGCATGTCCAGGTCCTTGACGCCCAGCGGATGCAGGGCATCGAGCACGGCGTTGATCACCGCGGGCGGCGAGCCTATCGCCCCGGCCTCGCCGCAGCCCTTGGTGCCCAGCGGGTTGTGGGTGCAGGGCGTGCACACCGTGCCCAGCTTGAAGTCGGGCAGGTCGTCGGCGCGCGGCAGCGCATAGTCCATGAAGCTGCCGGTCAGCAGCTGACCCGAATCGCGGTCGTAGACGCAGTTCTCCAGCAGCGCCTGGCCTATGCCCTGGGCCAGGCCGCCATGGACCTGGCCTTCGACGATCATGGGGTTGATGATGGTGCCGAAGTCGTCGACGGCGCTGAAGCGGTCCACGCGCACGGCCCCCGTGGCCGGATCCAGCTCCACCTCGCAGATATAAGTGCCCGCAGGGAAGGTGAAATTGGTCGGATCGTAGAACGCGGTTTCGTCGAGCCCGGGTTCGAGCTTGTCCAGCGGATAGTTGTGCGGCACATAGGCCGTGAGCGCGATCTGCGCAAACGGCAGCGCCTTGTCCGTGCCCCTGACCCTGAACTCTCCCTCCGTAAAGTCGATATCGCTGTCGCTGGCCTCCAGCAGGTGGGCCGCGATCTTCTTGGCCTTGGCCTCGATCTTGTCCAGCGCCTTCATGATGGCCGCGCCGCCCACGCTGATGGAGCGCGAGCCGTAAGTGCCCATGCCGAAGGGCACGCGGCCCGTGTCGCCGTGCACGATCTCCACGTTCTCTATGGGAATCCCCAGGCGCGCCGCGACCACCTGCGCAAAAGTCGTCTCATGGCCCTGGCCGTGGCTGTGCGAGCCCGTGAACACCGTCACGCTGCCCGTGGGGTGCACGCGCACCTCGCCGCATTCGAACAGGCCGGCGCGCGCGCCCAGCGCCCCCGCGATATTGCTGGGCGCCAGGCCGCAGGCCTCGATATAGCTGCTGTAGCCCAGGCCGCGCCTGAGCCCCCTGGCTTCGCTGGCCGCGCGGCGCGCGGCAAAGCCCGCCACATCGGCCAGCTGCTCGGCCTGGTCCATGCAGGCCCGGTAGTCCCCCACGTCGTACTGCAGGGCCACCGGCGTCTGATAGGGAAAGCTGGTGACGAAGTTGCGCCGCCGGATTTCGGCCTGCGACAGATTCATGTCCCAGGCGCAGCGGCTGACCAGGCGTTCGAGCAGGTAGGTGGCCTCGGGCCGGCCCGCGCCGCGGTAGGCGTCGACGGGCGAGGTGTGGGTGAACCAGGCATCGACCTCAATGTAGATCTGCGGCGTGGTGTACTGGCCCGCGAGCAGGGTCGCATACAGAATGGTGGGCACGGCGCTCGCGAACGTGGACAGATAGGCGCCCAGATTGGCATCGGTGTGCACGCGCAGCGCGAGGAACTTGCCGTTGGCGTCCATGGCCATCTCGGCATGGCTCACATGGTCGCGGCCATGGGCATCGGTCAGAAAGGATTCGCTGCGATCGGCCGTCCACTTGATGTTGCGGTTGAGCTTCTTGGCCGCCCAGGTCAGGCAGACATCCTCGGCATAGAGGAAGATCTTGGAGCCGAAGCCGCCGCCCACATCGGGCGCGATCACGCGCACCTTGCTCTCGGGCAGACCCATGACGAAGGCCGTCATCAGCAGCCGCTCCACATGCGGGTTCTGGTTGGCCACGTACAAGGTGTACTCGTCCATGGCGCGGTTGTAGCTGCCGATCGCCACGCGCGGCTCCATGGCGTTGGGGATCAGGCGGTTGTTGACCAGGTCCAGGCGGGTGACATGGGCCGCGTCGGCAAACACGGCGTCGACGGCCGACTTGTCGCCTATCGCCCAGCTGTAGCAGCGGTTGTCGGGGGCGATCTCGTGCACCACGGCACCCGGCTTTTTGCCTCCCGCCGCGTCGGCCACGTTCACCACTGCGGGCCGCACCTGGTAATCGACCTCCACCAGCTCGGCCGCATCGCGCGCCTGCTGCAGCGTCTCGGCCACCACCATGGCCACCTGGTCGCCCACATAGCGCACGGTGTCCAGCGCCAGAATCGGGTGCGGCGGCTCCTTCATGGGCTCGCCGTTGGCGGAGGTGATCAGCCAGCCGCAGGGCAGGCCGTTGATCTTGTCGGCCGCTACATCGGCGCCCGTGAGCACGCCGATCACGCCCGGCGCCGCCCTGGCCGCGGCGGTGTTGACGCCGCGCAGCCCCGCATGCGCATGCGGCGAGCGCACAAAGACCGCATAGGCCTGGGCCCCCAGCGCGATATCGTCGGTGTATTGGCCGGCCCCGGTCAGAAAGCGCTCGTCCTCCTTGCGCAGCACGGCTTCGCCGATGTGCGGGAGCTTGGAAAAATCGGATGCACCCATGACGTGTCTCCTCTTTTGATCGTTGCGCGCTTATACGGCGCTCATGCCTTCGCGGCCTTTTTTGACGGCAGCGACGATGTTCTGATAGCCCGTGCAGCGGCAGAAATTGCCTTCGAGCAGCTCGCGGATCTCCGCATCCGAGGCCTGGGGCTGCTGCCGGCACAGATCGACGGCGCTCATGACCATGCCCGGCGTGCAGAAGCCGCATTGCAGCCCGTGGCACTGCTTGAACGCGGCCTGCATGGGGTGCAGGCTGCCGTCGGCCGCGGCCAGGCCCTCTATGGTCTGAACCTCGCAGCCCTGGGCCTGCACGGCCAGCATGGTGCAGGATTTGATGGCCCGGCCATCGACGATCACGGTGCAGGCGCCGCACTGGCTGGTGTCGCAGCCCACATGGGTGCCGGTCAGGTGCAGGTGCTCGCGCAGAGCCTGCACCAGCAGGGTATTGGGAGGGATGTCAAGGCTGGCTGCGCGGCCATTGACCGTGAACTGGACATTCATCGTGCTGCCTCCTGCCGATCGCCGGCGTGATGTGCGTTGGGGAATGTGGGTAGTGGTTCGGCGCAACACATATGCTCGCCCTGAGCGATGCCGGGCATCGCTAGGGTTGACCCCCAGGGCGGGAGGACGGCGGCCAGATATTCTCAAAATGAGACATCTTGGTAGCCACGCATGCCCACTGCCAGCTCAGCCCCCTCCATGCCCGCCAGCCCCGGAGAGCACCAGTCACTGGTGACCCGGGCCAGACGGCAGCTGCTCGCCCCCGCTACCCTGCAGGTCGGCGCCCCCGAGGGCATCGCCCCCTGGCTGTGGCGCTCCTGGCGGCGCTGCCTGGAGCAAGGCCGCAGCCCGGCCGAGAAGCTGGAGTTCGCGGCCCTCGCCCCCCATGCGCTGCGCGAGCTGCAGGAACGGCACGACGCCCTGCTGCAGGCCGCCCGACCGGTGATGGCCCAGCTGGCCGCAGCGGTAGGCGCCATGCGCTGCTTCAGCCTGCTGACCGATGCCTCAGGCCTGGTGCTCGAGGTTGAAGGCCCGGTGGACCGCCACGATAGGCGCACCCTTGCCGTGGGCCGCGCGGGCGTGGATCTGTCGGAGCGCAGCGCGGGCACCTCGGCCATAGGGGCGGCGCTGACCGAACTCGGCCCCGTCTGGCTGCACCGGCAGGAGCATTTCTTCGACGCGCTGCGCGACTACAGCGGCGCCGGCGCCCCCATCTTCGACGCGCAAGGCCGATGCCTGGGCATGCTCGACATCACGGGCATCGATGTGCCTGAGCGGCCCGAGCTCCAGCACCTGGCGCTGCGCTGCGCGCGCGCGATCGAAGACCGGCTGCTGCGCGCCCTGCCCCATGCGGTGCTGCTGCATCTGAACTGGCCCGGCTGCCCGCTGGGCCAGGAGGGCGAAGGGCTGATGGCTTTCGATGCCGAAGGCTGCATGCTGGGCGGCAACAGCGTGGCGCGCCAACTGGTGCCGCGCCCGCCGCAGCCGCCCGGAGACCGCCGGCCCATGCACAGCCAGGAACTGCTGGCCCTGCCCTGGGCCGATCTGGCCGAGCATGCACGCCAACGTCCCCAGACCCTGATGACGCTGCCGCTGTGGTCCGGCCTGCGTCTGCAGGCCTTTGCCCAGGCCGGCCCGCTGCTGCAGGCTCCGCTGATCGCCAGTCCCTTGCCGCTGCGGGCCAGCGAGCAGTTGCTGATTCAGCAGGCCCTGCATGAAGCCCTGGGCAATGTGAGCCTGGCCGCCAAAAGCCTGGGCCTGAGCCGGGCCACCCTGTACCGGCGCCTGGCCGGCAAGCGCAGGCCGCCCGCCTCGCCAACGCCTCCGGATTTGCCCTAGTTACTGCCCACTCCAAGCCGCCCAGCCAACCCGGCGGCAGACTCCAGGCCGCGAACATCCCGCTCCCGAAAAACACATAAAACGACCCGCAAATCACTCCCAAAAAGCGCCAAAAGCTAGCGTATTGATAGCAACCAATGACTGACGCGAGGCTGCCACATTTGCGCCACGATTTGTAAGAAACCCGATACAGGCATCCGTAGAATCTCACCCTTAGTTCAAAAATTCCGATCGCCTTGGGTTTACCAGCCTCAATTGCGCGACATACAGCCTACTTTTTGGAGACACCATGCAGGCTTTACTTGCCCTTTCCAGGGCCATCGACAGGCTGAACGCCTTCGTCGGCAAATATTCCATATGGCTGATATTTGCCGCCACCTTCATCAGCGCCGCCAACGCCATCGTACGCAAGGCCTTCGACACCAGCTCCAACGCCTTTCTGGAAGTGCAGTGGTACCTGTTTGCCTGGTCGTTCCTGATTGCCGCCGGCTATACGCTGCTGCACCGCGAGCATGTGCGCATCGACGTGATCAACAGCCGTCTCTCCAAGAAGGCCCAGGTCTGGATCGACATCCTGGGCTTCGCCTTTTTCCTGACCCCGCTGTGCGTGACCATCCTCTGGCTGACGACGCCCGTGGTGATGCAGATGATCCAGTCCGGTGAAATGTCGGGCAATCCCGGCGGCCTGATCCGCTGGCCCGTATGGATGGCGATTCCCGTCGGCGTGACGCTGCTGCTGCTGCAAGGCATCTCCGAGCTGATCAAGCGCATTGCCTTCCTGACCGGCGATGGTCCGGACCCCATGGGCAAGCTCAGCGACAAGAGCGCAGAAGAAGATCTGGCCGAGGCCCTGCGCGCCGAAGCCGAGCGCAAGCAGCTTGAGGCCCTGGAAGCCCAGGCCAGCGCACACAAGGCCTGAAGGCAGCGGGAGACAAACTAAATGGAATTTATTGCTGCCAACTACGCCCCCATCATGTTTGCGGGGCTGATCGTCTTTTTGCTGCTGGGTTTCCCCGTCGCCTTCAGCCTGGGGGCCGCGGGCCTGACCTTCGGCTTTCTGGGCATCGAACTGGGGGTCTTTCCCTCCTCGGTGATGGCCTGGCTGCCCCAGCGCCTGATCGGCATCATGGCCAACGACACCTTGCTGGCCGTGCCCTTTTTTACCCTGATGGGTCTGATTCTGGAGCGCTCGGGCATGGCCGAAGACCTGCTCGATACCGTGGGCCAGGTGTTCGGCCCGATCCGCGGCGGCCTGGCGCTGGCCGTGATCTTTGTGGGCGCGCTGCTGGCCGCAACCACGGGCGTGGTGGCGGCCTCGGTGATCTCCATGGGCCTGATCTCCCTGCCCATCATGCTGCGCTACGGCTACGACCGCCGCCTGGCATCGGGCGTGATCGCCGCCTCGGGCACCCTGGCGCAGATCATCCCGCCGTCCCTGGTGCTGATCCTGATGGCCGACCAGCTGGGCAAGAGCGTCGGCGATATGTACAAGGGCGCGTTCATCCCCGGCTTCATGCTGATGGGCCTGTACGTGGTCTGGGTCGCGCTGCTGGCCATCTTCAAGCCCCATGCCGTGCCCGCACTGCCGCCCGAGGCCCGCATCTACCGCGAGGACAACGGCAACTCGGGCTATCTCTCGCTGCTCGTCGTGGCCGCCATCTCGGCCGCAGTCGCCATCTTCATGGCCCAGCACATGGCCGACATCCACAGCTGGTGGCAGGGCCAGCAGGTGACCGAGGTCGCGACCGATGAAAAAATCGTCACCGCCATGTGCGGCGGCACCTTCATCGCCTTCGTCATCGCCTCGCTGAACCGCGTCTTCAAGCTGGGCCTGCTGTCCAAGCTGGCCGAACGCGTGACCTTTGTGCTGATCCCGCCGCTGCTGCTGATCTTCCTGGTTCTCGGCACCATCTTCCTGGGCATTGCCACGCCTACCGAAGGCGGCGCCATGGGCGCCATGGCCGCCCTGGTGATGGGCTTTGCACGCCGCCGCCTGAGCATGGATCTGCTCAAGCAGGCCCTGGGCTCGACCACCAAGCTGGCCAGCTTCGTGATGTTCATCATGATCGGTGCCACCACCTTCAGCCTGGTCTTCCAGGCCGCCGACGGCCCCAAGTGGGTCGAGCATCTGCTGACCAGCCTGCCCGGCGGCCAGGTGGGCTTCCTGATCGTGGTCAACATCATGATCTTCTTCCTGGCCTTCTTCCTGGACTACTTCGAGCTCTCGTTCATCGTGGTGCCGCTGCTGGGCCCGGTCGCCGACAAGATGGGCATCGACCTGATCTGGTTCGGCGTGCTGCTGGCCGTGAACATGCAGACCTCGTTCATGCACCCGCCGTTCGGCTTCGCACTGTTCTTCCTGCGCTCCGTGGCGCCCGAAAAGCAGTATGTGGACCGGGTCACGCACAAGGTCATCGAGCCCGTGACCACCATGCAGATCTATAAGGGAGCCATTCCCTTTGTGCTGATCCAGCTGGTGATGGTGGGCGTGCTGATCGCCTTCCCCGGCA
The DNA here is from genome assembly GCF_041079535.1 of Comamonas guangdongensis. Classification (NCBI taxonomy): domain Bacteria; kingdom Pseudomonadati; phylum Pseudomonadota; class Betaproteobacteria; order Burkholderiales; family Comamonadaceae; genus Comamonas; species Comamonas guangdongensis. Next base: position 292,124 of record NZ_JBFYGN010000002.1, on the reverse strand, counting down.
TCGTGACCGGTGCGCTGGACAAGCCCGTGGCCGTGGACATGAACAAGGTCGGCGACCAGATGCTGGAGCAGCTCAACGATGCCGGCGGCGGCTATGGCACGGAAAATCCCTTCGGCGCCCCCGAAGGCGGCGAGGAAGGCTCCGCAGCCCCCGAAGCGCCCAAAGATGGCAGCCAGGCCACACCCGAAGCCCCGGCCAGCGATGCCGGAGCCTACGGCTCGGACGACCCGGCCAAGGCCTTGCAGGACTCGCTCAAGGCAGCCCCGGCCACCAAGTAAAGTCCGCGAAGCCTTGCTTCATCAAGCCCTGTCTCGAAAGAGCCGGGGCTTTTTTCTGTCTGTTTCGCTGCGGATGCCGCGAACTGCCAAGCCTCGATACAGTGTGCAAAGATGCGGGTAGCACCACCTGCTCTGCGCGGCCGTGCTCGGCCGATCAAAGACTTGTCAACGCCCCCACGCAGCCAGCGACGTCCGGCAAGCCTGATGCTCGCAACAAGCATCTGCCCCCTGCCTCAGCCCTGGGATTTGGAATCTGCACGCAGGCGCTTAAACTCCATCTCGTTTTTTGATTACACATTGTTGCAAATGCCGGCAATCAAATCCTTAGCCGTCTTTGCAAAGCGATGTGCCACAGGCTCCAGCGCAGACTGCTTACCCATCCCCTTTGAATCTCAACATGGTTGCTACCGTTCTCGTCGGCATGCTGTGCGCACATCTGCTGTGCTTTTCGGTCATGTTTTTGCTCATCAGCAAGCGCCTGCAAGGCAAAAAAATGGGGATGGATTTTTTTGCCATGGGCAACCTCCTGCTGGGTCTGGCCTATGTGCTGCAACTGCTGGAGGGAGGTCCCGCCTGGAGCCTGATGAGCGTGGTCAACCATACCCTGACACTGGCCTCACCGGTGGCTTACTGGCTCGGGGCCATGCGCTTCTTTGGGCAACCCGTTCCTCTGTTGCGCCCGCTGCTGGCACTTGCCGTGGCCTACAGCGTCGCCCAGGTATTGGTGCAGTGGAGCCTGGGCCCGGTCGCCCGCTACGCCATGCTTTCAGGCATGTCGGCACTGCTGTTCTTGATCATGGCCATCACCGTGATCTATGGCGTGCGCACCTTTGCCAAGGACCTGCATGGCGAAATGGTGTTCTTTGCAGTTCTGATCAGCGGCATCTGCGTACTCAACGCACTGAAGTTCATGAAGCTGCTGGAGGGGGGCCTGGATGCGCTGCAGATGGACCGCAATTTTCAACTGGTGTTCTACATCTATATGTCGTTCCTGGCCACGGTGTTGCCGCCATCGATTGTCTGGCTGATATTGCGCCGCTTGACCGATGAGCTTCGCGGCATTGCTGCGCGCGCCCCCATGACGCAGCTACTCAACCGCCGAGGACTCAAAGAGACCCTGCAACTGTGTTTCAACGCGCGCAAGACAGAGGCTGCGTACCTGCTGATGCTGGACGTTGACCATTTCAAACGCATCAACGACACCTACGGGCATCAGATCGGAGATGCGGTTCTATGCCACGTGGCCGAGGTTCTCCGGGCCACCGCTCGCCGCGGCGATCTGGTCAGCCGTCTTGGCGGGGAAGAGTTCGTTGTCATCTGCCTGGACACTGACACGCAGGGAGTTCTGCATTTGGCGGAACGCTTGCGTCTGGCCGTAGAAAAGCAAGCTCTCCGGATCAGCGACTCCGATCAATCGCTGCATTGCACAGTCACGATTGGGGTTTCACAGAGCTTCGCGAACAAATCTGCGCTGGAAGACGCCATGCAACAGGCCGACACCGCTCTTTACCGCGGCAAAGCCTCAGGACGCAATCGGGTCGAATTGTTCCAACCTGCCGACAGCCATCACCCCGTTCAGAGCATGAGCTCATCTACGCGCCAGATCAGCCCGATGATCTAGCCTAGGCCCGCCGATCTTTCAACAGGCATCAGTGGCCCGCGCCAGTCGCCCAGCGGCAGCCATATTTCGGCCAGAAACAGTCACACTCATACCCTAACACTGCCATACCCCGATTCATATTGATCCAAGTGACTAATGCGATTGGGTTGTCGACTCGTTTTACAAGGGAGAAGCGATGCGCTCGTACGTAAAGGCAAAGGATGTGCACCGCCACATGAGGAAGCTCCTCAGTCCCTGGTTTATGCAACAGGGCTGGTTCAAACGCGCTGGCTACAGTTGTGCGTTCACCCGAGACGACCTCGTCTTTTGGGTTCAACCCAGTCAGTGAGGGGACAGTTGGTCAGGCAGCTCACTGAGCCTAAACTTGGCGAGAAGCCCTTCGGCTGAGCTTGTGTCAGGAGACAGAATTCTTTGGCACCTTGACGATTCCAGTCGCGTAGAGGGATTGGCCCTAGAAGCGCGTATTGTTTCTCGAATTCCACCGCCTCCTAGTGGCCACTACATCTATGAATTCATGGTACTTCCAGGCCATGAAGGGCAGATGCACCGAGACTCGTTTGAACGAGCATTCAAGCCCTGCAAAATCTGGTGGCAACCAAACCACGACACTTGGTTGCGATACTTCTCGGAAGAGGATTTGGCAGAGTGGACTTTGTATCTGTTGCCGCGTCTAGATTCTCTAATTTCTCAGGCGCGCCTCCAAATTGGCCACGCCTGACGATTCATTCAATTTGACACCATCTCACGGCGAGGCTTAATTCAGGGGCTAGCTCACGGTCTGCTCAGGGTCGCGTGCTGTCGTTGACTAACATTCAACTAGAGCACCTATGGGCAGTCAGCACATCCCCCCTATGGGAGCAGTAAACAGATCTGAGAGGGATGCGAAACTACCCCAGAGTAGCCCCAGCCACGTCGTCCGCTGCTTAAATTTCTGCGAGCTCAAAAACAAAAAAACCGCAGCAAGCTGCGGTTTTTTTTTCGAACAGGGCCATGCCCTGCTCCATATCCATCAGATCTTGGCGGTAGCCATGTACTGGTTGAACGGGAACTCGGAGAAGCGGTTCCACAGGATCTGGTCGCGCTGGAAGGCGCGCATATCCTGGTGGATCTTCTTGAATTCTGGCGACTTGGCTTCGTGCTCGGCAAACACTTCCATGGAAGCCTTGAAGCCCGCATCCATCAGCGCCTTGGGGAACATCTTGAGCTGGGTCTTGTTGGCCACCAGGCGCTTGATCGCCTGGGGGTTCAGCACCTGGTACTTGCTGGTCATGTCCATGGCCGCCACACGGGTGGCTGCATCCAGAATCGCCTTGTTCTCGGGCGACAGGGCGTTGTACTTCTTCAGGTTGATGAAGAATTCCAGATCGGCCGAGCCTTCCCACCAGCCGGGGTAGTAGTAGTAAGGCGCGACCTTGTTGAAGCCCAGCTTTTCGTCGTCGTACGGGCCGACGAATTCCACGGCATCCAGCGTGCCCTTTTCCAGAGCCTGGTAGACATCGCCGGCAGGCATGTTCTGCGCCACCACGCCCAGCTTGGCCATGGCCTCGCCGAACACGCCGCCGCCCAGACGCATCTTCAGACCCTTGAGGTCTTCCACGGTCTTGATTTCCTTGCGGTACCAGCCGCCCATCTGGGTGGTGGTGTTGCCGGCGCTGGCGGTGCGGAAGTTGTACTTGGAGAAGAACTCATCCAGCAGCTTGCGGCCGTTGCCATGGTCCTTCCAGCCGTTCATCTGCAGCGTGGTCAGGCCAAAGGGCACGGCGCAGCTGAAGGCGAAGATGGGGTCCTTGCCAGTGAAGTAGTAGGCGGCGGTCTGCGCCATGTCGATGGTGTCGGCCTGCAGCGCGTCCACGACGCCGAAAGCCGGCATCAGCTCGCCCGCGGGGTGGACCGAGATCTCAAACTTGCCGCCAGACATGGCCTTGACCACTTGCGACAGCTTTTCGGCACTGCCGAAAATGGTGTCCAGGGACTTTGGGAAGCTGGAAGCCAGGCGCCAGCGCACGGCGGCCTGGGCGTGCACTGCAGGGGCTACACCGGCAGCCAGTACGCCAGCAATGCCAGCATTTTTGAGAATGGAACGACGATCCACTTCGGTCTCCTTGATGAATGATGTGGGCAGCCGCAAGCAGCCGATCTATGCCGGTCTGACACAAGCGGTGAACGTAGTATCAAAATGTACCCGAGCCCCGGGGTGGCCATGGCCGAAAAAACGGCCATTCATTTAAGAAGTTCTACCTAGTGATTTGCGTCAAGCCCCTCGGCCGGCAACGCTTGTCGCTACAGGCGCACCGCACTCATATAGCTGACGTAGCGGAATTCCGAGAAGCGGTCCCATAGCAGCTGATCGTGCTGGAAGCCGCGCAGGCTGCGGTGGATCTTCTTGAACATGGCCGACCTGGCCTCGTGCTCAGCCATGGTGCTCATCACGGCCTTGAAGCCCGCATCCATGAGCTCGCGCGGAAAAGCCCTGAGCTGCACCCGCTCGCTGAGCAGCTTCTTCAAGGCAGCGGGGTTGAACGCCAGATACTTGGCCGTCAGGTCCTTGGCCGCCAGGGCGGCGGCGGCCTCGACCATGGCCCTGAGCTCGGGCGACAGCGCCGCATAGGCCTTGGCATTGATGAAGTAGGCAAGCTCGGCACCGCCCTCCCACCAGCCCGGGTAGTAGTAATAGGGAGCGATCTTGCCGAAGCCCAGTTTCTGGTCGTCGTAGGGGCCGACGAACTCCACGGCGTCGAGCCGACCCTTCTCCAGCGCCTGGTAGGCATCGCCGACCGGCAGATTCACGGCCTGCACCCCGAGCTTTTGCAGCGCATCGCCCAGCAGACCACCGCCAGCGCGCATGCGCAGCCCCTTGAGGTCGGCCACGGTCCTGATTTCCTTGCGGTACCAGCCCCCCATCTGCGTGCCCGTGTTGCCGGCGCTCAGGCTCTTGATGTTGTACTGGGCGTAGAAATCGTCCATGAGCTTGCGCCCGCCGCCATACTCCATCCAGGCATCCATCTGGCGCGCCGTCAGGCCGAACGGCACGGCGCAGCCCAGGGCGAAGCAGTAGTCCTTGTCCGTGAAGTAATAAGGCGCAGTCAGCGCCATTTCCACGGTCCCGTTCTGCACTCCCTCCATGACGCCGAAAGCGGGCATCAGCTCGCCGGCCGAATGAATGCTGACCTCGATCTGGCCGCCCGACATGGTCTTGAGAGACTGGGCGAATTTCTCTGCGCCGCCGGAAATCGCGTCCAGCAATTTGGGAAAACTCGTCACCAGGCGCCAGCGCGTGACCTCCTGCGCGCGGATGGCAGGTGCCACACCCGCGGCCAGCACCCCGGCCAGGCCCACATGTCTGACGAGTGAACGTCGGTCCATGAATATTTCTCCGCTAGTAATTTTGTACATGCCTCGGCAGTGCGCGCTGTCCGCAGCATGCCCCGGGCATTCTAGAAACGCCTGCCGCTTCTGTGTCGGAATTCCGGCCAGCCGTCAGTCTTCTGGGCGCTTGCGCAAGAAAAAAGCCCTTCACGGGAAGGGCCTGGCATGGGTGTCGCAAGCGGCTCAGGCCTGCACCGCGGCGCTCAGGCGCACGCGGATCGAGGCTTCGATGCCCGCGGCATCCAGCCCCTGCAGCGCCAGCAGCCGGGCCGGGTCGCCATGCTCGATGAACTCGTCGGGCAGGCCCAGCTGCAGCACGGGCTTGACCACGCCGTGGGCGGCCAGGGCCTCCATCACAGCGCTGCCGGCGCCGCCCATGATGCAGCCCTCTTCCAGGGTAACGATCAGCTCATGCTCGGCCGCCAGCTTGAGCAGCAAGGCTTCGTCGAGAGGCTTGGCCCAGCGCATATTGGCCACGCTCGCGTCCAAGGCCTCGGCGGCTTGCAGTGCCGGGTACAGCAGCGTGCCGAAGGCCAGAATCGCGACCTTCTTGCTCGCGGATTCGCGGCGCAGCTCGCCCTTACCGAAAGGCAGTCCTTCGAGGCTCTCCAACGGCGCCACGCCGACGCCCGCGCCACGCGGATAGCGCACGCAGACCGGATGCTCCTGCTCGTAGGCCGTGGTCAGCAGCTGGCGGGTTTCACGCTCGTCGGCCGGGCAGGCCATGCTCATGTTCGGGATGCAGCGCACGAAGGCGATGTCGTAAGCGCCCGCATGCGTGGCGCCGTCGGCGCCGACCAGGCCCGCGCGGTCCAGAGCGAACACCACGGGCAGGTTCTGCAGCGCCACGTCATGGATCAGCTGATCGTAGGCACGCTGCAGAAAGGTCGAGTAGATGGCCACCACGGGCTTGACGCCCTCGCAGGCCATGCCGCCCGCAAAGGTCACCGCGTGCTGCTCGGCAATGCCCACGTCGTAATAGCGGCCCGGGAAGCGCTTGTGGAATTCCACCATGCCCGAGCCTTCGCGCATGGCGGGCGTGATGCCGACCAGGCGCTGGTCCTTGGCCGCCATATCGCAGAGCCAATGCCCAAACACCTGGGTGAAGGTCTGCTTGGGCGGCGTGGCGGCCTTGACCAGACCCACGGCGGGATCGAACTTGCCGGGGCCGTGATAGGCCACGGGGTCGGCCTCGGCCAGCTTGTAGCCCTGACCCTTCTTGGTGACCACATGCAGGAACTGCGGGCCCTTGAGGCTTTTGATGTTCTCCAGCGTCGGGATCAGCGAGTCCAGGTCGTGGCCGTCTATGGGGCCTATGTAGTTGAAGCCGAACTGCTCGAACATGGTGGCCGGCACCACCATGCCCTTGGCCTGCTGCTCCAGGCGCTTGGCCAGTTCCAGCAGCGGCGGCACCTGCCTGAGCACACTCTTGCCCATGTCGCGCGCCTTGGCGTAGAAGTGGCCGCTCATGAGCTGGGCCAGATAGCGATTGAGCGCGCCCACGGGCGGGCTGATGCTCATATCGTTGTCGTTGAGGATGACCAGCAGATTGGCGTCATGCACGCCGCCGTTGTTCAGCGCCTCGAAAGCCATGCCGGCCGTCATCGCGCCGTCGCCGATCACGGCGATCGCGCGGCGGTCCTCGCCTTTTTGCTTGGCCGCCAGGGCCATGCCCAGGGCCGCCGAGATGCTGGTGGACGAGTGCGCGGTGCCGAAGGTGTCGTACTCGCTTTCGGCACGCTGCGGGAAGCCCGACAGGCCGCCGAGCTGGCGCAGCGTGGCCATGCGCTCGCGCCGGCCCGTGAGGATCTTGTGCGGATAGGTCTGGTGGCCCACGTCCCAGACGATGCGGTCATAAGGCGTGTTGAACACGGAATGCAGCGCCACGGTCAGCTCCACCGTGCCCAGGTTGGAGCTCAGGTGACCGCCGGTCTTGGAGACGCTGTCGATCACATAGGCGCGCAGCTCGGCCGCCAGGGTCTTGAGCTGGGCACGCGACAGGCGGCGCATGGCCTCGGGGTCATCGATGGTCTGCAGCAGAGAATAAGTGTTCGTGGACATGATCTATATTTTTAATAGCTGCTCGCGCTGGCCGATATTGGGTTGCTGGGCGTTTCTGACCTTCTCAGTGCGTGCGCTGCACCACCATGTCGGCCAGCGCTGCCAAGGCCTGGGTGTCCGGCAGCCCGCTGCCCGCCAGCGCCGCATGGGCCTGCTGGCGCAGCTCCTCGGCATGGCCGCGCGCGCGCTCCAGACCCAGCAGCGAGACATAGGTGGGCTTGTCGTTGGCCGCATCCTTGCCGGCCGTCTTGCCCAGCGTCGCGGAGTCGGCCACCACATCCAGAATATCGTCCACCACCTGGAAGGCCACGCCCAGCGCCTGGCCGTATTCGGTCAGCGCCTGCAGGGCCCGGGCATCGGTCTGCGCGTTGCAGGCCGCGCCCATGAGCACGCTGCCCTGCAGCAGGGCGCCGGTTTTCAGTCTATGCATTTCACGCAGCTGGCTCTCGCTGAGCTGCTTGCCCACGCTGGCCAGATCTATGGCCTGGCCGCCGGCCATGCCCTGGCTGCCGGCCGCCGCGCCCAGCAGCCGGCACAGCCTGGCCTGCATGGAGCAGGGAACGCCCTCGTTCTCTGGCAACAGCAGCTCGAAGGCCAGGGCCTGCAGCGCATCGCCGGCCAGCAGGGCCGAGGCCTCGCCGAACTGCACATGGACCGTGGGCTTGCCGCGGCGCAGCACATCGTTGTCCATGCAGGGCATGTCGTCGTGCACCAGCGAATAGGCGTGGATCAGTTCCACCGCGCAGCCGGCGCGCAGCGTGGCCGCCTCCTGCCCGCCCACGGCTTCGGAAGCCGCCCAGACCAGCAGCGGGCGCAGCCGCTTGCCGCCGTCGAGCACGGCATAGCGCATGGCTTCGCCCAGACCGGCCGGCGCATTGACGCCGACCCAGCGCGACAACGCGTCCTCGGTGCGGGCCAGCCGCTGCTGCATCCAGGCGGAGAAATCCAGGGCTTGCACGCCCGGGTTCGATTGAGGCTGCTGTTCGGCAATCATTGATTCATTCATGGGCTGCTCATCCGGGGCTGGGGCTGCGGGCACGGGTCAGTCCTGCACCCAGGCGGACAGCTTGCCGTCATCCAGCACCTTGACCTGCTCCTGCACCGCGTCGAGCTGGCCGCGGCAATAGCCGAGCAGCTCGGCCGCACGCTGATAGCCGCTGAGCATCTGCTCCAGCGGCAGCTGGCCGGACTCGATCTGCGCAATCAACTGCTCCAGTTCCTGCAATGCAGCTTCATAACTGGTGGGCTGTTCGGATTTCTTGGCGGCAGCGGCCTTGGGCATGGATGGTGATGAGCAGTGTTGGACGGAAACGACGATTTTAGGCTCCCCCGCATCATCGGCGCTCAATGTCCGCAAAGCCTGGCCCGATCGACTGTCTTCCGCATGACTGTCCAGCTCCACCCAGCCGGCACAGCGCCTTGCCCGCGGGCCTTGCGATCGACCCGCCGACAGCCGGCGAGCGACAGCGTCAATACACGTACCAGAAAAACGGAAATAACCCCACAGGCTATAATCCCATTCCCGTCAAGCCGGCCCCGTGCCTGGTCATTCTGGTCGGGCAACCGGGTCGGCAAGCCATACAGCCACCGCCCATTGCCTGCCACCCATGTCCAGTCAAGGCCGGTTTCGTTTTTTACCGCGTGCGCACGCGCACCCTCCCTGTGGGGAGTCTTTAGGTCAGGTCACCCATGTCTGATTTAAGTCTTCAACTGCAGCAGGCCGCAAGCCAACTACCAGTTTCAAGCTACTTCGACCCAGCGCTGTTCCAGCGCGAGTTGGAGACCATTTTCAAAGCAGGTCCGCGCTATGTGGGCCACCAGCTGGCCGTTCCCGAGATAGGCGACTACTACGCCCTGCCCCAGGAAAAAGAAGGCCGCGCGCTGGTGCGCAATGCCAAGGGCCAGATCGAGCTGATCTCCAACGTCTGCCGCCATCGCCAGGCCGTGATGCTCAAGGGCCGCGGCAATCTGCTGACCGAAGGCAAGGGTCATGCGGGCGGCAACATCGTCTGCCCTCTGCACCGCTGGACCTACAGCACCAGCGGCGAGCTGCTGGGCGCACCCCATTTCAGCCACGATCCCTGCCTGAACCTCAACAACTACCAGCTGCGCGAGTGGAACGGCCTGCTCTTCGAGGACAACGGCCGCGACATAGCAGCGGACCTGGCCGGCATGCAGCTGCGCGAGCAGCTGAGCTTCGACGGCTTTGTGCTCGACCATGTCGAGATGCACGAGTGCAACTACAACTGGAAGACCTTCATCGAGGTCTACCTCGAGGACTACCACGTCGGCCCCTTCCACCCGGGCCTGGGCAATTTCGTGACCTGCGACGATCTGCAGTGGGAATTCGCCAAGGAATACTCGGTGCAGACCGTGGGCGTGGCGCCCAGCTTCGGCCGTCCCGGCTCCGACATCTACAAGAAGTGGCACGAGGTGCTGCTGAACTACCGCGAGGGCAAGCTGCCCGAGCGCGGCGCGATCTGGCTGACCTACTACCCCCACATCATGGTGGAGTGGTATCCGCATGTGCTCACCGTCTCGACCCTGCACCCGCTGGCCGTGGACAAGACGCTGAACGTGGTGGAGTTCTACTACCCCGAGGAAATCGCGGCCTTCGAGCCCGAGTTCGTGCAGGCGCAAAAGGCCGCCTATATGGAGACCTGCATCGAAGACGATGAGATCGCCGAACGCATGGACGCGGGCCGCAAAGCCCTGTTCGAGCGCGGCGACAACGAGGTCGGCCCCTACCAGAGCCCCATGGAAGACGGCATGCAGCACTTCCACGAGTGGTACCGCAGCGTACTGGGCGACGCCGTCCCCCAACGTTAACCAGAGGAAAAACCTCAAGACTGATAGCTGCTGGCGCAAACAGGACAAGCGCAGCAGCTATTTTTTATGCTGAATCGATTGAAGGTATGCAAGCTTTGTGGATGGTATTGGCCGCGCTGATTTTTGCGGTCATGAGTGTGTGTGTGAAGTTTGCCTCCCAGGACTTCAATGCGGCAGAGATCATCTTCTACCGGGGCCTGGTCAGCATGGCCCTGCTGGCCTGGCTGGCCAGACGCAGCGGCGTGACCCTGGCCACCAAGTACCCCCGGGAACATGGGTGGCGCAGCTTTGTCGGCGTCATCTCCATGGGCGCCTGGTTCTATGCCATCGGCCATCTGCCGCTGGCCACGGCCACCACGCTCAACTCCATGAGCAGCATCTGGATGGCCGTGTTCCTGATCGCCCAGGGCCTGTGGATGCGCCATACGCTGCGCAAATCCTATGCGGCCCAGCCCGAGATACGCCGCGCCATCCCGCCCTTTCCCTGGGCCCTGGTGAGCACGGTATTCCTGGGTTTCGTCGGCGTGCTGCTGGTGCTGCGCCCCAGCAGCGCCCCGGCCAGCGAATGGATAGCGGCCATGGGCGGCCTGTTCGGCGGCATGTTTGCGGCCATGGCCTATATGCAGGTGACCACCCTGTCCCACCTGGGCGAGCCCGAGTCGCGCGTGGTGTTCTACTTCTCCCTGGGCTCGGCCGTCGCGGGCGGCATCGCCATGCTGTTCACCGGCGTTTCGGCGTTCCCGGGCTGGAGTTCCCTGTGGCTGCTGCCCGTGGGCGTGCTGGCCGCCGTGGCCCAGGTCTGCATGACCAAGGCCTATGCCTCGGCCGGCAGCAAGCGCAACACCCTGGTCGTGGCCAATCTCCAGTACTCGGGCATCGTGTTCGCGGCCCTATTCAGCCTGGCGCTGTTCGGCGAGAGCATCCCCCTGATCGGCTGGGCGGGCATCGCCCTCATCGTCGTCAGCGGCGCTGCCGCCACCGCATTGCGGGCTAGAACTTGACCCCCTGAGTCGCCTGCGGCGCCTTCCCCCAGAGGGGGACGACGCCTTCGCTGCGAGGCGGCTCTTGCTCGGCGTCCCTGGCCCTGCGCCGCGCCCATTGCATCCCATGGCTCCCAGAGCGGGTTTACGATCTCAGTCGCCCGCATAATGGATTGCATGCACGCTGATTTTCGGAGCGCACATCCATGACCACCACACCCTCTTCATCCACGCCCGAGCACTACAACACCCTGATCTCCGTCGAACAGCTGACCCGGCTCAAGGCCGGCGGCAGGCCTTTGATGGTGTTCGACTGCAGCTTCGACCTGAGCCGCCCGCCCGCCGGCCATGAGCAGTATCTGCAGGCCCATATCCCCGACGCCGTCTTTGCCGATCTGGACAAAAACCTCAGCGCCCCGCACGGCGCTCCCGGTGCCCACGGCGAAGTGGCCACCAGCGGCCAGGCGGCCTCGGGCGGCCGCCACCCCCTGCCCACGCGCGAGCGCTTCTCGGTCTGGCTGTCGGCCATCGGCTTTACCAATGACATGCAGGCCGTGGTCTACGACCGCAACGGGGCCAATTACTGCGGACGGCTGTGGTGGATGTTGCGCTGGGCCGGGCATGACGCCGTGGCCGTGCTCGACGGCGGACTCCAGGCCTGGCAGGCCGCACAGCAGCCGCTGGGCCATGGCGAAGAACCCGCGCGTTTCCAGTCCAATTTCGAGCTGGGCCGGCCGCTGGAGAGCCTGAAAACGGCAGCCCAGGTGGAGGCCGAACTCGGCCAGAGCGGCCAGACGCTGATAGACGCCCGTGCCCCGGCCCGCTACCGCGGCGAGGTCGAGCCTCTGGACCCGGTTGCCGGCCATATTCCCGGCGCCCTCAACCGCCCGTTCGGCAGCAATCTGGGCGCCGACGGACGCTTCAAGCCCGCGGCCCTGCTCAAGGCCGAGTTCGAGGAGCTGCTGGCCGGGCGCGATCCCGGCAGCGTGGTGCATCAATGCGGCAGCGGCGTCAGTGCCCTGCCCAATCTGCTGGCCATGCGCATCGCGGGCTTTGCCCCCACCGCGCTGTTCGCGGGCAGCTGGAGCGAATGGTGCAGCAAGCCCGACCGCCCCGTGGAGCGCGGCTGAGCAGGCCTTGATCCATCGCCTCCCCCTGGCCGCAAACAGCCCAGGGGGTGAGCTCTATCGCGTTGCCCAGACAACGCGGTTGCGCCCCAGCCGCTTGGCCGCGTAGAGCGCTTCATCGGCACGCTCCAGCAGCGATGCTAGCTCTTCGCCTTCCAGGAACTGGGCCGCGCCCACCGAAACCGTGAGCTCTATCGTCGCTCCGGTCGGCAGCTGCACCGGCGTGGCGGCAACCACCGAGCGCACGCGCTCGAGCAGATAGCTGCCGTCCTGCGCCGAGGTATTGCACATCAGCAGCACGAATTCCTCCCCGCCCCAGCGCGCCAGGATGTCGGCGCTGCGCACGCAGCCCGAGACGAGACGCGCAAAGCTCTGCAGCACCAGATCCCCGGCCGCATGGCCGTGGGTGTCGTTGATGACCTTGAAGGCATCCAGATCCAGCTGCGCCATGAGCAGAGGCTGGCCGCTGCGTGCGGCGCGCAGACCCTCGACACGCATCATTTCCTGCATATGGCGGCGATTGGGCAGGCCGGTCAGCTCGTCGCGCGTGGCCAGCTCGCGGACCTGCTCCACCGCCTGGGACAGATCCCGCTTCCGGCCTTGCAGATGCTCGCGCATGGCATGGGCGCGCAAGGTCAGGGCCGTGCTGGTGAACAACACCACCGCCACGATCAGCAGATACATCGCCGCCAGCTCCACGGGCATGGCGCCCAGCGGCTCCCAGCACTGCACCAGGGCCGCGGCCACGCCATAGGCGATCAGGCCATAGACCATCAGCACCTTGATCTGGGCCGGCCGCAGGCCGAAGACCCCGAACATCATGATCACCGCCAGCACCGGCGGCGTGATGCCGCGCGCCTGGTCGGCAATCGCATAGGCCACGGCATTGCTGGTGATCGCATAAGCGATCTGCACATGGGTGAAAGCCGGGTCGCGCCAGCCCATGCTGGCGCCGCTGCGGATCAGCGCAAAACTGATCAGCACGCAGGCACCGCTGCCCAGCGACCACCAGCGCACCAGCTGCGGGTCGGCCAGACCCGCGACTGCGCCGAGCTCCAGCGAAAAGACGCAGCACACCATCAGCAGGCAGGCCCAGCCCGTGGTCACCAGCGACGCCCGCTGGCGCGGCTCGGTCGTGAGCACAAGGTCCAGCCAGCGCTGCAGGCGCGGGCGGGCCACGATCGCGTCCAGGCTCATGCGGGCTTCCCCGCGCTCTTGGCTAGCACATCAGCCATCCGATCCAACCCCTGCAAATGCTCTCAGATACATAGCAAAAGTCCCTCAATTCACGACATAGGCCGGAGCGTACGGGCCCACAATAGCTATCACGCAGCCATTCCCCGCGGGCCAGGTCAAGCGCCTCGCATACCGCTGCCACGTCATCCAGCAGGAAGACATGGATGTAAGGTAAATCTTACACACCCCCTCCCACAAACAGACGCACGGCACCGACACACCCCGACTTCAGTTCGATCAAGCCCTGGAACACAATCCATTTCAACAGATCGAAACATTTTTAACTTCTTGTTCTCGCAAGCCGTTCCGATCTGCAGAGATTGAAAGGACAGGACCCATGAACAACGAACAAATGCTCGCCGAGATTCGCGAGGCCAACCTCACTTATCTGATGCTGGCCCAGACCCTGATCCGTCAGGACAAGGCCGAAGCCGTGTTCCGTCTGGGTCTGAACGAGGAGGCCTGCGATCTGCTGGCTACCCTGTCCTCGGCACAGGTGCTCAAGCTGGCCTCGCGCAACACGCTGCTGGCCAGCTTCCGCGTCGACGACGAAATGGTCTGGAGCCTGCTGACCAACCACAGCAGCAACAAGATAGCCAACGCCGCCACCAACACCTTGCACGCCAACATCCTGATGGCCAGCCGTGTCTCCGAAGTGCTCTAAGCACTTGCAGCAACAACCCGGTTTCAAGGAGACACCCATGCCCGCAGCCAAGCCAGCCGTCAAAAGCGTTCTGAACGAATCCAAGCAAATCGAGCGCGCCGCCATGCTCATCGAGATGGGCGCCCGCATGCAGGTGCTGGAGTCCGAGACCACGCTGTCCTATGAACGCCTGATCCGGCTGTACAAGGAAATTTCGGGCAAGTCTCCGTCCAAAGGCCAGTTGCCGTTTTCCACGGACTGGTTTCTGACCTGGCAGGAAAACATCCACAGCTCCCTGTTCCTCAATATCTACGAGTACCTGTCCAAGGGCGTGGAGCTGGATTCCGCCGAGCAGCTGACCAAGGCCTACCGCCTCTATATGGAGCAGATCCAGACCGCCGAGCTGGAAGTGCTGCTGTCCTTCACGCGCGCCTGGCGCCTGGTGAAATTTGTCGACGCACAGATGCTGACCCGCACCCAGTGCTCGATCTGCAAGGGCCAGTTCGTGACCGAGCCATACGAGAACGCGCGCCACTACCAGTGCGGCCTGTGCAACCCTCCCGCGCGTGCCGGCAAAAGCAAGGCCGCGGGATCCCTCATGTTGCATTGAGGGATTGAATCCCCCCTGAGCCGCTTTGCGGCTTCCCCCCGAGGGGGACGACATCCTCGCTGCGGGGCGGCCCTTGCTCGATGTCTCTCACTCGGAGTGCGCCAATTTTTCACTCCAGTCATCATTTTCATAGCTGGGAACACCATACGACAAAGGGTTTGAAGCACTTAAGTGCCTCAAACCCTTTATGTATTGACGTAAGCAGCTCCCGATTCGAGAGCTTTCACCCTCTGCCTCAACCCGTGTTGCGCACGCCGGCCGCGATGCCGTTGATGGACAGATGGATACCGCTTTTCACGCGGTCGTCGGTCTGGCCCGCGCGCCAGCGGCGCACCAGCTCCACCTGCAGATGGTGCAACGGATCGATATAGGGAAAGCGGTGGCGGATGGAGCGGGCCAGGGCCGTGTTGTGCGCCAGGCGTTCCTTATCGCCGGTGATCTGCGTCAGCGCCTGCGCCGTGCTCTGCCATTCGGCCTCGATGGCGCCGAAGATGCGGCGGCGCAGACGCGTATCCGTGACCAGCTCGCTGTAGCGCGAGGCCAGGTTCAGATCGCTCTTGGCCAGCACCATGTCCATATTCGACAGCAGCGCGCGGAAGAACGGCCACTGGCGGTACATCTTCTGCAGCAGGGCCAGCTGGGCCTTGGCATCCTTGCCGGGACGATGGATGAAGGCCTGGATGGCCGAGCCAAAACCATACCAGCCGGGCAGGGTCAGGCGACACTGGCCCCAGCTGAAGCCCCAGGGAATGGCGCGCAGGTCCTCGATCGCCTGCGTGGCCTTGCGCGACGCGGGGCGCGAGCCGATGTTGAGCTCGGCAATCTCGCGGATGGGCGTGCTGCTGAAGAAGTAATTGGTGAAACCCGGTGTCTCGTACACCAGCGCACGGTAGGCCCCCATGCTGGCCTCGGACAGAAAGGCCGCGGCCTCCAGAAAAGCCTTGGTCGCGGGCTTGGTCGGCTGCAGCAGGGTTGCCTCCAGCGTGGCGGCGACCAGGGTTTCGAGATTGCGGCGCCCGATCTCGGGGTTGGCATATTTGGAGGCGATGACCTCGCCCTGCTCGGTCAGGCGGATCTGGCCGCGCACCGTGCCCGGCGGCTGGGCCAGAATGGCCTGGTAGCTGGGACCGCCGCCGCGGCCCACGGTGCCGCCGCGGCCGTGGAACATGCGCAGCTGGATGCCGAAATGGTCGGCCAGATCGTCGAACAGGTCCACCAGCGCAATCTCGGCGCGGTACAGCTCCCAGTTGCTGGTGAAGATGCCGCCGTCCTTGTTGCTGTCGCTGTAGCCGAGCATGATGTCCTGCTCGCCGCCGCTGCGCTTGGCCATCTCGGCGATGCCGGGCAGCTGGTAATAGCGGCGCATGATGGGCTCGGCATTGCGCAGGTCCTCGATGGTCTCGAACAGCGGCACCACGATCAGATCGCACAGCGCACCGTCCTGCAGCGTGCCGTGCATCAGCCCCACTTCCTTTTGCAGCAGCAGCACTTCCAACAGATCGCTGACGGTCTCGGTGTGGCTGATGATGCAGTGGCGAATCGCCTCGCCCCCCTGGCGCTCGCGCAGGCGCTTGGCGGCCTCGAAGATCGCCAGTTCGCTGCGCGCGTGCTCTGAATAATCGGCGCCCATCACGCGTAGGGGGCGAGCGTCCTCGAGCAGGCGCACCAGCAGCGCGCATTTGGCATCTTCCTCGAGAGCGCTGTAGTCGGCCTCCACCTTGGCCGTGGCCAGCAGCTCGCGCACCACCTCCTCGTGCTTGTCGGAGCTCTGGCGCAGATCGACGGTGGCCAGATGGAAGCCGAAGACCTGCACCGCGCGCATCAGCGGGCGCAGGCGCTGCGGCGCCAGCGCATCGCCGTGAAAGCGCGACAGCGAGTCATCGATGATCCTCAGATCGGCCAGCAGCTCGGCGGCCGAGGCATAGGCGTTCTGCGGCGCCACCGCATGGCGTGCGGCCTCGCCGCCGGTCAGCAGCTTCAGCGTGGCCGCCAGGCGCGCGTAGATACCGGTGAGCGCACGCCGGTAGGGCTCGTCGCTGCGGTGCACATTGTGGTCGGGCGAGGCTTCGGCCAGCGCCTGCATCTCGGGCGTGACATCGACCAGGCGATCGGACAGCGACAGCTCGCCGCCCAGATAGTGGACCTCGCGCAGATAGTGGCGCAGCGCCACATCGGCCTGGCGCGACAGCGCCTGCTCCAGGCTTTCGGCCGTCACAAAGGGGTTGCCGTCGCGGTCGCCGCCAATCCACTGACCCATGCGCAAAAAACTCTGCTCGGGCAGCTTCTCGCCGAGCTCCTGCTCCAGCTGCGCATAGATCTTGGGAATCTCCTGCAGAAACGTCGCCTCGTAATAGGACAGCGCGTTCTCGATTTCGTCGGCCACCGTGAGCTTGGAGTGGCGCAGCAGCCGCGTCTGCCACAGCTGGGCCACGCAGGCGCGCAGCTGCGCATCGACGCGCGCGAGCTCGCGCGGCGTGAGCGCATCCTTGGCGCTGTTGTAGAGCTGGGCGCGCATGAGTATGTCGTCGCGCTCGGCCAGCAGCTGGGCGATGCGGCGCTCGGCCGTCAGAATGCTCTGGCGCTGCACCTCGGTGGGGTGGGCCGTGAGCACGGGCGAGATAAAGCTTCGGGTCAGGGTCTTGACCACGCTGCCCGAGGAAATGCCGGCCCAGCGCAGGCGCGCCAGGGCTACCTCGATGCTGCCTTCCTGGGTGTTGCCCGCGCGCTCGTGCACGGCGCGGCGGCGGATATGGTGGCGGTCCTCGGCCAGATTGGCCAGGTGCGAGAAATAGGTGAAGGCGCGGATCACGCTCACGGTCTGATCGCTGGACAGGCCCTTGAGCAGCTTCTTGAGCGCCTTGTCGGCGGCCTCATCGGCATCGCGGCGAAACGCCACCGACAGCTGGCGCACCTGCTCGACCAGCGCAAACGCCTGCTCGCCCTCCTGCTCGCGAATCACATCCCCCAGAATTCGCCCCAGCAGGCGGATGTCTTCGATCAGCGGCAAATCCTTGTCCGTCTTGCGCACAGGTCTGTCTGCGGACTCGGCGCTCTTGGGGCGGGCGGAAGGCATGAACTATTCTCCTTGGGCACTATATAGGTCGACACGCATGCTAGCATCCCCTGTTCCCTGTCCTATACAGCGTCCGTTATGAATTCCGAATCGTCCACACCCGCATCCATCGTCATTGCCACACGGGAAAGCCAGCTGGCGCTGTGGCAGGCCGAGCATGTACAGGCGATACTGCGCGGCCGCGGCCATAGCGTCGAGCTGCTGGGCATGACCACCAAGGGCGACCAGATCCTGGACCGCGCGCTGTCCAAGGTGGGCGGCAAGGGCCTGTTCGTCAAGGAGCTGGAAGTGGCGCTCGAGGAAGGCCGCGCCGACATGGCCGTGCATTCGCTCAAGGACGTGCCCATGGAGCTGCCCAAAGGCTTTGTTCTGGCCTGCGTGATGACGCGCGAAGACCCGCGCGATGCCTTTGTCTCCAACAAATATGCATCGCTGGACGAGCTGCCCCAGGGCGCCGTGGTCGGCACCTCCAGCCTGCGCCGCCAGGCTCTGCTGCAGGCCCTGCGCCCCGACCTCAAGATCGAAGCCCTGCGCGGCAACGTCAACACCCGGCTGCGCAAGCTCGACGAGGGCCTGTACGACGCTATCGTGCTCGCCGCCGCCGGCCTGATGCGGCTGGGGCTGAGCGACCGCATCCGCACCAAGTTCGACCCCGCGCAGATGCTGCCAGCCGCCGGCCAGGGTGCTTTAGGCATTGAGGTGCGCGCCGATCGCCAGGACATCATCGACGCCCTGGCGCCGCTGGCCGACCAGAGCACCTGGCTGACCGTGACCGCCGAGCGCGCCGTGAGCCGCTGCATGGGCGGCAGCTGCTCCATGCCGCTGGCCGCTTTCGGCCGTTTCGAGGGCGATACCTTGCACATGGATGCCGCCTGGGGCGATATGGAAGGCAGCCAGGCCATGGTGCGCGTGCAGGCCAGCGCCGTGGTCAAGGATTTCGCGGCCGCCAATGCTCTGGGCGAGAGCCTTGCCGCGAAGCTGCAGGCCGCGGGAGCCGTGCCCGCCAGCACCAAGCCGGACTGAGCGCCCCCTGCCACATGCGCCGCGTACTGGTCACCCGCCCGCTGCACGACGCCCAGCCCTGGGTGCAGGCGCTGCAGGCCCGGGGCATTGCGGCCCAGGCCCTGCCCCTGCTGGCGATAGGCCCGTGTACGGACGCAGCCTCGCAGCGGGCCCTGGCCGCGGCGCGCCGCAACGCGCAGACCCCCGCACACTACCGGGCCGTGATGTTTGTGAGCGGCAATGCGGTACAGCATTTCTTTGCCGCCGCGTTTGATGCTTGCGCACTGCTGGCTGCCGGCACCAGGGCCTGGACGCCGGGCCCGGGCACCGAGCGCACCCTGCTCGCGGCAGGCGTGCCGCAGGCCCAGATCGACGGACCGGCGCCGGACGCTGCGCAGTTTGAGTCCGAGTCGCTATGGCAGAACGTGCATGCACAGATACACCCCGGCGACCGCGTGCTGATTGTGCGCGGCGCCAGCCCCGCGCCCGCTTCGGTCGCACCGACGATTTCGACCCAGGGCGCCGGCCGCGACTGGCTGGCGGCGCGCCTGCGCGAGGCCGGAGCCGAGGTCGAGCTGCTGGCCGTCTACGAGCGCCAGCTGCCCCAATGGACGCCGCAACAGCTGGAGCTCGCGCGGCAGGCCGCCAGCGACGGCAGCCTGTGGCTGTTCAGCAGCTCCGAGGCTGTTGCCAACCTGCAACAGATCTTGCCCACGCAGGATTGGCGGCATGGGCGAGCGCTCACCACCCATGAACGCATTGCCGGCAAAGCGCTGGCCGCGGGTTTTGGCACGGTTTTGCAAAGCCGCCCTCTGCAGGATGAGGTGCTCGCGTCTATAGAATCGGCTCTATGAGCCCTGACGCCATCCCCACCACCGATCAACAGCATACGGATACCCCGCCCGGCCAGGGCCACGCAACCCCGCCCAACTCGGGCCGCGCCGCGCCCATGGCGCTGGTGCTGACCCTGGGAGCCGTGGCCGCAGCCGCCCTGGTGGCCTGCGGCATGCTGTGGCAGCGCGTGGGCAATATGCAGGAGCAGCTGGCGCGCCAGTCGGCCCAGTCCGGCGCTCAGTCCGTCGAGGCCCGCACCCTGGCCAAGGATGCGCAGGATCTGGCCCGCGACAGCGCGGCCAGGGTCTCGGTCATGGAGGCACGCGTCGGCGAGCTCAGCCTGCAGCGCAACCAGCTCGAGGAGCTGATGCAGAGCATGTCGCGCTCGCGCGATGAAAACCTCGTGGCCGATATCGAATCCTCGGTGCGCCTGGCCCAGCAAGAGGCCGAGCTTTCGGGCAGCCTGCAGCCTCTGGTCGCCACCCTCAAATCTGCCAAGAAGCGCGTGGAAAGCACGGCCCAGCCGCGCCTGGCGCCCGTGGTGCGAGCCATAGACCTGGATCTGGACAAGCTCTCGCGCATGAGCGTGACCGACACCAGCGGCGTGCTGGCGCGCATCGAAGACCTGACACGCCAGGTGGACGAACTGCCGCTGATCAACGACGTGGGCCGCCTGCGCGGGCGCAATGCGCTGCAGGAGCACGGCGGCGCGGCCACGCCGGCGGCGCCCGACACCGGCCTTTCTCCGACCCAGTGGGCCTGGTGGCAGGCGCAGAGCGAACGCGTCTGGCAGTCGGTCAAGGACGGTGCCGCCGACCTGGTGCGCGTGCGCCGCGTCGACCACCCCGAGGCCGCCCTGCTGGCTCCGGAGCAAGGCTATTTCCTGCGCGAGAACCTCAAGCTCAAGCTGCTCAATGCGCGCCTGGCCCTGCTCTCGCGCCAGTGGGAATCGGCACGTGTGGACCTGAGTTCGGCCGGGGCCATGCTCAACAAATACTTTGACACCCGCGCGCGCCGCACCCAGATCGCGCAGGCGCAGCTGCAGCAGATCCAAGCCAATCTGCATTCCAACGAACGCCTGCAGCTGGACGACACTCTGACCGCGCTGGCCACTGCGGCCGCCGGCCGCTAACACAGGGAGAACACAGAGATGCGTGCCGCCTTGTGGTTGATGGGTCTGTTTGCCGTGGCCGTGGCCGCGGCCTTGTTTGCCGGCAACAACCAGAGCACCGTGACCTGGTTCTGGTCGCCGTACCGCGTGGACATGTCGCTGAATCTGGCCATTGTCCTGATCCTGCTGGCCTTTGTGCTGCTCTATGCGGCCCTGCGCGCGCTGGCCACGCTGCTGCAGATGCCGCACCAGGCGCGCCGCTGGCGCATGCAGCAGAAAGAGCGCGGCATGAACCAGAGCCTGCTGGAGGCGCTGTCGCATCTGCAGGCCGGCCGTTTTCTGCGCGCGCGCAAGGCGGCGCTGGCCGCGCTGTCCACCGAGCAATCGCTGCGCGACGCCAAGGCCGCGATTCCCTATGGCGAGCGCCTCAACGCCACGGCCAATCTGCTGGCCGCCGATGCCTCGCACGCGCTGCAGGACGGCGCTCTGCGCGACAAGCACTGGCAGCAGGCCATGGAGGTGCTGCCGTCTCCGGGCAACACCCAGGACACGGAAATCCGCGAGGGCGCGCAGATGCGCTCCGCGCGCTGGGCTCTCGATGACCGCGACGCCACCGACTCCATGCGCCGCCTCGGCGAGCTGCCCCAGGGCGCGGGGCGGCGCACCATAGCGCTGCGCATCAAGCTCAAGGCCGCGCGCCTGGCCGGCGATACGCGCATCGCTCTGGACACGGCCCGCCTGCTGGCCAAGCACCGCGCGTTCTCGCCCGCGGCCTCGGCCAGCGTGGTGCGCGGCCTGCTGCTGGCCAGCATTCGCGACGCGCGCGATACCTCCTCGCTGCAGCAGTTCTGGCTGTCGCTGGACGAGGACGAGCGCGCCATGCCCGAGATTGCGATTCCCGCCACCGAACGCCTGGTGGAGCTGGGCGGCGAAGCGCCTCAGGCCCGCGCCTGGCTGCTGCCCGTATGGGAGCATTTGCTGGCCCGGCCCAGCCCGCGCACCGAAGCCCATCTGCCCAAGCTGGTGCAGGTGCTGCAGTCCTGCCTGGGCAAGCTCGACGGCGCCTGGCTGGCCCGCATGGAAGCCGCGGCCAATGCCAACCCGCGCGAGCCGCGCCTGCAGTACCTGGCGGGCATGGCCTGCGTGCAGCGCCAGCTCTGGGGCAAGGCCCAGCAGCTGCTGACCCGCGCGGCCCCGCAGCTGGAGGAACCCTTGCTGCGCACCCGCGCCTGGCAGCGCCTGGCCCTGATGGCCGAGCACCGCGGCGACATGGAGGCCTCGG
This sequence comes from Comamonas guangdongensis, assembly GCF_041079535.1. NCBI lineage: Bacteria > Pseudomonadati > Pseudomonadota > Betaproteobacteria > Burkholderiales > Comamonadaceae > Comamonas > Comamonas guangdongensis. The sequence goes on along the minus strand of NZ_JBFYGN010000002.1, from coordinate 270,071 downwards.
CCATCGCCTGGAAGCTGGCGGCCCAGGCCATGGTGGTGCTGCCCGACAATCCCGCGCAGGACGAATAGGCGCCGGCGCCGCTCGGCCTTTCGGAGCACCCGAGCACTTTTGCGCTCCGGCACGGAACCGGCCCACTCATGTACGGCCCGGCGGGCCCGGCCCCGTCACTCCGGCGCTGGGCCCAAAAACAAAGGCCTCAGCCGCCGCGGCGAAGCGCGAACGACTGCGGCCTTGATGCAGCCCGGAGTTACTTGCTGTGCTCTATGGTCTGCACCTGATCCGCCACCTGCGCGGCCGTCACATTGCCGGGCTGGCCGCCCCAGGTCTGGCGCATATAGTTGACCAGATCGGCCATTTCCTCGTTGCTGAGCTTGTCGGCATAGGCAGGCATGGTCTGCATGCGTTCGCCATGGGCCAGGTCACGCTCATGCACGCCTTCGCGGATCACGCGGATCAGATTGATCGGCGTGGGGTACATGGCCGTGGTGTTGGTGCTCATGGGCACCGACGAATGCGGCTGGCCATCGCCCTGCGCGCCGTGGCAGCCCGCGCACAGGCCCAGGTACAGGTTCTCGCCCTTGATGTTGGTCTGCCCTTCCGCGGCCTTGACCTTGGGGCCTGACATCGCGCGGTTCTGGGTCAGATAGGCCGCCATGGCGCGCACATCGGCTTCCGGCATGCGCGATGTGGAGTGCTCGAGCACCGAGGACATGCGGAAGGTCATCACGCCCTGCGGCGACAGGCCGGTGCGGAAGAACTTGACCAGATCGTCCTTGGTCCAGCCGCGCTCGCTCAGCGCATCGGGCGTCAGTGCCGGGGCGTATGAGCCCTCGATGGTATTGCCTTCCAGATAGCGCGACTTGTCCATGGCAAAGGTGAGCTTGGTGCGCGGGCTATGGCATTCGGCGCAGTGGCCCAGCACATCCACCAGGTACTTGCCACGGGCCAGCTCGTCCACCGAGATATCGAACTGCTTGGCCGCGGGACGGTTGAGCGCATTCCACATCGCCACCGCCGGACGGATATTGAAGGGGAAGGACATCTCGCCGGGCTTGTTGCCGACTTCCACCGCGGGCTGCTTCATCAGCCACACCCACAGCGCATCGACATCGCCGCGGGTGATCTGGTGATAGCTCGCATATGGCATGGCCGGATACAGCAGCTTGCGGCCCGGGGCTATGCCCGCAGCCACCGCGCGGTACAGGTCGTCGGCCGTCCAGTTGCCTATACCATGCTCCTTGGAGGGCGAGATATTGCTGCCGTAGAGCGTGCCCATGGGCGTGACCATGGGCACGCCGCCGGCCAGCTCGGCGCCGGTCTGCGGCGAGCTATGGCAGGCCGCGCAGTCGCCGGCACGGAACACCTGCTCGCCGCGCTTGTAGAGCACGTCGTACTCCTGCGGCCCCAACTTGGCAAAGTCCACCGTGGCCGCAGGAATGTCGCCGCTGGAGCTGCCGTACAGATACATGCCGCCGGCCACGAGCACGCCCAGCACGGCGACCGCACCCAGGCCCTTGATCCAGGTCTTAGCCATTGTTCACGACCTCCTTGGTGCGCTTGCCCGTGGTCAGGCCCGGCGTCTTCAGGATCACGTCGCGCACGGCGTGGTAGTAGCGCACATAGCCGGTGCAGCGGCAGATATGGGGCTCGAGCTGCTCCTCGATGGCTTTTTCCACCTCGTCGGCGGGCACGGGATGCTTCTCCAGCTTTTCCATCAGCACCGTGGCCGAGTTCACAAAGCCCGGCGTGCAGTAGCCGCACTGGAAGGAGTAGTGCTCGAGAAAGGCTTTTTGCACCGGCGAGGGATGGACCACGCCCTTGTCGTCCACCGACGCAATGCCCTCCACGGTGCGGATGCTCTTGCCATTGAGCCAGGTCACGCCGGTCACGCAGGCGGGCACGGTGATCGAGCCTTTTTCGGGGTCGTCGACGATGATGGTGCAGGCGCGACACACGCCCTGGCCGCAGCCCAGGCGCGTGCCGTTCATGCCCACATACTCCTGCAGGAACTCGATCATCATCAAGTCCTTGGGAACCTCGACGGGGCCTATTTTTTTGCGGTTGATCGTGGCAGAGAATTGAATACGGTCCTGCATCACAGTACCTCTTTGATTTTTTCGGGGGTCACGGGGGTGGCATAGAAACGCTTGCCGGTGGCATTGGCGATGGCGTTGACGCAGGCGGCGACCACGGGAATCATCACCACCTCGGCCATGCCTTTGGGCGGATCGGTGCGCGACAGCGGCGGCAGCACATGGCCTTCGGCCGTCCACACGGCCACTTCGCTGGCGCGCGGCACGTGGTAGCGGCTCAGACCCCACTGCCCATTGCCCGGGCCGGCCTCATGCGGCGGCAGGTCCTCGTAGAGCGCATGGCCTATGCCCATGACCACCCCGCCCTGCACCTGGCCGGACACCAGCTCGGGCACGATCTGTGTCCCGCATTCCAGCCAGGTCTTGTGCGAGAGTATCTGCACCTTGCCGGTGCCGGTGGACACGGCCAGCTCCACCATCGTGGCGCAGGGCGCGTAATACACGGTGCCCGCGTTGTTGCGCTGCACCGGCGGGTAATAGACCTTGTCGCGCGCGACGAAGGCATAGCCGCCGTACTTCATGGCGGCCTTCTTGGCGTCGCCGGCCCCCTGGCCGTACTGGACCGAGAGCGCGTCCACCAGCGCCTGGAACTTGGTGCCCTCCACGGTGAAGTCCGCCTTGGCCCAGGCCCAGCGGTTGAAAGCGTGCACGCAGACGCCGGTGACCATGCCCAGCTCGTGCGCGCGGGCCGCCAACCGCTCCAGGCTCAGCGGCTCCAGGCCTTCGGCCACCAGCATGCGGTCGCGCCACTCGAGCATGTCTTCGGTGACGGCACTGGGCAGCAGCTGTCCGCCGCCGGCCTTGCCGGACCAGATGGACTGGGCTGCCGGCCACAGGCAGAGCTTGAGCAGCAGCCGCGCGGCCTGCTGGGTCGCATGGCGGAAGTAATAGGCCGAATTCGATGCCGACACCGGCGACACCAGGCGCGGCACCCAGGTCGGATCCTTGGCCAGCTCGTCCTCCTTGGCCTGGGGCGTGGTATAGGGCTCGTCCTGGGTATGCAGGGGCAGGTTGTCCCAGTGATTGACCGCGAAATCCACATCGTCGGCCGGGCGGCCCAAGAAAGGCTCGACGGCCATCAGCTGGGCCGTGGTGCTGCCGGTACCGATCTCGCCGGCGATATGGCGCATCCTGATGCGCCCCTCGGGCGTGATCTCGAGCTGGGCGATGGAGGCTTCAGCCCCCGTGCCGAAGTCCTTTTGCACGGCACCGAAGCCTATGCCGTAGCGCATGCCGGGGTTAGCCGCCTCGTAGGCCGCCTTGCGCTTGGCGCGCTCGGCCCACATCGCATCCTTGGCGGCCAGATCCAGAATCTCGCCTATGCGCAGCTGGCCCGAGGGCGATGCGCCCTGGGTGTTCTTCATGCTGCTCTTGAGCACATTGCGCTTGCGCAGCTCGATGGCGTCGAGGCCGATTTCCTGGGCGATCTCGTCCACCAGCATCTCGGTATAGGCCATGGACTGCACCGTGCCATAGCCGCGCATGGAGCCCGCGGTCACGCCGATGGACGGATTCACCTGGGTCGATAGGTCGCTCTCGGGGAAGTAGTAGATCGACTGCGCCGCGGTCACGGCCACCGTGCCCACGGAGGGGCTGAAATTCATCACGCCGCCGCCGTCGCCCACCATGCTGCAGGTCAGCGCCTGGAATTTGCCGTCCTTGTCCACCGAGATCGCGGTTTCCACCTCGAAGGGATGGCGCTTGAGCGCGAACTGGAAATGCTTCCAGCGGTCCAGCGCCAGCCGCACGGGGCGGCCCTGGGCATAGAGCGACGCCAGCGCCACATAGAACGGGAAGGGATGGTGCTCCTTCTGGCCATAGCCCACGGTATAGGCGCTGATGTAGTCGAGCTTGCCCAGCGGCAGCTTGCTGTCCTTGACCATGTGCATCACATGCTCGGCCGTGCCATAGGGGGCCTGGCTCGCGGCCACCATGCGCAGCGCGCCGCTGTCCCGGTCATACCAGGCCAGGCCGTTTTCCATTTCCATGGCCACATGCTCGATGGACTGGCTGTAGTACTTGCGCGCAAAAGCACGCAAACCTTCCTTGGGCTGCTTCATCTCGGCCTGGATGCGGGCCGACTCGCCCATCAGCGCGCCAAAAGCCGGGTGGCTCTGGTCAGGCCAGTGCACGCCCTTCTCGTCGAGCTGCGGCCAGATCACCGTGTTCTTCATCGGCGAGAACTTGTCCTCGCCGTAGGCATCCTCGCCCTGCACGCGCACATAGCGCGCGGCCACATAGGGCGTGCGCGCCGGCTGCGCGGCCTCGGCGCCAAAGCGGAAGATGGCGTCGTTGAAGCGCAGGCGCTGGTTGGCCACGCGGAATTTTTCGTAGTCATGCCAGATGGCCACGGCCACGGGATGGCCCAGCATGGGGGAAAGCTGGCCCTTCTTGACGAAGAACTCGCCGTAGAAGCCGGGGTCGGGCATGCGCAGTCCGTCGGCGGCAATCGACTCCGCATCGATCAGCACGTCGGGCTGGTAGTCGCTGCCCAGCACGGACAGGTCCAGACCTTCGTAGATGCGGTCCGCGCGGGGAATGTGAATGGTCAGCGCATGCGACTGCTGCTCGGGCCAGCCCTGCATGTCCTTGGCGCGCAGGTCTATGGCAAAGACCTTCTGCCCCGTGACCTTGGCCAGGCCGTCGCGACGGTAGTTGAGCCTGTTGCCGCTGATCCAGTGGCTCTCCTGGCCGCTGGCGGGCGTCAGCAATTCCGCAAGTGCGTCTTTGACCGGGCGCACACTTGCAATCACGCCCATGGCGGCGGCAGCCTTGAGAAAACTACGCCGATTCAAGTCCAGTTTGGACACTGTTCCAACTCCTTGCTGCAATGCGCACATGCAACAGCAGGGGCTGGCGTGGACACATCGCTAGATGACTATGTATTCCTGAGGTTGTACGCACTCAGGAGTCAAAAAGCAGGTGATAACGGCTGCTGTTGCTGTCGGCATTTGCCCACAGATAGCCAGCCTCGGCCGTCCGCCACGCTTTGGTCTTTTACAAGACTAAGAGGCGCGGAGTATAGAAACAGCGTCTCTCATCACTTTTTGTTACGCCAAATCACAAGTTAATTACTCGGAAAATTGACGTCAATCAACACAGACCTACGGCATTGATGCTTGCAGGCAAATCGATCGACCCGGCACAGATCCGCCCCTCGCTCGAGGCTGAAATGCTCCGCCCCTCCATGGAAGCCGAGGTTTTTTCGCCCGAGCATTCAGCTTTTTTGAATCGAGACCTCAATCCGGCTGAACCTTTCCGCATTTCCGGTTTCATACACTGCATGTCAATCGCAGCGGACGCTCAGGCCCCGCTGCTCACAAATCCTTAGCAGCCTTCATGAACAACTCTGCGTCACCACACCGCTATACCGGAACGGCCATTGCGCTGCACTGGCTGCTTGCCGCTGCGCTGATCGGCATTTTCTTTTTCGGTCTGTATATGACGGACCTGCCGTTTTCGCCGGCCCGCCTCAAGTACTTCAACTGGCATAAATGGGCGGGCATGACGATTCTGATCCTGTCGGCGCTGCGCCTGCTGTGGCGCATCACGCATCGCCCGCCGGCCCTGCCCGAGGCCATGGTCCGGACCATGCCGGCCTGGCAGCGCGCGGCCCACCATGGCGTGCACCACCTGATGTATCTGCTGTTCTTCGCCATTCCGCTGATGGGTTGGATGTACAGCTCGGCCGCCGGCTTCCCCATCGTGCTGTTCGGCCTGCTGCCCCTGCCCGACCTGGTCGGCAAGAGCCCCGAGCTGGCCGAGGCCCTCAAGCCCTGGCATGCCTATCTGGCCTATGCGCTGGCCGCCCTGGTGCTGCTGCATGTGGCCGCCGTCGTCAAGCACCAGCTCATAGACCGCGACGGTCTGCTGTCGCGCATGCTGCCCGGCGGCCGCTGAGCCGCCCCGATACCGAATTTTGTTGCACTCCAAGGAGTTGACTTCCATGCGAACCCTGTTCAAGACCTCTGTCGTCGTCGCAGCCCTGGGCGCGGCCGCCATCTCCAACCTGGCGCTGGCCGACCAGGCTCTGGTGCCCACACAAAGCGCCGTCCACTTCGAAGCCAAGCAGATGGGCGTGCCCATCAAGGGCCAGTTCAAGAAGTTCGACGCCAAGATCAGCTTCGACACGGCCAAGCCCGAGACCAGCAAGATCCACTTCACGGTGGATACCGGCAGCGCCACCATGGGCGCCAAGGAAACCGATGCCGAGCTGCCCAAGGCAGACTGGTTCAACGTCGCCAAGTTTCCCCAGGCCAGCTTCGACTCCAGCGCCGTCAAGGCCCTGGGCAGCGGCAAGTACCAGGTGGACGGCACTCTGACCATCAAGGGCAATGCGCAAAAGGTCAGCCTGCCCGTGCAGCTGACCCAGGCCGGCGCCACGACCACGGCCACCGGCACGCTGCCGCTCAAACGCCTGACCTTCAAGATCGGCGATGGCGACTGGAAGGACACCTCCATGGTGGCCGATGAGGTCAACGTGCAGTTCAAGCTGGCCTTGACCGGCGTCGGCAAGCTCTAAGCCTTTTTCACCTCTGACGCTTGACCAGCAATCGCCAGCCGCTCACTTTTTTACTTCCCAACACTCTGAAGGAGATTCTTCCCATGCGTTTCACCCTGCTCGCCCTGGCCGCTGCCTCCTTGTTCGCCTCCGCCGTGCACGCTGCGCCGTCCACCTACGCCATCGACCCGACCCACACGTTCGCGACCTTCGAGATCGACCACTTCGGCGCCTCCACCAATCGCGCCCGCTTTGACAAGAAGAGCGGCAACGTGGAGTTTGACAAGGCCGGCAAGACCGGCAAGGTCGATGTCGAGCTGGACATGACTTCGGTGAACTCCGGCACCCCGGCCTTCAACAAGCACCTGCAGAGCGCCGACATCTTTGACGCCGAGAAATTCCCCAACGCCAAGTTTGTTTCCGACAAATTCGTGTTCGACGGCGACAAGCTCAAGGAAGTGACCGGCCATCTGACGCTCAAGGGCAAGACCGCCCCCGTGACCCTCAAGGCCAACAAGTTCACCTGCTACGAAAGCCCCATGCTGCAAAAGCGCGAGGTCTGCGGCGGCGACTTTGAAGCCACCATCGACCGCACCCAGTGGGGCGTGGACTACGGCATCCCCTATGGCTTCTCCAAGCAAGTGCGCCTGGTCATGCAGATCGAAGCCGTGAAGCAATAAGCGCGCTTTTCCGCATTACTTTTCTTCATGCGAGGTCTTGAACGGCCTTGTCTTGGCCCGGGCCGTGAATTCGACCCGGGCTTTTTTGCGTCTGCGTCCCGAAATACCACACATGTCGGGCGGTCACATGAATTTCATTTAGGTTAATCAATTACGGATAGTAGAATCTTCCTCACACCCTCACCAAGGAGACAACGATGAACGCCTCTGTCGCAACCACACCGGCCTATCCCGACCTGTCCCAGCTGCCCGCCCCGGCCGCCTGGCGCCAGCTGCACCACTACGCCTACAAGGCCAAGGATGCCGAGGAAACGCGCCACTTCTACGAAGACATTCTGGGTCTGCCGCTGTTCCACATCATCCAGAGCGACTACGTTCCCTCCACGGGCGAGTACTGCCCCTACACCCATTTCTTCTTCCGCCTCAAGGACGGCTCGTTCATCGCCTTCTTCGACATCGGCGACGACAAGGCCGCTGCCCCCTCGCCCAACACGCCGCTGTGGATCAACCACATCTCGTTCCGCGTGGACACCGTGCAGGAGCTGGAGAACACCAAGGCCCGCCTGCAGGCCTGCGGCGTGGAAGTGCTGGGCGTGACCGACCACCATATCTTCAAGAGCATCTACTTCTTCGACCCCAACGGCATCCGCCTGGAGCTCACGGCCCAGCTGGCTGACGAAATGCAGATGCTCCAGGAAAGCAAGACCGCCCACGCCCGCCTTCAGGAGTGGACGGCACGCAAGCAGCAGTGGCGCCAGGAACGTGCCGAAGGCAAGTCCAGCGCGCCGCTCAAGCCCCAGACCAACGACCGTCCCGAGTTCGTGCCTCCCGGCACGGTTTAAAAAACGCGCCCCGCGCCTCCTTGGCCGCCGCCCCTCCGTAAGAGGCTTTTCATCCCGGGAGCGGCCCGGCAATAAAAAAGGCATCCCTTGGGGATGCCTTTTTTGCTCATGGCCGGGCAGCCGCCCGCTCAGACCTTTTTCACAAACTCGGTCTTCAGGCTCATGGCGCCAAAGCCGTCGATCTTGCAATCGATATCGTGATCGCGGTCGACCAGGCGAATGTTCTTCACCTTGGTTCCCACCTTGACCACGCCCGCCGAGCCCTTGAGCTTCAGATCCTTGATGACGGTGACGGTATCTCCGTCCTGCAGCACATTGCCTACGCTGTCGCGGTAGACCCTGAGCTCGGGTTCGCCCGATGCGGCGGCCTCGGCGGACCATTCATGGGCGCATTCGGGGCAGACAAACAGGCCGCCATCCTCGTAAGTGAACTCGGAATGGCATTGGGGACAGGGGGGAAGTGTGCTCATGGGGGTAATCCTTTTCATTGCGCGGCCGGACCGCGGAAATACCCGGGCCGGCCGCCTCTGCGCCACGACAGGCCCGGCCATCCTCATATATCCAGGCAATGAGGCGGCAGGCCAAGGCTGTGGACTCAGTGTACCCGGCCGATCGGCGGCGGCTGCCGCCCCTGCCGCAGCCAGTACCCACCCGCGCCGCTCACATGTAGCAGATCGCTAGAATCAGACCATCCGTCTCGAACCTTTGACGGCATCCCGCGGGATGCCGTTTTCCTTGACAACAACACCATGAGCGACACCCCTGCACAACCCGGCCTGGAGAGCCTGTCCAAATCCTTCGAACCCGCAGCCATCGAAGCCCACTGGGGCCCCGAGTGGGAAAAGCGCGGCTACGGTCACGCCGGCGTGCGCGGCACGGGCAAGCCCGATGCGGCCCAGCCCTCGTTCGCCATCCAGCTGCCCCCGCCCAATGTGACCGGCACGCTGCACATGGGCCATGCGTTCAACCAGACCATCATGGACTCGCTGACGCGCTACCACCGCATGAAGGGCTACAACACGGCCTGGATTCCCGGCACCGACCATGCCGGCATCGCCACCCAGATCGTGGTGGAGCGCCAGCTGCAGGCTGCCGGCCAGAGCCGCTACGACCTGGGCCGCGAGAACTTCGTCTCCAAGGTCTGGGAATGGAAGGAGCAGTCCGGCAACACCATCACCACGCAGATGCGCCGCATGGGCGATACCGTGGACTGGAGCCGCGAGTACTTCACCATGGACGACAAGCTGTCCAAGGTCGTGACCGACACCTTCGTGAAGCTGTACCAGCAGGGCCTGATCTACCGCGGCAAGCGCCTGGTGAACTGGGATCCGGTGCTGCAATCGGCCGTGTCCGATCTGGAAGTGGAAAACCAGGAAAAGGACGGTAGCCTTTGGCATATCGCCTACCCGCTGACCAGTGGCGAGGGCCAGCTGGTGGTGGCCACCACCCGCCCCGAAACCATGCTCGGCGACGTGGCCGTGATGGTTCACCCCGAAGACGAGCGTTACAAGCACCTGATCGGCCAGACCGTGACCCTGCCCCTGGTGGGCCGCCAGATCCCCATCATTGCCGACGAATATGTGGACCGCGAGTTCGGCACCGGCGTGGTCAAGGTCACGCCCGCGCACGACAACAACGACTATCAGGTGGGCCAGCGCCACAAGCTGCCCATGATCTGCGTGCTGACCCTGCAGGCCAAGATCAACGACGAGGCGCCCGAGAAATACCGCGGCATGGATCGCTTCGTGGCCCGCAAGGCCATCGTGGCCGACCTGGAAGAGCTGGGCCTGATGGTCGAGATCAAAAAGCACAAGCTGATGGTGCCGATCTGCGACCGTACCGGCCAGGTGATCGAACCCATGCTCACCGATCAATGGTTCATCGCCATGAGCAAGGTCAGCGACCAGGACCCGAGCGGCAAGTCCATCGCCCAGAAAGCCATAGACGCCGTGGCGTCCGGCGAAGTGCAGTTCGTGCCCGAAAACTGGGTCAACACCTACAACCAGTGGATGAACAACATCCAGGACTGGTGCATCTCGCGCCAGCTCTGGTGGGGTCACCAGATTCCGGCCTGGTATGACGAAGAAGGCAATATCTATGTTGCCAAGAACGAAGCCGAAGCCCAGGCACAAGCTGACAAGGTTTCCCCCGGCAAGAAGCTGACCCGCGACGCCGACGTGCTGGACACCTGGTACTCGTCGGCCATGGTGCCGTTCTCGACCATGGGCTGGCCCGAGCAGACCGATGCGGCCGACGACGACTTCAACCTCTACCTGCCCTCCTCGGTGCTGGTGACGGGCTACGACATCATCTTCTTCTGGGTCGCCCGGATGATCATGATGACCACGCACTTCACGGGCCGCGTGCCGTTCAAGCATGTCTACATCCACGGCCTGGTGCGCGACGCCCAGGGCAAGAAGATGTCCAAGTCCGAAGGCAATGTGCTGGACCCCGTGGACCTGATCGACGGCATCGCGCTCGAGCCCCTGCTCGACAAGCGCACCGTGGGTCTGCGCAAGCCCGAAACCGCACCCCAGGTGCGCAAGAACACGCAAAAGGAATTCCCCGAAGGCATTCCCGCCTACGGCGCCGATGCACTGCGCTTCACCTTTGCGGCACTGGCCTCGCTGGGCCGCAGCATCAACTTCGACAGCAAGCGCTGCGAGGGCTACCGCAACTTCTGCAACAAGCTGTGGAATGCCTCGCGCTTCGTGCTGATGAACTGCGAAGGCTTCGATTGCGGCCTCAAGGAACATACCAAGGAACAGTGCCAGCCCGGTGGCGAGTTCGCCGGCTATATGCACTTCAGCCAGCCCGACCGCTGGATCGCCTCGCAGCTGCAGAAGGTCGAGGCCGAAGTGGCCAAGGGCTTTGCCGAGTTCCGCCTGGACAATGTGGCCAACGCCATCTATGACTTCGTCTGGAACGAGTTCTGCGACTGGTACCTGGAAATCGCCAAGGTGCAGATCCAGACCGGCAACGAGGCCCAGCAGCGCGCCACGCGCCGCACGCTGATCCGCACGCTGGAAGCCATTCTGCGCCTCGCCCACCCCATCATCCCGTTCGTGACCGAAGAGCTGTGGCAGCAGGTGGCTCCCGTGGCCGGCCTCAAGGGCGACTCCATCGCCGTGGCCCGCTACCCCGAAGCCCAGCCCGCCAAGATCGACGAAACCGCTATCGCCTACGTGGGCCGCATCAAGCAGATGGTGGATGCCTGCCGTGCGCTGCGCGGCGAGATGGGCGTCTCGCCCGCCCAGCGCCTGCCGCTGCTGGCCGTGGCCGGCAATGCCGAGGATTCGGCCTTTCTGCGTGCCAATGCCGACGTGCTCAAGAACCTGGCCAAGCTCAGCGAAGTCAAGGTCTTCGACGACGAGGCCGCCTGGGCAGCCACCGCACAGACCGCGCCGGTCAATGTCATCGGCGACATCCGCATGGCTTTGTTCGTGGAGATCGACGTGGCAGCCGAGAAGGCCCGCCTGTCCAAGGAGGCCAAACGCCTGGAAGGCGAAATCGCCAAGGCCAACGGCAAGCTGGGCAACGAGGCTTTCTGCGCCAAGGCCCCCGCCGCCGTGCTGGAGCAGGAGCGCAAGCGTCTCGCCGACTTTGGCGCCACTTTGGCCCGCATCAACGAGCAGCTGGCTCGCCTGGGCTGAAATGAAATCCCCCTGAGCCGCTTTGCGGCTTCCCCCTGAAGGGGGACAGCACCCTCGCGGCGGGGCGGCCCTGGCTCGGAGCCCCCGGCTTGGACTGCACCAGATGCAAGCCTCAGGAAATGGAATAGAAAGAGAGTTTCTATGAGCAACCAAACCCGCGTCCGCAAGGCCGTGTTTCCCGTCGCCGGCCTGGGCACCCGCTTTCTGCCCGCCACCAAGGCATCGCCCAAGGAAATGCTGCCCGTGGTGGACAAGCCGTTGATCCAGTATGCGGTCGAAGAAGCCTACGAAGCCGGCATCCGCGACATGGTCTTCGTCACCGGCCGCAGCAAGCGGGCCATCGAAGACCATTTCGATACCGCCTACGAGCTGGAAAACGAGCTGAAGCAGGCCGGCAAACAGGCCATGCTGGAGCTGGTGCGCAGCATCAGCCCCGCCGACATGAACTGCCTCTTCGTGCGCCAGCCACGCTCGCTGGGCCTGGGCCATGCGGTGCTCTGCGCCGAACCCCTGGTGGGCAACGAGCCTTTTGCCGTGATCCTGGCCGACGACCTGATGGTGGGCGAGAACGATGGCCCCGGCGTGATGGCACAGATGACGGCCGCCTTCCAGAAACAAGGCCGCTCCCTGCTGGCCGTACAGGAAGTGCCTCTGGAGCAGACCAGGCGCTATGGCATCGTCAAGGGCGAGCCTGCGGGAGGCGCGCTGATGCGCATCGACGAGATCGTGGAAAAGCCCGCCCCCGAGAAGGCGCCTTCGCGCATGGGCGTGGCCGGCCGCTATGTGCTCACGCCCGCGATCTTCGACGAAATCCGCAACCAGCCCAAGGGCGTGGGCGGCGAGATCCAGCTGACCGACGCCATCGAGCGCCTGATGACGCACGAGGCCGTCTATGCCTTCCAATACCAGGGCAAGCGCTACGACTGCGGCAGCAAGGAAGGCTTTCTGCAGGCCACGGTGGAACTGGCATTGCAGCACCCCGAGGTCGGCGGCAGTTTCCGCGATTACCTCAAAAATCTGAGCATCTGACGTGCACCCAGTGCAATTTTTCAATACAAAGGGCCTGCTGATGCAGGCCCTTTGTACGTCAACAGCTCATTGATCAATAGCAGGTCAGCGTCGGCGCAGGATATGAATGAACTCGGCGCCCACGGTCTGCTGCTCCACCAGCTCGTTGCCGGTCTGCTTGGCAAAGGCCTGAAAGTCCCGGATGGAGCCGGTATCGGTGGCCACCACCTTGAGCAGCTGGCCGCTTTGCATGGCGGCCAGCGCCTTCTTGGCCTTGAGAATGGGCAGCGGGCAATTCAGGCCGCGGGTATCGATTTCTTGGTCTATATGCATCTTGAAAACTCCTGTCTCGGCCGCGGTCCCTGGCCTGCCAGAGCGCCTTGCCGCATCGCACAGGATTTTAGGAAAGCCGCGCCCCGACGATGGCGATGCGGTCTTTGCCGCAACCGCACTCAGTCCAGCAGAGGCGCCACGGCAAAGCGGCCGTCATCGGCCCAGTATCTGACGGGCCAGCGCGCCGGATCGGGCTCGGGGCTTTGCCCGGGGCGAAAGGCCCCGAAACGCGGCTCGAAGCCTTTTTGCTTGATCCACTCGGCCAGCGCATAGCCGGTTCCCGCGGGCCAGCACAGCGACTCCGGCGCCGTCTGCCAGCGGTATTCCACCAACTCGGGCGAGAGCCGCACGTCCTCGGGCCGGCCTTCCACGCGCACATGGTAGGCAATCAGCACCTGATTCATGCGCAGGAACTCCGAGCAGGACAGCAGGCGCAGGGCCTTGACCCTGAGCCCGGTCTCCTCGAGCACCTCGCGGCAGATGCCGGACTCGGGCGACTCGCCGGCTTCCATAAAGCCGGTGATCAGGCCGAACACCCCCTCCTGCCACAGCGCATTGCGCGCCAGCAGCACGCGGCCGTCGTCGCCTTCGACCACGGCTGCCAGCACGGGCGTGGGATTGCCCCAGTGGGTCCAGCCGCAGGCCGGGCAGCGCAGCCGCGCCACCTCGCCGCTATCTTCGGTGACGGTGATCCACTGCAGCTCGGTTGAACAATTGGTGCAGTAGCGGATTTCGAAGGCCATTGCAGCTCTCCATGAAGCTCTTGGTCGAGACCGGCTTGCCCGTGGGGCACCGGCCTGCGGTCCTGTTTCAGGCGGGGAACACTCCCGTGGACAGATAGCGGTCGCCGCGATCGCAGACCACGAACACGATGGTCGCATTCCGCTCACGCTTGGCAATCTCTTGAGCCACCCACAGCGCGCCGGCCGCCGAAATCCCGGCAAAAATGCCTTCCTCGCGCGCCATGCGGCGGGCCATGTCCTCGGCATCATCCTGAGTCACCGAAACCTGCTCGTCGACCAGACTCGCGTCGTAGATCTTGGGCATGTATTCCTCGGGCCACTTGCGGATGCCGGGAATGCGCGAGCCTTCGGCGGGCTGGGCACCGATGATCTTGATGTTGGGATTTTTTTCCTTGAGGAACTTCGCCACGCCGGTGATCGTGCCCGTGGTGCCCATGGCACTCACAAAGTGCGTGATCTCGCCGCCGGTCTGCTCCCACAGCTCGGGGCCCGTGGTCTCGTAGTGGGCGCGCGGATTGTCGGGGTTGGCGAACTGGTCCAGCACCACGCCCTTGCCCTGGGCCACCATCTGGTCGGCCAGGTCGCGCGCATATTCCATGCCGCCGCTCTTGGGCGTGAGGATCAACTCGGCGCCATAGGCCTTCATGGTCTGGGCGCGCTCTATGGACAGGTCCTCGGGCATGATCAGAATCATGCGGTAGCCCTTGATGGCAGCAGCCATGGCCAAGGCAATGCCGGTATTGCCCGACGTGGCCTCGATCAGTGCGTCACCCGGTTTGATCTCGCCGCGCTCCTCGGCGCGCTGGATCATGGACAGCGCAGGCCGGTCCTTGACGGAGCCGGCCGGGTTGTTGCCCTCGAGCTTGCCCAGCACCACGTTGCCGCGCTCACGATTGGCATCCGCGCCAATGCGTTGCAATGCCACCAGCGGCGTGTGACCGATAGCATGTTCGATGGTCAGATAAGATTTCATGACCAATACTGTGCCATAATTCGCGTCTGCTCTAAGCCAGCCCGGGTGGTGAAATTGGTAGACGCAGGGGACTCAAAATCCCCCGCCGCAAGGCGTGCCGGTTCGATTCCGGCCCCGGGCACCACATGCCCAAGCCGAGAAGGTGTTTTTCACTTTCTCGGCTTTTCTATTTCCCTTCTACAGGGAAGCGCGGACCGGGTACACCGCCTCCATCGCACATATTTCCTGGCCGCCGCGCAGCGGCAGGATTCCGCGCGCCCGTTCATTTCCGAGAAACAGCACACAAACTGTGCATAACTCGGGGTGATTGCTTCAATCTGGCGCACAAAATCCATACTCATTGAATGAAGCTATTGAAAAAATAGTGTTCATCATTCCTGCATATGGACCGAAATCAGAGCCCGCCGCGCCAAAGAAATAGCGCTTCTCCCCTCTGAAAGCTACCGCTCCGGAGCGCTCCCTGCACGTGATTGGTCGCGACCGAAGCGAAGCATTTTTTTGTGCGGATGCACAAAAAAAAAGCGCTGAAGTCGACAGCGCTTTTTTCCACAGATCATGTGCTCAAGTCTGTGAATAACCGGTGATGTATTTGTGAATAAGGTTGCCAAGCCCTTGCACGGGCTGATGCAAAGGTAGGTTGCCTTCAATTCATGCAGATGACGATCAAGGGTTAACCCCGACTCATCAGTACGTGCGGCGAATCAGCTGCCGCCCGGATTCGGTGATGTGCCAATGCCTTTCCTCATCCTGCTGAACCAGGCCGCGCTCCACCAGGCGCTTGGACAGATATTCCTTGGCAGCGGACCACAAGGAAACGTCCTCCCCCATCTCCAGCTTCTTGAGCGTCTCCAATTCATCGACTGTAGGTTCATATACAGGTGCACGGTAGACTGTGGTTTGCATGGTGATTTCTCCTAAGCTCGTGCAATGACTGCGGCGGCCCCGGCCCCGGAGCGCCTGCAACCTAAGATAGACCTGTCATCTGCGCCGCGCAATAGCCGGCGACGGGATTTACTTAAATTCATCCGCCCCTCTCAAACCGAGCAGGCCAGGTGCACGCCATGGCCTGCCGCACTCTTTATTGGAGCTAACCGCCCTCATGCTGCATGCGCTTGCCACTCTTTTTGCCTTCCAGCTGCTGGGCGAGTTTCTGGTTCGCGCCACGGGCCTGCCCCTGCCCGGCGCACTGATCGGCACCCTGCTTCTGCTGCTGGGATTGCTGTTTTACCGGCGCCTGCCCCGGCAGCTGGAAGACACGGCCAGCGTGCTGCTGCAGAACATGATGCTGCTGTTCATCCCCATCATCGCGGGCGTGATGCTGGAGTTCGACCACCTGCGCCGCGAATGGCTGCCTTTTGTGCTGGCCTGCGTGGCCGGGGCCGTGATCACCTTTATCGCCACGGCCCTGACCTTCCGCTTCTTCTTGCAGCGTCAGCGCGCCAAGGAGAATGAGCACGCCTCCGAGACCGGACAGGAGGCCGCATGAGCACGCAGCTGACGGAACGCCTCTCCAGCGCCTGGATCAGCCTGTCTACGGCGTCGCCGCTGCCATGGCTGGTGCTGACCATGGCCGTCTATCTGGGCGCCATGGCGGTCTACAAGAAAAGCGGCAACCGGCCCATGCTGATTCCGGTGTTCACCGGTGTGGTGGTGATTGTCGGCCTGCTGCTGGTCACCGGCACACCCTATACAACCTATCGCAGCGGCGTCTCGCTGCTGGGCCTGATGATAGGCCCGGCCACGGTGGCGCTGGCCATACCGCTGTATGCGCAGCGCGAGCGCATCCGTCAGCTGTGGCTGCCCATCACCGCCGCCTTGCTGGTGGGCTGCCTGGTCGCCCTGTTTTCCGCCCTGGGCATTGCCTGGCTCTTCGGCGGCTCGGCGGCCACGCTGATCGCCGTCGCCCCAAAGTCCGCCACCATTCCCATCGCCCTGCCCATGGCCGAGCGCTTTGGCGGCCAACCCTCGCTGGCGGCCGTGGCCGTGGCCATCACCGGCATCAGCGGCACCATGCTGGCACCGCTGCTGATCCGGCTGCTGCGGCTCAGAGATCCGGCCGTCCAGGGTTTTGCCATAGGCCTGACCGCCCATGCCATCGGCACGGCGCGCGCTCTGCAGATCAACCCCACCATGGGCGCTTTCGCGGCTCTGGCCATGGGCCTGAACGGTGTGGCGACTGCCGTGCTGATGCCGCTGGTGCTGGCTATCGTGCCCTGGATCTAACGGCCGCGGCGCCTTGGCGCCTATAGGCCCAGACCGCTCCCAGGATCAGCACCATGCCCAGGGCCGACAGGGGCTGGGGCCGGCGCTCGAACCACAGCCAGTCCACCAGCAAAGCCACCACCGGGTAGATGAACGACAGGCCCGCCACGGCCTGGGCGCTGAGCCGCTGGAATGCCGAATACATCAGCGTGTACATCCAGGCCGTATGCACCAGTCCGAGCACGCCCACCGCCAGCCAGGCATGCGCAGAGAACTGCGCGGATGCCGCCAACGGCCAAGCGGGGACAGCCAGCGCCAGCACGCCGATCAGCATCTGCAGCATGGCAATCTGCGCGGGGGCCAGACGCTGCAGGCGCTGCGCCGCCAGCGTGGCCACGGCGTAGAGAGTGGCAGCGCCCAAGGCCAGCAAAATGCCCGTCCAGGACGAGGCCCCGCGCGCCTCGGTCAGTCCGCTGCTCAGAGCCACGCCCAGCAGGGCCAGCAGCAGCCAGGGCAGCTTGCGCAGGGGCAGGGCTTCTGCCTGCAGCACGGCCGCAAGCAGCAGCAGGATGAAAGGCTGAACGTGATAGACCACGGTGGCCACGGCAATCGAGCTGTAGCGGTAGGCCGAGAACAGGCAGAGCCAGTTGAGCACCAGCGCCAGCCCGCCCACGGCAAGCCATATGGTTTCGGATCGATCGGGCTTTTGCCACTGACGCGAATACATCACCCAGGCGGCCAGACCCAGACCGCCCAGCAGGCAGCGCAGCCAGACCACCAGCAGCACCGGCAGGCCGCTTTCCACCACCAGCAGGCCTATGGTTCCCGACAAGCCCATGGCCAGAACCATGCGCCAGCTGCCGCCCGCGTTGCGAAGCTGCATGGCCGGCGCCGGCGAACCGGCCCCGCTGTTCAGAGCGGCGCCGGAGCCCGCCTCGGCAGCGGCGTGAGCCGCTGGCATTGAAAGATTTTTTTGCATGCTGTCATGCTCCGCCAAGCCACTCCGCGCATCAATCCATCTTCAAGCCATTTACTATTGCACTACATTCAACAATCAAGACGACCTCATGAACACCGAATCTCTGCTGGTTGCCGAAATGCTGGTCTTCGCCAAGGTCGTGGAGCTGCACAGCTTTGCGGCGGCGGCGCGCCAACTGGATCTGACCACCTCGGCCATCAGCCGCAGCGTGGGCCGGCTGGAGGCCTATTGGGGCGTGCGGCTGCTGAACCGCACCACGCGCTCCCTGTCCCTGACCGAGCTCGGAGCCGAGGTCTATGCGGGCTGCGCCCAGCTCGCCCATACCGCGCGCGACGTCCACGCCGCAGCGGGCCACTATGCCGACACCCCGCGCGGCACGGTGCGCATCACGGCGCCCGCGGTGTTTGGCGACAGCTGGCTTGCGGCCCAGCTGCCGAGCTTTCGCCGGCGCTGGCCCGAGGTACAGCTGAGCATCAGCCTCAGCGACCACGCACAGGACCTGAGCGAGCAGGGTCTGGACCTGGCGATACGCATAGCCACGCCCGCGCAGCTGCCGCCGAATATGGTGGCCAGGGCACTGCGGCCCGTGGGCTATATCGCCGTGGCCACGCCTCAGTATCTGCACGATCTCGAAATGCATCTGGGCGCGCCGCTGCAACACCCAGCCCAGTTGCTGGCTCTGGCCCGCGCGGGCCAGGTGCAATGCGTGGCCCTGGGCTATGGCGGCTTTCAGAACCGCATGCTGTGGCAGAGTGCCGAAGCCTCCCCTGCCGACCGCGGGGCCGCAGCGACCGAGCCGATTGAGGTCGAGCTGCCGGCGCCGGTCACGCTGGACAGCAGCAATGGAATCCTGAGCCTGACCCTGCAGCACCAGGGCATAGGCCTGGTCGCGGATTTTGCGGCGGCAGCGGCGCTGGCCGGCGGCGCACTGGTGCAGCTCCTGCCGGACTGGCGTCTGACGGGCAGCTACGGCCAGCGCATAGCCTATGCGCTGCACATGCCTTCGCGCCATGTACCGCTCAAGGTCAGGACCTTGATCGACCATCTGGTGGCGGCCGGCAAGGCCCGATGATTTCCCCACAGAAGCTCTACAAGCTTGTGGACAAGGCCTAGCGGGCATCTGGATAAGCCAGTCAAGCCATTGTTTAAAAAGAAATTTTCAAATCAAGCCTAATTTTTAGGCAAATCATCCCAAATGCCGCCGCGGCCACCGAAACCTCACAATTCATAGCAACCGACGCAGGGCTGCTTGGGGCGGCAAGGCAGTTCTCCCCACAGAATCGCTACAAGCTTGTGGACAAGCACCACCCAGCCACTGGATAAGCCAGCTAAGTGGCTGTCGCACCAGGAAAAAGCAAGGTGCGATGAATTTTTAAGCACACCCGGCTTGATACGGCCCGGCGGCCGACGCAGAGCCAGTCCTCAGCGGAGCGGGCCCTGCCAATCCGCAAGGCGATAGGCGCTGTCCCAGAACATCCACTCCAGCCTTGCGGCATCGCGGTAGGCCGCATGCATGGCGGCGCGAGTGGACTCGGTGGCTTCGGCCGCCAAACGGTCCACGGTCGCACAGACGCCGCGCACCACCGCGTGGAATTCCTCGCTCGCATAGGTGTCCACCCAGGGCTGGTAAGGGTTGCCAGCGGCAGAGCGCGCGTGGATGGCGCGCCCCACCTCGGCATAAATCCAGAAGCAGGGCAGCAGCGCCGCAACGGCCACGGGATAGGCTGCACTCCAAGCCGTGGCCAGCAGATAGCTGCAGTAGTGGTGACAGGCCGGAGTCAGCGGCGTGGCGGCAAACCGGTCGGGCGTGATGCCATAGTCGCGCATAAAGCCATCGTGCAGGCTGCGCTCCACCACCACGGCCTCATTGGCCGCATTGGCGAACTGCACCACGCCCTCGGCGTTGTCGGACTTGGCGGCCGTCACCGCCAGCGCCCGGCCATAGGCAACCAGGTAATGCGCATCCTGGATCATGTAGTGGCAAAAGCGCTCCCGGTTCAGGCTGCCCGCGGCCAGCTCCTGATTGAAAGGCAGCTCCAGCGTGCTTTGAAACAGGGGCAGATTGGCCTGCCACAGGCTTTGACTGAACGACATAAACACCTCTTGCGGCTTTGGGCGACAACCGGGGCGGGAGCGCCAGCCGGCCTGCTGAATCGGGGCCGGCCCGCGGCCTGCATTCTTCACTCCGCCAGCTTGCTGTTCAGGCAGCCCGAGCTCTTGCACTCGCGAATGCGGCTTTGCAGAAAGTCCACACGGGCCACGGTCTTCTTCGTGGCGCAGTCCAGGTTGACCAGAAAGCCCGAGTCGTCGCGCCTGGAGCACTGGGAGTTGCGCTCCCGGATCCAGGCCAGCTGCCCCTGCTTGAGCGCGGCCTTGCCCTGAACGTCGAGCTTCGATGCCAGCTCACCGTATTTCTGGTTGAGCTCCTTGTCGGCCTCGGTATAGACCTTGTTCAGGCAGTACAGACCATCGAAATCGTTGACGGGCTTGTCGCAATTGGAATTGGCCAGGGCGGCCAGAGGCGCAAGCAAGGACAACAGCAGGCACAGTTTTTTCATCGGGGAATACTCCTTGGAAGTCGATGCCCCCAGTGTGCACGAGAGCCGGCGCCAAAGAATGGATGTCCACGATTTTGATAGCTGCCAGCGCAGACCGGATCGCCGCTCAAGCCGCAAAAGCCTGAATTTAGCCGGCCCGCTGATGCGCGGCCGAATCCCGGGCCTTGCCCTGCAGCCAGCTGCTGAACACCCGCAGCGCCGGCGACGGCTGGGCATCGGCCGCCAGCTCGGGCGTGACCAGATAGTAGGAGCGGTTGCCGCGCAGGGCCTCGGGGCAGGCGATGATGAGGTCGCCGCGCGCCAGCTCCTGCTCGATCAGCATGGGCGGCATCAGCGCCACGCCCAGGCCCTGGCTGGCCGCCACGGCCAGCATGGAAAACAGCTCCAGCCGCATGCCGTCGAGCGCGCGCGGCGCATCCACGGCCATGGCGTCGAACCACTGGCGCCAGCCCTGGGGCCGCGTGCTCTGCTGCAGCAGCGGCAGCTGGGCGATGATCTCGGGTCCCACGGGCAGCCAGGCGCGGCCCAGGTCGCGCTGCTGGGCCGTGGCCAGCAGCTGCGGGCTGCAGACCGGCACCACCTCCTCGTCCATCAGCCACAGGGCCCGGACGCCGGGCCAGCGCATGACCTGCTCGCGCGTGCCGGCCCAGAGCGCGGCGTCGAACACCGTGTCGGCAAACAGAAACGGGCGCGTCTGCACATCGATGTGCACGGTGATCTCGGGATGGGCCCTGGCCAGCTGCGGCAGGCGCGGCAGCAGCCAGCGCGTGGCAAAGGTGGGCACGGCCGCCAGATTGATGGGGCCACCCTCGCCCTGGTGGCTCATCAGATCCAGGGTGTCGCGCTCCAGGCCCTGCAGCCAGCGCCCCACCTGCTTGGCATAGTGATGGCCGGCATCGGTGAGCAGCACGCCGTGGCGCGTGCGCTTGAACAGGGCCACGCCCACGAATTCTTCGAGCGCAATGATCTGGCGCGACACCGCGCTCTGGGTCAGCGACAGCTCCTGGGCCGCCTTGGTATAGCTCACATGGCGGGCCGCCGATTCGAAACAGGCCAGGGCCTGGGTGGAGGGGAGGACTCTTCGCATATCTCCTGTGCCCGTAGCGCATTAATGAACGCAAAAACAAGGGATAACCCCTTGTTCATTGCTTTATACATGCAATTTTCTCATTCATGGATGATTAATCATCGTTTGCCCCGCCGGTCTGGCCTACCTAAGATTGCCCCAGCATTCAGGCAAGCGCCTGCAACCCAACACCTTGCATTCAGGAGACGAACATGGCACGTGGCTACCAATGGGACGATTGCTTCCAGCTCGACCAGCAACTGACCGAAGACGAACGCATGATCCGCGACGCGGCGCGTGACTATTGCCAGGACAAGCTCATGCCCCGCGTGCAGTCCATGTTCCGCAACGAATCCGTGGACACCAGCATCTTCCGCGAGATGGGCGAGCTGGGCCTGCTCGGCCCCACCATCCCCACGCAGTACGGCGGCGCGGGCCTCAACTATGTGAGCTACGGCCTGGTGGCGCGCGAGATCGAGCGCGTGGACTCGGGCTACCGCTCCATGGCCTCGGTGCAGTCGTCTCTGGTGATGGTGCCGATCAACGAATTCGGCACCGAAGCCCAGAAGCAGAAGTATCTGCCCAAGCTGGCCTCGGGCGAGTTCATCGGCTGCTTCGGCCTGACCGAGCCCGACCATGGCTCCGACCCCGGCTCCATGTCCAGCCGCGCCTACAAGGTCGATGGCGGCTACCGCCTCAAGGGCAACAAGATGTGGATCACCAACAGCCCCGTGGCCGACGTGTTCGTGGTCTGGGCCAAGGAAGTCACCGAAGACGGCAATGTGGGCGAGATCCGCGGCTTTATCCTGGACAAGGGCATGAAGGGCCTGAGCGCGCCCGCCATCCACGGCAAGGTGGGCCTGCGCGCCTCCGTCACCGGCGAGATCGTGATGGAAGACGTGTTCGTTCCCGAGGAAAACGCCTTCCCCGAGGTGCGCGGCCTCAAGGGCCCGTTCACCTGCCTGAACAGCGCGCGCTTCGGCATTGCCTGGGGCGCGCTGGGTGCCGCCGAGTTCTGCTGGCACATGGCCCGCCAGTACACGCTGGACCGCAAGCAGTTCGGCCGCCCCCTGGCCGCCAACCAGCTGATCCAGAAGAAGCTGGCCGATATGCAGACCGAGATCACCCTGGGCCTGCAGGCCGCGCTGCGCGTGGGCCGCATGAAGGACGAGCACCAGAACGTGATCGAGATCACCTCGCTGATCAAGCGCAACAACTGCGGCAAGTCCCTGGACATTGCCCGCATGGCGCGCGACATGCTGGGCGGCAACGGCATCAGCGACGAGTTCGGCGTGGCCCGCCATCTGGTGAACCTGGAGGTGGTGAACACCTATGAAGGCACGCACGATGTGCATGCGCTGATCCTGGGCCGCGCCCAGACCGGCATCGCGGCTTTTAACTGACACCCCCTGAGCCGCTTTGCGGCTTCCCCCTCTCTCGCTTCGCGGGAGGGGGACGGCAACCTTGCTGCGGGGCGGCCCTTGCTTGCTGTCCTCACCTCGGAGCGATGGCAAGGATTGCTGCCCACACTGCCTCGTCGCTCTTGCTATGCATTGATGAGCTGGCACCGTTTGATTTGCATTGATTTTGAATAGTTTCTGCTTCAGAACCCATACAAATACAGCGCCAGCAGCTTCCTTTTTCATAGTTCTTAGATTCCCCACATGAACGCATCCGCCTCCACTCCCACCGGCGCACTCGCAGGCATCAAGGTGCTGGACCTGTCGCGCGTGCTGGCCGGCCCCTGGGCCACGCAGATGCTGGCCGATCTGGGCGCCGATGTGATCAAGGTCGAACGCCCGGTCGCCGGCGACGACACGCGCCACTGGGGCCCTCCGTTCCTCCGGGACGAGGCCGGCAACGACACGCGCGAGGCCAGCTATTTCACGGCCTGCAACCGCAACAAGCGCAGCATCACCGTGGACATGGCCCTGCCCGAAGGCCAGGCCCTGCTGCGCCGCATGGCGCAAGAGGCCGATGTGGTGGTGGAGAACTTCAAGACCGGGGGCCTGGCGCAATACGGTCTGGACTATGAAAGCCTCAAGGCACTGAACCCGCGTCTGGTTTATTGCTCCATCACCGGCTTCGGCCAGGACGGGCCGTACGCCGAGCGCGCGGGCTACGACCTGATGGTCCAGGCCATGTGCGGGCTGATGAGCATCACCGGCCATGCCGATGGCGAGCCCGGCGGCGGGCCGCTCAAGGTCGGCGTGGCCGTGATCGATGTGTTCACCGGCCTCTACGCCAGCAATGCGATCCTCGCGGCGCTCAATGCCCGCGACAACACGCGCAATGGCACGGGACTGGGCCAGTACATAGACATGGCGCTGCTGGATGTGGGCATGGCCGTGCTGGCCAACCAGGCCGCGGGCTTTCTGGCCACCGACAAGGCTCCGGGCCGCGCCGGCAACATCCATCCCAGTCTTGCGCCCTACCAGGACTTTCCCACGGCCGACGGCAATGTGCTGCTGGCCATAGGCAATGACGGCCAGTTCGCGCGCTTTTGCGCGGCCGTCGACCGGGACGGCTGGGCCATGGATGCGCGCTTTGCCAGCAACACGGCCCGCGTGCGCAACCGCGCCGCGCTGCTCGATCTGCTGCGACCGCTGATGCGCACCCGCAGCACCGCGGACTGGATTGCACTGCTCGAGGACAAGGCCGTGCCCTGCGGCCCGATCAACACGATCGCCCAGGCTTTTGACGATCCGCAAGTCATGGCGCGCGGCATTCGCCGAACATTGCCGCGCAGCGCCGGTGACGGCATAGCCAGCGTGGCCACGGTGGCCAGCCCCATGCGGCTGTCGGCCACGCCCGTGAGCTACCGCCGCGCCCCGCCCGCGCTTGGCCAGCACACCGACGAGGTGCTGCGCGAATTCGGGCTCGATGAACACGCTATTGCCGCGTTGCACCAACAAGGGGTTGTCTGAGGCTCTACCCAGGCCGGAACCGCTTCCCCCCAAAAAAGAGGGCTCAAGCCCCAAAAACTGCAGCCAGCTTTCATGAAAAGCGCACTGCATTCCACACTACCAAGGAGACATCTATGTTCAAGTTCACGGCCACCGTTCTGGCGGCAATGGCTTTCTGCGGCGCAGCCCAGGCACAGGCCAACTATCCGAACAAGCCGATTCGCCTGCTCGTGCCCTTCGCGGCCGGCGGCACCACCGATCTGATTGCGCGCATCATCGCCGAGCCCCTGAGCAAGGAACTGGGCCAGCCCGTGGTCGTGGAAAACAAGGGCGGCGGCGGCGGCAGCATAGGCGCGGCCGAAACCGCACGCGCCCAGCCCGACGGCTACAACCTGGGCATTGCCACCGTGTCCACCACGGCCACCAACCCGGCCATCAACCCCAAGATCCCCTACAACGTGGCCACGGACTTCACGCCCATCGTGAACATCGCCGCCACGCCCAACATCATTGCGGCCAACCCCAAGTTCGCGGGCAAGAACTACCAGGAGTTTCTGGCCGACGTCAAGAAGAATCCCGGCAAATACTCCTACGCTTCGCCGGGCCAGGGCTCGATCACCCATCTGATGATGGAAATGTTCAAGCTGGAGACCAAGACCGAGATGACCCACGTGCCCTACCGCGGTTCGGGTCCGGCGCTCAACGACACGGTCGCGGGCCAGGTGCCGCTGATTTTCGACAACCTGCCCTCCACCCTGCCGTTTGCCAAGGAAAAGCGCCTGGTGCCCATCGTGGTGGCAGCGCCCCAGCGCGTGGCCGCCCTGCCCGATGTGCCGACCTTCAAGGAAGTCGGCCTGCCCCAGGTGAACCGCATGGCCTACTACGGCATCATCGGCCCCAAGAACCTGCCCAAGGATGTGGTGACCAAGGTCAACGCCGCGGTCCGCAAGGCGGTGCAGGACCCCGCGGTGAAGAAGCGCATCGAGGAAAGCGGCTCCATCATCATGGCCGACACGCCAGAAGCCTTTGCCAAGCAGATGGCCGAGGAACTGGCGGTCTACAAGAATGTGGTGCAGAAGCAGAATCTGAAGATGGACGAGTAAGCCCGCCCGGCTTCGCAAGCCGCGCCGCAGCCATCCCCCAGGCCGGAGACCTGGTCGCAGGGGAAGGCCGCCGCGACACCCCGACACCGCCGCCAGGCGGTGTTTTCACATCCGGCGCCGGGATCTATCTCGCCAAGGATGCCTCGCGGATCAGCTCCGGCCTTGAGCCTGTCCAAGAACAGAGCGCTGGTAAAGCTCCGGTTTTTTGCCGGGCCGTAGCACTCGGGCGCCCGGCGTCGGGCCGGCTATGACGCCAGCCAGAGCAGAACCAGCGCAAACGCCGCCGGAATGGCCTGCACGACCAGAATCTTCCTGCTGGCCGTGACGGCACCAAAGACTCCGGCCACCAGCACGCAGATCAGAAAAAAGGCCTGGAACGCCAGACCGCTTGCGCCCTGGACCAGGCCGTAGATCAATCCCGCCGCCAGAAACCCGTTGTAGAGGCCCTGGTTTGCGCCCAGAACCCTGGTTTGCTCGGCAAACTCCGGCGTCAGGCCAAAGGCTTTGCGACCGGCCGGCCGGGTCCAGAGAAACATTTCCAGCACCAGGATGTAGAGATGGATCAGGGCCACCGCAGCGACGGCAATGCTGGAAACAAGCGACATAGCGGCCTTTCGATATGGGAGCACCATTACATGCATGGACCCCGGTTTTGCGCCGAGGTGCTTACCCTTGGCCCCGGCAGTCCGGAGCTTCCTCTCCGGCCTTGGCGCTCGCTCCTGCGGCCGCCAGCACGAACTCGTAAACCTGCGCGAGCTCGGCAGCAATCCGGGTCCCCGCCGGCACGCCGGCAAATGCCTCGACCGGGCCGAGACAGATCAGCGGCTTGGCAAAGCGCGTCGCCAGGCAGATTTCGTCCAGGGTCCCCCGGCTTCCGGGAAGTGCTACCACCACATCGCTGGTGAGCACGTTCACATAGTTGCGGTTCAGGGCATCTTCGGGCGCTGCGGCCAGCTTGCGCGGCAACGGGGTCATGATGGGCAGGTCTATATAGGGATTGGGGTAGCCGGGGCTGGGGACAAAGCCGTGGACGGGGTGAGCCTCGCTGGGCACGACCCCGATGGAGCGGCCCCTGCGGCCTTGGCTGCTCGAGAATGCGCGCGCCGTCGCGAGCATGACGCCACGGCCCGCGCCGGTCAGCAGATCAAAGCCGTTTTCGGCGAGCCACCGTCCCAGCGGCTCCGACAGGGCCGGCCATTCGACCTGACCCGAACCCATTACCCCAATGATTGCCACCGCGCTTCCCTCCCTATGTCCTGGCTCGCACGATTGTCGATGAGATCCAGGCCCTGCCCGGATTCGGGGCCGGCATGCGCCATCTGCGCCTCGCAGCACCCTATCGGCAGCCTGGCCGGCAGCAGCGCACATACGCGCTTTTTACACCGCGGCCCAAAAACTATATGAGATCTTGACCTGCTGTTTGCTTTACTCGGATCGTCACCGGAGCCCCTTCCAAGGGACGCCGGGGCGATACGTGAAGGAGCCCGTCATGCTGGCCGGTTTGATGCTGATCGCGATCGCGGTGTTCTACCTGCTGTTCGGCTTGCTGATCCGGTTTTCCGACCGCGTGATTCATCAGCAGAACGGGGGCGGCTAGGCCGCGCTGCAGGAGGTTGTGCATGGCTATCGATCTGTTGTTCGCCATCCTGGTCGGAGTGGTCGCCTACCTGTTCTATGCGGTGATCCACCCCGAAAAATTCTGACCGTCCTGTGCGGGGAGGCCATCTCCCCCACCATGAGGAGCTGGAAGATGTCGCGCCTATGGTTGCCAATAGCTCTGACCCTGCTTGCCACGTTCTTGCTCAGCATCGTGGCGGGCCGGTATCTGGCCAAGGTCGTCAGCGAACAGAAAACCCTGCTCGATCCGCTGTTTGATCCTATCGACAAATGCATTTACTACCTGGTAGGCCGCAAGGCATGCAGCCAGCCCATGAACTGGAAGAGCTACACGGTTCACATGCTGGTGACGAATATGGCGATGGCGGTGCTGATCTACCTGATACTGATTTTTCAGGACCGCTTGCCGCTCAATCCCTTGAAGTTTGCCGGCATGGAGCCCGTACAGGCTTTCAATACCGCCATCAGCTTTATCACCAACACCAACTGGCAAAGCTATGGCGGCGAAACCACCCTGTCCAACTTCAGCCAGATGGCGGCCATCACCTTCCCGATGTTCACTTCGGCGGCCACCGGTTTTGTGGTGGCGATTGCTTTCATCAGAGCATTTCTGGCCAAGGATGGCGGCAGCAATCTGGGCAATTTCTATCGCGATCTGACGCGTTTCACGACCCGCGTGTTGCTGCCCGTGGCGTTTCTGGCCGCGCTGTTTCTGGTCTGGCAAGGCGTGCCGCAAACGCTGGATGCCGGCACCACGGTGCACACCCTGCTGGGAGGGCAGCAGACGCTTAGCCTCGGCCCGGTTGCAACCCAGGAATCCATAGAAAACTTCGGCACCAATGGCGGCGGCTTCTTCAACGTCAACGCCGCACACCCCTACCAGAACCCGAACGGGCTGACCAACCTGGTACTGCTGCTGCTGATGGCCAGCCTGCCCGCAGCGCTGGTCGTGATGTTCGGCAGCATGATAGGCAACCGCAGGCAAAGCTGGGTGATCTACGGCGTCATGGCCACGTTGCTGCTGGCCTTCCTGGCCCTGACGGTGATGCCGGAGCAGAGCGGCACGCCCCTGCTTCAGCAGGCTGGCATAGCGCTGCAGGCCAGTCCCGGCCAGCCGGGGGGCAATATGGAGGGCAAGGAGGTACGCTTCGGCATCGCACAAAGCGCTCTGTACGCGGCCTACACCACGGCCTTCACCACCGGCAGCGTCAACTCCATGCACGACAGCTTCACGCCCTTGGGCGGAATGTCGACGCTGATGCAGATGATGCTGCAGTGCATTTTCGGCGGCAAGGGCGTCGGCTTTCTCAACTTCCTGGTGTACGGCCTGATCGGCGTGTTCGTGGCCGGCCTGATGGTAGGGCGCACACCGGAATTCATGGGCAAGAAAATCGACAAGCGCGAGATCATTCTGGTGTCGCTGGCCCTGCTGATACACCCGCTGGTGATCCTGGCGCCCACGGCATGGAGCATGGTGTCTCCGCTGGGCCTTGCCTCGCTCAACAACGCTTCCATGCACGGCTATTCGGAGGTGCTCTACGCCTTCTCGTCGGCCGCGGCCAACAACGGCTCGGCGTTTGCCGGCCTCAACGCCAACACGCCCTGGTACAACCTCGCCATTGCTGCGGTGATCCTGATCGGACGCTACCCGCCGATCATCTTTCTGATGGCCGTGGCCGGTTCACTGGCGGCCAAGCCAACGCTGACACCCAGTGTCGGCACGCTGCGCACCGACACTCCGATGTTCGGCCTGTGGTGGCTGGCCACCATCCTGATCGTCGGTGCGCTGACCTTTCTGCCGGCACTGGTGCTGGGGCCGGTCGCCGAGTACTTCGCCATGCTCGGCCGGCAATTGTTCTAGGCATTGTTCACGGGAGCTTGATATGAAAAAAGCTCAAGCACAGCGGTCGCGGAATCCTGGCGGCACCGGCTATGGCGCCGAGCTGCTGGGGCAGGCCTTCATCGACTCGTTGAGGAAGTTCGACCCCGTCCTGCAGATACGCAACCCCGTGATGTTCGTGGTCTGGGTAGGCGCCTGGATCACCCTGGCGCTGACCATCGACCCCGACCTGTTCGGGCCCTCGCATGCAAGCGCCCGGTACAACGGGGTGGTGACCGTCATCCTGGTGATCACCGTCTGGTTCGCCAACTTCGCCGAAGCATTGGCAGAAGGACGCGGCAAGGCCAAGGCGGCTTCGCTGCGGCACACGGCCGTCGAGCTGACGGCCAGCCGCATCCTGCCTACGGGTCAGGTCGAGACCGTCCAGGCCGGAAAATTGCGCAAGGGTGACACGGTGCGCGTCCTCAAGGGCGAACACATTCCGATCGACGGCACGGTGATCGAGGGTACGGCCTATGTCGATGAATCGATGATCACCGGCGAATCGGCCCCGGTGATCAAGGCCACCGGCTCGGACATCGCGTCCTCTGTCACCGGCGGCACGCTGGTGCTGTCGGACGCCCTGGTGATCGAGGTGACGGCGGCGCCGGGTGAGACCTTTCTCGACCGGATGATAGGTCTGGTCGAAGGCGCCAAGCGCCAGAAAACGCCCAACGAGATCGCACTGACCGTGCTGCTGTCCGTGCTCACCCTGATCTTCGTGATCGTCGTCGCGGCAGTCGCCCCGGTGGCCCGCTATCTGCACGCGCAGATCAACGTGGCCGACCTCATCGCCCTGATCGTGGCCTTGATCCCGACCACCATCGGCGCCCTGCTCTCAGCCATCGGCATCGCGGGCATAGACCGCACCATGCGCTTCAATATGCTGGCCGCATCGGGCAAGGCCGTGGAGGCGGCCGGGGACGTCAACACCTTGATCCTGGACAAGACCGGCACCATCACCATGGGCAACCGGCAGGCCACCGAGCTCCATCCGGTCTCAGGGCGAACGCGGGCGGCACTGGTGCAGGCCGCGTATCTTGCATCCCTGTTCGACTCGACCCCCGAGGGGCGCTCGACCAGCGCCTTTGCGCTGGCGCAGGGCGCCAAGGACGGGCCCGAGCGAGACAAGGCCGTGGGCACCGATTTCTCGGCCGAAACGCGCATGAGCGGCACCGATCTGGTGGACGGCCGCGTCATCCGCAAGGGGGCCGTGGGCGCGGTTGCGAACTATGTGGGCCGGACCTATGGCGTCAGCCCTCCTGCCGATCTGCAGGCCCTGGCCGAAAAGGTCGCGCTGAAGGGAGCCACTCCGCTGGCCGTGGCCGTCAACGGCGATATTCTGGGCATCGTCGCTCTGTCCGACGTGCTCAAGCCCGGCATCCATGACCGTGCCGCACAGCTGCGCACCATGGGGATTCGCACCGTGATGGTGACCGGCGACAACCCGGTGACCGCGCGCGTCATCGCCGCCGAGGCCGGTGTGGACGACTTTGTCTCCGAAGCCGACCCCGAGGAAAAGCTCAAGCTGATTCGCGCCGAACAGGCTCAGGGCCGTCTGGTGGCCATGACCGGCGACGGCACCAACGACGCACCGGCCCTGGCCCAGGCCGACGTGGGCCTGGCAATGTATACCGGCACCATGCCGGCCAAGGAAGCGTCCAACATCATCGATCTGGATTCCGACCCGACCAAGCTGCTCGACCTGGTCAGCATCGGCAAGCAGATGCTGATGACGCGCGGCGCACTGACCACCTTCAGCATCGCCAACGACGTGGCCAAGTATTTCGCCATCCTGCCGGCACTGTTCATCGTGGCGCTGCCGGGTCTGTCGCACCTCAACGTGATGGGCCTGGCCACGCCACAGAGCGCCATTCTGTCGGCGCTGATCTTCAACGCGCTGATCATTCCGGCCCTGATCCCGCTGGCCTTGCGCGGCGTGCGCTTCCAGCCCAGAAGCGCCGAAGCGATGTTCTACCGCAATCTGCTGGTGTATGGAGTCGGCGGACTGGTCGCACCGTTCGTCGGCATCAAGCTCATAGACCTGATCCTGTCTCTGTTCCTGTGAGGAGGGCCGCATCATGCTGAAAAATGTATTGGGAAGCGCTCTGCGGATCACAGCTGTCACCTGGGCCTTGTGCGGACTAGCCTACCCGCTGGCCGTCAACGGACTGTCCCAGATGCTGTTCCCCGGCCAGGCCAACGGCAGCCTGCTAAGCGACGACGACGGCAAGCCCCTGGGCTCCAGCCTAATTGGCCAGGATTGGAGCGGGGCCCAGTGGTTCCATGGCCGCCCGTCCGGCACCACCGACACCGATCCCCAGGATCCGAGCAAAACCATTGCGGCGCCATATAACGCTGCCAGCTCCAACGGATCCAATCTGGGGCCGACCAGCAAAGCCTTGAGCGAGCGCCTGCAAGCGGACCGCCGGGAGCTGGAAAAAGTCCAGCCTGAGCTGGCAGGCAAACCCTTGCCCGCCGATATGCTGACCACCTCGGCGTCCGGTCTGGACCCCGACATCAGTCCGGCCAATGCCTTGCTTCAAGCGGCCCGCGTGGCCAAGGCCCGAGGCGTGGCGCAGGACAGCCTCCGCGCCTTGATTGCGCAAAACACGCAGGAGCCGTCCCTGGGCATTTTTGGCGAACCCAGGGTCAATGTGCTGGAGCTGAACCAGACGCTGCAAAAAACCTATCCGGCTCACGGCAGATAAGTCTCGCCAGCGAACGCTCTGCTGCGTCGAGCCCTGTGCGCCGGCATCCATGGCATTTGCAGGGAATCGACAGGTATTGGCGTCGATTCCCTGACTTGTCATGGCTGCATGCCCGTGCTCAGAAACGGTGCCGAATGCCAAGCAGCAAGCTGGTGCCCGACTTGTCGGGGATGTCCATGCTCACGCGGTCATACATGGCCACCGCATAGACATCGGTACGCTTGGACAAGAAATGGTCATAACCCAGGCTGACCGAGGTACGGGTGCCGCTGGCATCGCCCTGCTCGGCCTTGGTGCGGGCCGCCGCCGCCTTGAAGGAACCCGTAGTCCCGGGCACCGGCAGATCCAGCCCCAGGGAATACGTGGTGTTCTTGCGGTCCTGGTCGCCGACCCTGGCCTGGCCGTAGGTCGCATAAAGCTTGGCCAAACTGAAGTCATAGCTGCCGCCCACCATCCAGTCGGACTTGGTCGGCATCACGGCCAGCGAGACGGGGTTGCTGATCTGCGCGCGCTCATAAAACGCGGTCAGGCTCAAGGGACCGCTGAAGTACATGAGGTTCAGACCCACGTTCTTCTTGCTCTTGTCCCCGTCCGTGGCCTTCTCTCCGAACTGGTAATGGACATTGCCCTTGAGGCCGCCGAAGCTGGGAGTGGAATAGACGATCTGGTTGCTCCACCCCGTGTCCGAGGAGGTCGTCTGATTGCTGCCGGCCCAGCCCGCCGTGCTCATGTTCGCGTGCAGCACCAGAGGCGATACGGTGAACGAGTCTCCAAAGGGGTTGGTCAGGATGGTGGGCAGAAAATTGGGCGCCATGCCGCGCCCCAGGCCCAGCCGGCCGAAGCCGCCGCTCAGGCCCACATTCGCATCACGCGAGAAAAAAGGATCGGCGTCGTAGCGGCCTGGCGATCCCGTATCGACGCGCATGAAGGCGGTGATGTTGAAATCGGCCTTCAAACCGCCGCCCAGGTCTTCCACGCCCTTCAGGCCCCACCACGAAGTGGTCATGCCGCCGGAGCCGACCGAGGCCACTCTCTGCTGGCCTGCGAGCTTCATGGAGCCCGCATAGGCATCGACCAGACCGGTCAGCTGAACACTGCTTTGGGCCATGGCTGAGGCGCCTAACGCCGCCAGAGCGACGGCACACAAACCGGATGGGATCGCATTCATGGGTTGTTTCCTCTCTAAAAATTTAGGACTTACAACCCAAAGCAAGAGTCAGGCCAGCTTTGTATACAAAACCGATTCAGCTAGTGCGGCAGCCGGAAGCTGTCGGCCAGCCTCAGCATCATGAAGGCGCAGCCCGCGGCACCAACCGCGATCAAGGTGCCGCCCACGGCACCAATCTGGACCATGCCCCAGTGCGTGCTGACCACGCTGCCCAGCAAGGCGCCGCCACCGATGCCGATATTGAAGATGCCCGAGAACATGGACATGGCCACATCCGTGGCATCGGGGGCCAGCCTGAGCACCTTGGACTGCATGGACAGCGCAAAGCAGATCATCGCGATACCCCAGATCGAGCTTTGCAGATAAAGGCTCCAGTCCTGGGCGCTGCTCGCCACCAACAGCAGCAGGCTCAGCGCCAGCACTGCAATGGAGGCCAGCAGAAAACCGCGCGGATACCGCATGCCCAGCCAGCTGAACAGCACGCTGCCCACCACCCCCATACCGCCGTACAGCAGCAGCACGGCCGTGGTCACCCCGGGCGCCAGTCCCGCTACTTCCTGCACAAAAGGTTCGATATAGCTGTATGCGGTGAACTGGCCGGTGATCACCAGCACCAGCAGCGCATAGATGCCGACCAGCGCCGGGCGTCGCAGCAGCATGGGCACGCTTTGCAGCGAGCCTGCGTTCTCGCTGGGCAGCAGGGGCAGCAGCTTGGCCAGCACCAGCATCACCACGGCCGCCACGGCGCCTATGGCCAGGAAAGTCATGCGCCAGCCCAGCCACTCGCCCACGACCCGCCCCAGCGGAATGCCCAGCACCATGGCCACCGAGGTGCCCGTGGCCAGCAGGCTCAGCGCCACGGCCTTCTTGCCCGGCGGCGCCACGCGCACGGCCAGCGACGCCGTGATGGACCAGAACACCGCATGCGACAGCGCAATGCCGATGCGGCTGACGACCAGCGAGGCAAAGCTCCAGGCGACGCCCGAGAGCAGATGGCTGAGCACGAACACGGCAAACACGCCCATCAGCAGCCTGCGCCGCTCGATCTTGCGCGTCATCAGCATGAAGGGCAGCGATGCCAGCGCCACCACCCAGGCATAGATGGTGAGCATCAGCCCGATCTGCTCCACCGGCATCCCGAAGCTGGAGCCTATGCCGCTGAGCAGGCCTACGGGCACGAATTCGCTGGTATTGAAGACAAACGCGCCCAGCGCCAGCGCGATCACGCTCAGCCAGGCCTGGCTATCGGTTCGGGTGGAGGATGTCGCGGTGGAGGTCGTAGAGGCTAAGGGCTCTGTCATGAATTTGCAGGCAGCTGTAACGCAGCACAAACCCTGGATTGTGCGCGCCCGTGCGCCGAACAAGGGGCGCGGCCCGCTTATTCCGCAGCCATTGCAGGGATGAGGGCCTGCCTGCGCTTCTGTATGAGCCGGGCCAGCAGCACCAGGACCAGTGCAATATTGAAGACCAGCACCAGAATCGCCTGCCAGCTGCTGCGATGCAGCAGATGGCGCAGCTCAAACGGTATGTACACGGTACTGGCCAGCACGCCGAACCACTCGCCCCAGGCCTTGTCCCGCCACAGACCCCAGGCCTCGATGAAACGCACGGCCGCATAGAGGCAGCCCAGCAGCACCAGCGTGCGGATCGGCGTGACATTGAGCGCATCCGCGGCCTGCAGCAGCAGGGCCGGATAGCGCTGATGCGGCGACAGGCCCACATGGCCGATCAGCTCCAGCGCCAGTCGGTGAATATCGTGGTGCAGCAGACTCAGCACGCCCCACAGCCCCAATAGCGCCGCCACGCCCTTGGTGGCCTCGAACATGGCCATGGCCTTGACCGCGGTGCGTAGTGACGACTGTGAATTCATGGGCGCTTCCATCGCTGAAAACACCACTATAGAAACAACTGCCGAAGAACGCTCGCACCTATGCAGCCGCGCACCGCTATTCGCGGCTGGCCAAGCACCCGCAGGCGCTTGCGCCCAAGGTAGGGCTCAAGCCCGGACAGCGGCTGGCTCAATAGGCCACCGTGAAGCGCTCGCGCACATGGCGGCCCTGCTCCAGCGCATCGACCAGCGCCACGGCCAGATCCTGGACCGAGATGTCGCCGGGCTGGCCATCGGCTTGCATCAGAGGCTCGTCCTTGCCGGTTCGGTACTGGCCGGTGCGGCCCTTGGCCTGTGCGGGCGAGCCGCCATGAAAGCCAACGGCCGGGCTGAGCATGGTCCAGTCCAGCCCGTCTTCCTTCTGCAGCTCGGTATACATATCGCGCGCAGCCGTGGCACCGGGCTTGATCGCAGCCGGGAAATCGGGGGAATCCACCAGTTGCCGGCCGTTCACATACAGGCTGCCCGCGCCGCCCACGGCCAGATAGCGCTTGATGCCCGCGGCCTTGATGCCTGCCGCAATCGCGCGCGAACCCTGCATGAAGTCGGCGTAGATATTGGGATTGCTCCAGCCCGCGTTATAGGCGCTGATCACGGCATCCGCCCCGGTGACGGCCTGCTGCACCTCGCCGGCCTGCAGCACATCGGCCTTGACGACCTGCACATGCTCGCGCCGGGCAAACTTTTCCGGCTGGCGCACCAGAGCCACCACCTCATGTCCGCGGCGCAGCAGCTCCTCCAGCACGCCCGCCCCCACAAAACCCGTCGCGCCAATCAATGCCACTTTCATTTCAGAACTCCTTGCGTTTCAACAGGACTAAAGATTAATCCGCTTGATCTCGCGGAAAAACCCCTTTCGCTCACGAAGACCTTGAAGTACAGCTTCAAAATAGGCCTTATGGAAGACTTCAAACGCATGGCCATCTTTGCCGCCGTCGTCGAATGCGGCAGCATGAGCGCCGCCGCCCGCCTGCTCGACATGACGCCCTCCGCCGTCAGCCAGCATATGCGCCAGCTGGAACAGGCCGCGGGCCTGACCCTGCTGCACCGCTCCACGCGCCAGCTGACCCTGACCGATGCGGGCCAACGCTTTTATACACAGTGCGCCACCATGTGCGAGGCTGCAGCGCGGGCGCGGGCCGAACTGGCGGCCGAGCGCCAGCAGCCCAGCGGAGAGCTGCGTCTGTCTGCGCCGGCCGGCTTTACCACCCATGCGGTACCGGCCCTGGGCGCATGGCTGGCACAGCACCCCAGCCTGCGGCTGCGTCTGCTGATGGACGACGCCCCCATCGATCTGATCCAGGCGCGGGTCGATCTGGCCCTGCGCTTTGGCAATCTGCCCGACTCCAGCTGGGTGGCCCGCCGCCTGGGCCGCAGCCCCACGATCCTGTGCGCGGCACCGCAATGGCTGCAGGCCCATGGCCAGCTCCCCGGCCATCCCCGCGATCTGATGCAGCTGCCCTGGCTGGACCTGAGCCGCGGCGAATCGGCACAGATCGACATGCACTGGCGCCGGCCGCAGACGGCCGAAGAGTTCCAGCTGCAGGTGCTGCCGCGCATGACCAGCAACCACCGTGCAGCCGTGCAGCAGTTCTGCGAAGCGGGTCTGGGCCTGGCCCTGCTGTCCGCTCACGATGTGACGGGCAGCCTGAAGCAGGGCCGGCTGGTGCGGCTGCTGCCCGACTGGGACATGGGCACCATCGACATCTGGGCCGTCACTCCCCAGCGCAATGCCCTGCCGGCCAAGGTCCGCCAGGCCATCGAGGTGCTGCGCGATTACTTTGTCAGGCTGGACGGCATGCAGGCCGAGGGGGCCCAAGCCCTGTAACGCCATGGTTTCGCAGGCATTGGCGCCCGTCATATTTGCATGACATGCAAAAAAGCCTGGCCATGCAGGGCATGGACAGGCTTTCGGAAACACCGGGCCCGGCCCGGCGGCACTCAAGCGTAGGTCATCAGTTCAGATCGATGGGTGTCTTGTTGCCGTTCACATAGCGGCTCAGCGTATAGCTGGGGTTCTTCATCTCGCCGTTTTTCTCGAAGGCGATCTTGGAGGTCACGCCCGAGTAGTCGGTCTTTTGCAGGAAGGGGATATAGACCTTGGGGTCCCAGGAGTTGGCACGCTTCATGGCGTCGGCCAGCAGCATGGTCGCGTCATAGAAGTAGGGGCTGTAGACCTGGAACTGGCCCGGATACTTGGCGTCGTAGCGCTTCTTCCACTCCATGCCGCCGGGCATCTTGGCCAGCGAGGCGCCGCCATCGGCACAGACCACGTTCTCCAGCGGCTTGGCGCCGGCCGCCACCTTGGCCAGCTCGGTCACGCAGATGCCGTCGCCGCCGAACAGCTTGACGTCGTTCATGCCCAGCTGGGCCATCTGGCGCAGCATGGGACCGGCCTGGCCGTACATGCCGCCGTAGAAGATGGCATCGGGCTTCTTGGCCTTGATCGAGGTCAGGATGGCCATGAAGTCCGTGGCCTTGTCGTTGGTGAACTCGCTGGCGACGATCTTCACGCCCTGCTTTTCCGCATCCTTCTTGAACACATTGGCCAGGCCCTGGCCGTAAGCCGTGCGGTCGTCGATCACGGCCACGTTCTTGAGCTTGAGCGTCTTGGCCGCATAGCCGGCCAACGCGGCGCCCAGGGCGTTGTCGTTGGCGATCACGCGGTAGGTGGTGTCCCAGCCCGGCTTGGTCAGCTCGGGGTTGGTGGCCGCGCCCGTGATCATGGGAATGCCGCAGTCATGGAACACCTTGGACGAGGGGATGGCCACGCCGGAGTTCAGGAAGGTGACGGCGCCGGCGATCTTTTCGTCGCACAGCTTCTGCGAAGCGGCCGTGCCCTGCTTGGGATCGGCCACGTCGTCCTCGGCCACGAGCACGAACTTGACCTTCTTGCCGCCGATTTCCATGCCCTTGGCGTTCAGGTCATCAATGGCCATGCGCACGCCATTTTCATTGTCCTTGCCGAAGTTGGCCTGGGGGCCCGAGACCGGGCCGATATGGCCGATCTTGATGATCTGCTCCTGGGCCATGACTGCCGTGCCCATACCTGCCACCACGGTCGCGATACACAATTTGCCGAAATTATTCATTGCGCACTCCACTCGGTTGAGACAAGACGCAACCTTATGCCCCGCGACAGGCAATTGGCAATGAGGCAATCACATAGGTACGGCGAGTGCTACACCGACACAACAATCAGTGTTTTCAGGGATCGGCAAGTCTGCCGGGCTGTGCTGGAAAAAACTGCCGAAAGCCATTGCTCGCGAAATTGCAACAGCCCCAAAGAAAAACGCCCCAGGCTGGGGCGTTTTTTCACCAAAGTATGCCGCTCAGGCAGCCTTGGCCTGCAACAGGGCATCCACCTTGGCATGCTGGTCCAGCGTGGCTAGGCAGGCGTGCGCCACTTCCACGCCCTTCTTCACAAAGTGCTGACGGAAGAACTCCACATGATCGCCATGCTCGTGGAAGTCGCGCGGGGTCAGCACGGCCGAGAACACGGGCACTTCGCTGTCCAGCTGCACGCGCATCAGACCGTCGATCACGGCCGTGGTCACGAACTCGTGGCGATAGATGCCACCGTTGACGATCAGCGCCGTGGCGATCACCGCATCGAAGCGGCCGCTTTGCGCCAGCTTCTTGGCCAGCAGAGGGATTTCAAAGGCACCGGGCACGCTGAAATGCGTGATGTTGCCTGCCTGCACACCTTGCGCCTGCAGTTCGGCCTGAGCCGCATCGCGGGCTTGGTACACCACTTCGGTGTGCCAGCTGGCGCTGATGATGGCAATGCAGCTACGGCCGGCCACAGCCTTCCAGGGGGTTCCTTCGGAAGTCGCGTGAGTGGCAAAATTCATGGAGATGGGGGTCTGATTCATGGCGGTATTTCCAGAAAATTCCAATGAATCAGGGCGTGCGCAAAAACACCAACCCATGCGGCGGCGAGAGCTGCACCACAGGCAAATGCTGCGCGATCTCTTTCATCCGGACTATGACCGTCGGCTCTGGCATCTCACCAGATCTGCTGACCCTGCGGTCTCGGAAGAGAACGCAGGCGCTCGCGGGCTGCTGCAGTCAATGTCAGGCATGCCGCAGATACCGCCGGTGGGGAATTTCACCCCGCCCTGAGAACGCTGCTTGGCGATGAAATTCATCGCAAAACGGGAACCATTTTAGCGATGCCAGAGCATTGCTTTTGGGAAAAGGGTCACCCGCGCATCATCCAGCACCTCTGGCAGGCCCGCCCACGAATCCAACAGCAAGCCAATACCGGGATTGCGGCTTCCGCTATTGATTTATGAGTTGCGGCGCCCCAGCAGGTCAACCACGCACCAGACTTGCGCGTTGGAACTGACAAGCACCATCAGACGGCGCTCTCTACCCAGGCTGCCAATCTGCAGCTGCATCCTCAAGGCAAGACATGAACCAGGTATTGCAGGCATTCATCAGCTCTTCGGCCCGCTGGGCCGGCACCGGCGCACTGGCTGTGCTCTGCACCGCCTGCGTGGCTCCGCCCGAATATCCTGCCACATACGGCGGCTATGGCGCAGGCTACAACGGCTCTATGAGCACCACCACGGTCTATGGCGCCCAACCCGCCTACCCGGTCTATCTCCAGGACCGCGGCGACTGGATCGCCCGCGAACGCATGCAGCGCGAGCGCGAATATGAGCAGCAGATGCGGGAACGCGAACATCAGGTACGCGAGCGCGATCAATGGCAGCGCCAGCTGGAACGCGAGCGCAATCAGCAGATGCGTGAGCAGCAATTCATGCAGGACCAGCAGCGTCGCGAATGGGAGCGCCAGCAGGCTCAGAATCGTCGCGACCAGCAGCAAAGACAGCGCGATCAGCAACGTGAGAATCTGCGCCCCATTCAACCCCAATCTGACCCAGACGCCTGGCGTCCGATGGGACGGTAAACAAGCTTGAATTTACAAAGTCCCCAATCTGAACTGATACTACGAAGCAATCCTGATCGAGGTCTTTATATGGGGAGGGTATAGATGCCTGCCATTCGCCTATGCGCAACGCCTGCTCAACTCTTGACCAAGTCAAACTATTCCTTTCGTACATATGGACTGCAGATGCTCGCCATATCTCTTGCCCTGCTGCCATGGACAAGCATCCATGCCCAGGTCATGCGCTGCATAGACTCCAAGACCCATGAGGTGACCTATACCAACGGCCACTGCATTTCGGGCGAAACCGCGACCCAGGTGCAAGCGGCCCAGAGCCCTGCGGAAATTGCCCAGGAACGGACCGAGGCCGCCAAGGCCCTGGAGCGCAGCAAGGCCCAGATGGCGCGCGACGATGCCCAGCGCCGCCAGCGCGAGGAGCAGGAACGCAAGGAGCAGGCGGCTCTGGCCCGGGCCAATGCCAACCCGGAAAACTCCCTTGCCTGCCGTCAGGCCCGTGAGCGCTACAACAGCATCCTGGTCGAGCCCGACCCCGACCTCTCGACCTGGGGAGAGCGCAGCACCGTGGCCCAGAACCAGATGGAAATGAACTGCCTGGGCCCCGCGGCCTACCAGCAGCTGCAGCAAGCCCGCGCACTGCAGCCCAATGCCATCAACCGCCCGCAATGGGGCTATACGCGGCCTCTGCCGCCGCTTCGCCCCATCCCCCAGCCCCCCGCAAAAATCGTCAACTGCAATGTCTTTCGCTGCTACGACAATCGCGGCGGCGTGCACCCGATACCCTAACCACCGACTTCGCCCCCTGAGCGCCTGCGCCGCGAGGCGGCTCTTGCTCGCTGCCCCTCACTTGGGGAGCGCCAGTTTTGGGGAGCATGGTCTGTCTTTTCAGCCGCGCAAACCCTGGACCACCGTGGGATAGCGCAGCTTCAGCTTCAATTCCTGCTTGAGCCTTTGGTTCGACAGACGCCGCGACTCGCTCATAAAGCTCAGCAGGCTTGCGGGCAGCTCGGTCCACGCCTGCTCGCGGCCTATGCGCGGCGGCCTCGGCAGGCCGTAGAGATCGGCCGCCAGATCGAAGTAATCGCCCATCTTCAGCTCGGTATCGTCGCTCGCGTGATAGATGCGCTGCGGCCCGCCGCGCCACAGGGCACGCAGACAGGCCCGGACCAGATCATCGGCATGGATATGGTTGGTATAGACATCGTCACCCGCCTGCAGCACCGGCGTGCCGCGCAGCAGACGCGCACGCGGTGTTCCGCCCTCGCGGTCCGGCGCATAAATCCCGGGTATGCGCAGAATGCTGGCATGCAGACCGCGGCGGCCGGCGCCGCGGATGGCGCGCTCGGCATCGACGCGGCGCTGGGCCCTGGCCGTGGCCGGTGCCACGGGCCGGGTCTCGGCAACCCACTGCCCCTGGCAGTCGCCATACACGCCGGAGGTGGAGGCGTAGACCATGCTGCGCGGCAGGCTGCGGCGCAGCAGCGAGCGCAGCAGCGTCGTGGTGCGACCATCGCTGGCATCGTCGGGCGACAGTGCAGGCGGCGGCGCCAGATGCAGCACGCGCGTGGCAATGCCCGCCAGGCGCCGCAGGCTGGCCGGCCGGTCGAGATCGCCGCCCAGGGGCACTACGCCCTGGGCGCGCAACAGCTCCACGCGGTCGGCATTGCGGCTCAGCGCCAGTATCTGGACTGCGCGCCGGCCCGAGCCAGCCTTGGGAAGCAGGCCGGCGACGCGCCGGCCGACATCGCCATAGCCGACGATCAGGATACGTTCACGACGAAAGCGCGCCGGCAGCGCGCCCAGTGGGTTTTGGTTTGAGGGCAAAATCGGAGCCTGCTGCGTAAACGGATAGAGGGTCATCCATGCTGCTGCACCTGCAGCAGCGCCGGGCAATGACTGCCAGTTACGCGTTCTAGGATACCCAAAACGTCATGACCGAGATTGCCAACGCTTCGTTTGAAATTACCGTCCAGCCCAGCGGCCGTGCTTTTGCCACTCAGGGCGCCGAAACCATTCTGGCCGCAGCCATACGTACCGGCGTCGGTCTGCCCTATGGCTGCAAGGACGGAGCCTGCGGCTCCTGCAAGTGCAAAAAGCTCAGCGGCGACGTAAGCCATGGCACCCACTCGGACAAGGCGCTAAC
This sequence comes from Comamonas guangdongensis, assembly GCF_041079535.1. Taxonomy (NCBI): domain Bacteria; kingdom Pseudomonadati; phylum Pseudomonadota; class Betaproteobacteria; order Burkholderiales; family Comamonadaceae; genus Comamonas; species Comamonas guangdongensis. The sequence goes on along the minus strand of NZ_JBFYGN010000002.1, from coordinate 228,110 downwards.
CGCGGAAGAGGAAGCCAGCGGCTATGTGCTGACCTGCTGCGCCACGCCCCATAGCGATGTGGTGCTGGAATCGCGCCAGGTGACCGATGCCAGCTCCTTCCCCATCAAGAAAATGCCGGTGCGCGTGGCCGCGCTCGAAAAGAAGTCGCATGACGTAATGCAGGTGCGCCTGCAGCTGCCGGCCAGCGAAAAATTCCAGTACCACGCCGGCCAGTATGTGGAATTCATACTGCGCGACGGCTCGCGCCGCGCCTATTCCATGGCCACCGCTCCCCATCTGCAGGAAACCGCACCGGGCCTGGAGCTGCATATCCGCCACATGCCCGGCGGCAAGTTCACCGACCATGTGTTCGGCGCCATGAAGGAAAAGGAAATCCTGCGCATCGAAGGCCCGTTCGGCAGCTTCTTCCTGCGCGAGGACTCGGACAAGCCCATGATCATGCTGGCCTCCGGCACGGGTTTTGCCCCCGTCAAGGCGCTGATCGAGCATATGCGCCACAAAGGCATAGACCGCCCCGTCACCCTGTACTGGGGCGGCCGCCGTCCCGCGGATCTGTACTGCGCCGACTGGATTGCCGAGCACACCGCCGACATGGCCGGCTTCAAATATGTGCCCGTGGTCTCGGATGCCCTGCCCGAGGACGGCTGGACCGGCCGTACGGGCTTTGTGCACCAGGCCGTGCTCGATGACTTCGCCGACCTTTCCGGCCACCAGGTCTATGCTTGCGGCGCCCCCATCGTCGTGGACTCTGCCTGCGCCGCCTATACCAGCGAGCGTGGCCTGCCTGCCGAAGAGTTCTACGCCGACGCTTTCACCTCCGAGGCAGACAAGTAGCAAGCCCTGCTCCCGCGCAGCCCGGTGAAATACCTCATTACCTAGGGTTTACGCGCAATATTCCTGCTTCTATAACTGATGAATCAGGAAGGGTTGCATTTTTTTGCACAATAGCCAGCCATGAACCGTAGAAACAGCCTTCTCTCGGTCATGGCGGCCGTTGCTGCCTTGGCCTCTCCCCTCTCGCAGGCCCAAGAACCCATCCGTCTGATCGTGCCCTATGCGCCCGGTGGTCCGCTGGACATCACCTCGCGCGCCCTGGCCGAGCGAGTGCGCGACTCCCTGGGCGTGGTCATCATCGACAACAAGGCGGGTGCCGGCGGCAATATCGGCGCCGATGCCATCGCCAAGGCCGCGCCCGACGGCATGACCATAGGCCTGGCGGCCACGGCCACCCACGCCGTCAACCCCTGGCTCTACGCCAAGATGCCCTATGACGCAGGCAAGGACTTTGCCGGCATCACCCAGATGGTCCGCGTGCCCAATGTGCTGGTGATGAATGCCGCCAAGGCCGAGCAGCTCAAGATCCACAGCGTTGCCGATCTGGTTGCCTATGCCAAGAGCCATCCCGGCAAGCTCAATTACGGCAGCGGCGGCAATGGCTCGGCCGGCCACCTGGCCGGTGAAATGCTCAAGCAGCGTGCCGGCATCTACGCGCTGCATGTTCCCTACCGCGGTGCCAACCCGGCCCAGCTGGCCCTGCTGTCCGGCGAGGTGGATTTCAATATCGACAATCTGGCTGCCGCTGCACCCAACATCAAGAGCGGCAAGCTGGTGGCCCTGGCCGTGACCTCGCTCAATGCCACGCCGCTGCTGCCCGGCGTGCAGCCGCTGTCCAAGACCTACCCCGGTTTCTCCATCGACACCTGGTGGGGCCTGGTGGCTCCTGCGGGCACACCCAAGCCCGTGCTGGACAAGCTGAGCAAGGCCTTCAACGATGCCCTGCACACCCCCGAGACCAAGACCCGCTTTGCCGCTTTGATGGCCGAGCCCGTGGGCTCCGCGCCCGCCGAGTTCGACAAGTTCATGGCTGCGGAGCGCACCAAGTACCAGCCCATAGTCAAGGCCTCCGGCGCCAAGGTGGACTGAGCTGCCGAGCCTAGCCGGTGCATGACTCACTCGGCCCATGGCCGGCTAGTGGCCGGCCATGGGTTTGGGCTTCAGGAGCCGCTGCCGGGCTGGCCCTCGCAATGAAGCGCGGCACGCCGGCTCGCATCAATGCGCCAAAGCACCTTGCCATGCTCGCTGAAGACGGCCTCGGCTCCCGCCAGGAAGGGCAAATCCTTCTGCACGCTGGCTTGTCCCACCAGCCATGCCACGCCACCGCGGCACAGGGCGGCAGGCAACGATGACTGAGGCATCAGCACCTGCTTGGAAAGCTCGGGCCTGAAGACCCCTGCGTCCAGCAGTTCGCGGCGCCAGTTGTCTCCCCGCAGGAGTTCGGGGTTGTCCCACTCCTCCACCACGACCACCAGCCGCTTGAGCTCGGCATAGAACGGCAGGTCGTACACATAGCCCTTGAGCATGTACACGGGCTCGTCGGCCTTGACATGCTGCTTCAGCGCCAGCCCCATATGGCGTGCCGAATAGTTCTGGTTCACGGTCAGGGCGATCACTATGCCCAGGCCGATCAGCGCGCTGATCGCCAGCGAGACCCGCCACCAGAAGCGGCGCCTGGGAGTGGATTCCAGCTGGCGGCTCGCATCCGCCATCAACCATGCCAGACCGGGTACGGCGGGCATGATGTAGCCGATCAGCTTGGATTGCGGCAGCGAGAAGAACACGGTGATGCAGACCACGCTGAAAGCCATCAGCAGGCGCACGTCGAACAGCGTCCGCTCCGGTGTTCCCCAGTAGCTGCGGGCCACGGCCAGACGCGACCAGAGAATGCAGGGCAGACTGCATGCGGCCAGCGCCGCGGGGTAGAACCAAAATGGCGCCACATTGTTGAAGCCGCCGGCCGCAAAGCGCTGGAAATGCTGCACCACGAAAAAGTAGTGAAGAAAGCCCTCGAATTTCTGCTGCATCAGCACAAACCAGGGTGCGGCAACCAGCAGGAACAGGAGCAGGCCCGGCAACGACAGCAGGGCCAGCAGGCTGCGCCAGCGCCGGCGCGCCATCAGCCACAGGCCGATGACCATGGCGGGCAGCACAAAGCCGATGAGCCCCTTGGCCAGCACGCCTAGGGCCGCCAGCACATAGGCCAACATGAGTGCGGCGCGATAGCGCTGCCCCGACTCGAAGCACAGGGCCGCATGGGCCAGGCAGAGCACCGTCGCCGTGATGCAGCCCGCCACCAGCATGTCGAGGTTGGCAAACTGGGCTCCCAGGAAGAACAGGGGCTGGACCAGCAGCACCACGAGCACACGGCGCGCCAGCGCGGCGCCGCACCAGCGCAGCGTGAAGAGATAGAGCGAGAACGCCCCCAGGGTCGCACCGACCAGGGAGCCCGCTCGCCCGGCGATCTCGGTGTGTCCCGTCAAGGCCAGCGCAGCACCGGAGATCCAGTAGAACAGCGGCGGCTTATGAAAAAAAGGCAGGCCGTTCAAGGTCGGCGTCAGCCAGTCGCCGGAACGCAGCATCTCCCAGGCCACCGAGGCGTAACGCCCCTCGTCGGGCAGCATGAGCGGCCTCAACCATGCCGCGCAGCTCAGCCACAGCACAATCAGCAACAGGACCTTAGCGCTGCCAGGGCGCATCTTGGACATGAGGGCGTTCATGCACTGCCCCCTGCTGCAGGCTCAAACCCAGGCTGGGATGCCGGCAGCGGCAGACGCCTCGCCATGGGCTCTGCCCGGCCTGTTGCCGATGACGGTCCACGCAGACCGCCAGTTCCCGGGACGGCCCCAAGCCGCGCCGTGGCCCGCAAGCGGGCCGTTTTTATAGTCCATGCTTGATTCACAAGTTCCCTCGACAGTACACCCTTATGGGCGCAAGTATTGATCCGCCTCCTGAAGACAAGCTGAAGACCGAAGGAGCGAGCACGGAACACTCGCGCCCGCTCCACCAAACTCTCCGGCCCATGCAAAAAACCCAGAGCCACGGGCTCTGGGTTTTCCGGAACAGACATGGGCCGCAGCTCGATCCGCCTGTCCATATGAAGATGCTGCATCATCGACTGCAATCGGTCACCGCCACCAGCCCGAGCCCTGGCTCAGTGCTATCCCCTGCCCCTGCACCGCCTGCAGCTGCGCCGCACTCACGCATTGCGGAGCGATTTCGGCCAGAGGCAGCAGCACAAAGGCCCGCTCCAGCATGCGCGGGTGGGGAATCGTGAGTTCGGCATCGTCGGACTGCAGCTCGCCCCAAAGCTCTATATCCAGATCCAGCGTGCGCGGCGCATTGCGGTAGGGGCGTTCACGGCCTGCGGCCAGCTCGATCGCCTGCAGCGCATGCAGCAGGTCCCGCGGCACCAGCTGCGTGGTCACCAGGGCCACGGCATTCAGATAGTCCGGGCCCGAGGAATCCATGGGCTTGCTGGCGTAGAGCGAAGAGACCGCCTGCAGCTGGGTCTGCGGCAGCTGGGCAATGGCCTGGACGGCCCAGCTCAGCGTCTGCCGCGCATCGCCCAGATTGGCCCCCAGGCCGATGGCCACCATGTCGGCAGCCAGTGCGGAATTACTCATCGCCGCCGGCGGGAGAGCCGCCCGCGGGCTTGCGGCGACGGCGGCGGCGCTTCTTGGGCGCAGCGCCCTCGCCTTCGCCGGCCACCTGGTCCAGCGGGCTGGCGTCCGCCTCGCCCTCGGCCTTCTTCTTGGCGACACGATGCACCTTGGGCGCCGTCTGCTGCTGGGCACGCTGGCGGGCACGCTGCTCGTCGCGGGCCTGGGCTACCAGGTCGTCACGGCGCGTATCGTCGGCCTGCTGGAATTCCTGCCACCAGCTACCCAGGCTTTCCTCCACCTCGCCGATGTCGGCACGCAGGCGCATGAAGTCGAAGCCGGCGCGGAAACGCGGCTGAGCCACCATGGAGTAAGGCGTGGAGCCGGTGCGCTTGTCGAAGCGCGGCTGCATGACCCAGATCTCGCGCATGTCGGCGGCCAACTTGCCACGGCCCGAGACATCGCCTATGCGCTGCTCGAACACCTCGTCGATAGACTCCTGCAGCGCGGGGAAGGGGTGGAAGCCCTTGGCCTGGCGCTTTTCCCAGCCGCCCTTGACGTCCTGCCACAGCACGCAGGCCAGCAAAAAGCTGGGCGCCACGGGCTTGCCTTCGCTCACGCGGCGATCGGTGTCGACCAGAGCCGCCTGCACGAACGGATGATCGGCGCGCTCCACCACCACGTCCAGCAGCGGATAGATGCCGCGCGACAGGCCCAGCTCCTTGAGCTGAGCCACCGAGGCCAGCGCATGGCCGGTCTGCAGCAGCTTGAGCATCTCGTCGAACAGACGGCTTTGCGGCACCTCCTGCAACAGCGGTTCGCACTCCACCAGGGGCTTGGCCGTCTTGGCATCGAGCTTGAAGCCCTTGCCGTTGAGCTTGGCCGCAAAGCGCACGGCGCGGATGATGCGCACCGGGTCCTCGCGATAGCGCGTGGCCGGGTCGCCGATCATGCGCAACACCTTCTTCTTGGCGTCCGCTATGCCGCCGTGATAGTCGACCACGATCTGCGTCTCGGGGTCGTAATACATGGCGTTGATGGTGAAGTCTCGGCGCGTGGCATCCTGGTCCTGCGGACCCCAGACGTTGTCGCGCAGCACGCGGCCGCTCGCATCCACCGCGTGCTTCAGGCCGGCCAGCTGCGCCTTGCTAGTGCGCTCGTTGCCATCCACATGCTCGGCCTGGCTGTTGTCCAGGAAAGCGCGGAAGGTTGAGACTTCGATGACCTCGTTCTCGCGCCCGCGACCATAGACCACGTGCACGATGCGAAAGCGCTTGCCGATGATGAAGGCGCGCCGGAACAGGCTCTTGACCTGCTCGGGCGTGGCGTTCGTCGCCACGTCGAAATCCTTGGGACGCAGGCCCAGCAGCAGGTCGCGCACGGCGCCGCCCACGATATAGGCCTCGTAGCCCGAGCGCTTCAGGGTCTGGACCACGTCGATCGCGCGGTGATCCACCAGATTGGGATCTATGCCATGCACTTGCACCGGCACTTCCTCACGCTTGCCGAACTTGGGCTTGCGCGAACGTGGCGCTGCGGGCGCCTTGCCCAGCAGCTTGTCGATAATGGTCTTGATCATGGTGCTTCGCTAAATAGGTCCACGATGCGCCAGCCGCGTTCCTCGGCCAGGGCGCGCAGGCGCGCATCGGGGTTGGTGGCCACCGGGTGATCCACTTTTTCAAGCAGGGGCACATCGTTCATGGAATCGCTGTAGAAGGTGGACTCCACATCCTCCCAGGCCAGGTCGCGCGCGGCCAGCCAGTCGGTCATGCGCACCACCTTGCCTTCGCGCATATTCGGAATGCCGGCGATCTCGCCGGTAAACCAGCCACTGGCATCGCGTGCGAGCTCGGTGGCCAGCAGATGCTGCACGCCAAAGGCCAGGGCGATGGGACGGGTCACGAACTCGTTGGTCGCCGAGGTGATGACCACGATATCGCCCGCCTGCAGATGCTCTTGCACCAGCGCGATGGCTGCAGGCTTCATCGCCGGACGGATCACCTCGTCCATGAAGCGCCGATGCGCGGCATTCGCTTCGGCCTCGCCGCGCTGGACCATGGCCGCCGTGGCAAAGCGCACATAGTCGGGGACATTGAGCCGCCCCGCCTGGTAGTCGGCAAAGAAGGCATCGTTCTGGCGGCCAAACGCCTCGCGGTCGCACCAGCCTATGTCAATGGAGAACTCTCCCCAGCCATGGTCGGAGTCCAGCGGCAGCAGCGTATGGTCCAGGTCGAACAGAGCCAGCTTTGGCTTGTTCGGCGATTCAGAAGAAGTCGACATGCAAATCCAACAAAAAGTGCTGTGGCATGGCCAGAGCAAAGAGCAAGGCGCGCGGCTTCACTCGGTTTCCAGCATGGTCTTGAGCAGCGGGATCGTGATGGCGCGCTTGTTGCGCAATGCAAAGCCGTCCAGCATGTCCAGCAATTGCATCAAAGAGCCCAGATCGCGCGAAAAGCGCCTGAGCATGTAGTCCATCACTTCGTCGCTCAAGAACACGCCACGGGCATCGGCCTCCTGACGCAGCACGGCACGGCGCGCGGATTCATCGAGCAGATGCAGCTGGTAGACATGGCCCCAGCCCAGGCGCGTGCGCAAATCCTCGCGCAGCTTGAGGTCCGCCACCGGCAGCTGGCCGGCGGCCAGCACCCAGCGCGGCAGGCCGGTCGCGGGGCTGGTGGCATTCACAAACCAGTTGAAGGCCCGGGCCTGCTGCAGCGGCGTGTAGATGTCCACATCGTCCATGAGCACGGCAGCCCAGCGCTCATCGAACTCCGGCGGAAAAGGCGTGGATGCATCCATCCAGCCCACCAGGGCCCCTTGCTCGCGCAGCGCCTCGCGCACGGCCTTGAGCAAATGGGTCTTGCCGGATCCCGCCTCGCCCCACAGATAGGTGGGAACCGGAGTCCGGGTCTGCCGCAGCTGGCCATCGCCCACCCAGTGGCGCAGATGATCGATCAGCGCCGCATTGGGTCCCACAAAAAAGCGCGACAAGGTCGGGCTGGACGCCATGCTGATATCCAGAGCCAGCTGCTTCATCTGCGGCATATGCGCAGCGCCCCCTTTCCTGGGCATGCAAAAGCCCATGTGGCGAAGTCTGGCAGGAGATTCATCAACATCGATGTGGAAGAAGCAAGGGCCCGGAATGCATTCCGATCAGGCCAGGCTCCAGGGCACGGCATGATCTCACGGTAACAAAAGCTCCAATTTTAGTCTGCGTCTGCAGCTCCCGCCCGGCTTGCGGCCGTTTTTGCCTACCGGCTTTGTTGTGCCCAGGCCATGAATGCTGCAGCAAAACCCTTTGGCGCGAGTCCCGGCCGCCCGCATACCGGGCGGGGAGCCGTAGAATCCCGGGGTTCCCGCCCAGCAGGGCGCACCCGCACCGGATCCATCGATGAGCTCTTCCGCATCCTCCTCTACCCCCATTTCCTACAAAGACGCTGGTGTTGACATCGACGCTGGCGATGCACTGGTCGAACGCATCAAGCCCCTGGCCAAGAAAACCCTGCGCGAAGGCGTGATGGCAGGTATCGGCGGCTTCGGTGCGCTGTTCGAAGTGCCCAAGCGCTACAAGGAGCCCGTGCTGGTTTCCGGCACCGACGGCGTGGGCACCAAGCTCAAGCTGGCGTTCGAATGGAATATGCATGACACCGTGGGCATCGACCTGGTGGCCATGAGCGTGAACGACGTGCTGGTGCAAGGTGCCGAGCCTCTGTTCTTCCTCGACTACTTCGCCTGCGGCAAGCTGCATGTGGACACCGCCGCTGCCGTGGTCGGCGGCATCGCCAAGGGCTGCGAGCTGTCCGGCTGCGCGCTGATCGGCGGCGAAACCGCCGAGATGCCCGGCATGTACCCCGATGGCGAATACGACCTCGCGGGCTTTGCCGTGGGCGCCGTCGAAAAATCCAAGATCCTGACGGGCCAGGACGTCAAGCCCGGTGACGTGGTGCTGGGCCTGGCCTCGCACGGCGTGCACTCCAACGGCTTCTCGCTGGTGCGCAAGTGCATAGAGCGCGCTGAAGGCCTGGGCAGCCTGCCCGAGACCCTGGACGGCAAGCCCTTCAAGACCGCGATCATGGAGCCCACGCGCCTGTACGTGAAGAACGTGCTGGCCGCGCTGGCCAAGCACCCCATCAAGGCCCTGGCCCACATCACGGGCGGCGGCCTGCTGGAGAACATTCCCCGCGTGCTGCCCGAGGGCACGGCAGCCCATCTGAAGGCCGGTAGCTGGCCCCAGACCGAGCTGTTCGCCTGGCTGCAGCAGACCGCCGGCATCGACGATATCGAGATGAACCGCACGTTCAACAACGGCATCGGCATGGTGGTGGTGGTGGCGGCCGAAGAGGCAGCGGTCACGGCAGCGACCCTGGCCGAACTGGGAGAGAAGGTCTACACCATCGGCGCCATTGCCGAACTCGGCGCCGGCAAGCCGGTTGAAGTGCGTTAATCTCGTTACTTATCGCATCAGCCCTGTTCAGCTTGCATGACGCAGCACCTGCCCGCTCCCATCGTCCTTGAGCAGCCAGCACCTTTGAGCAAGGTTGTGCTGGCCAGCTATCTGTTGATGGCAGCGGCGCTGCTGCTGGTCATGCACCAGGGCCTGCTGCCCGGCCTGCTCTGCGTTTGCGTGGGCTTTTTGATCACGCGGGCGCTGACCCGGCTGCTGGCGCGGGCCGACCGGCGCCCCCGCGCGCCGGACGTGCTGCCGCGCTGGGCCCAGGTCGTGGCCACGACCATCGTCATTCTGGCGCCGCTGCTGCTGCTGAGCGGCGCGCTGTCCCAGACCCGCAGCTATATCACCGGGGCACCGGCGCAGTACAAGGAGCTGCTGGACTATCTGTCCAGCACGGTGCTGGAGCTGCGCGACAAGCTGCCCGCCGACATAGCGGCCCAGCTGCCCGAAGGCGCGCAGGAAATCCAGCGCCTTCTGTCCCACTATCTGACAACCAAGGCCGGCATGCTGGCCTATGCGGGCCGCGCCTGGCTGACCGGCCTGCTCTACGCCTATGTGGGCCTCATCATCGGCGCCCTGGCCGCCGTGCGCCCCATCGCGCTGCACCGCCCGCCGCTGATCGCGGCCCTGCACCAGCGGATTCTGTTTTTTGGCGATGCCTTCCGCCAGATCGTGGCCGCCCAGTTCTGGATCGCGGCCTTCAATACCTTTCTGACCGCCAGCTTTCTGCTCTTCGTGCTGCCGATCTGGAAGCTGGAGCTGCCCTATACCCCGGCGCTGATCACGCTCACGTTTTTTGCGGGCCTGATCCCCATCGTCGGCAATCTGCTGTGCAACACGGTGATGACGGTGGTGGGCCTGTCGGTCTCGCCCGTGGCCGCCGCGGCCTGCCTGGCGTTTCTGATCCTGATTCACAAGGCCGAATATGTGATCAACGCCAAGGTAGTGGGCACCCGCACCCATATGGGCGTGTGGGAGCTGCTGGCCGTGATGTTTGTGGCCGAATCCGTTTTCGGCCCCGCGGGCCTGGTGGCCGCGCCGCTGTTCTACGCCTATCTCAAGAAAGAGCTCGAGAACCTGAGGCTGGCCTGAGGACCTGCCGACGCGCTCAGGGTGCTCACAGCTCGCTGCGCAGCCTGCGTATCACTTCCTCGATCAGAATCGCGTCTTCTGCAGGCACGGCTTGCACATAGCGCTCCAGATCCGCGAGCGCGCGCTCGCTCACGCCCCATTCGGCATAGGCCAGGCCGCGATCGCGCAGCAGCTCCATATGACCGGGCAGCAAGAGCATCAGCCGGTTGATGACGGCCACCAGCATCGGCCAGTCGCGCTGGGACAGATAGATTTCCTGCAGATTGCGCAGCATGCGCTCCACGATGTCGCGCGGGCGCGCGGCCTGCAGATACAGCCCCAGAGGCGCAGCCTCGCTGGACTCTATGCCGGCCCTGTCGAGAAACGGCTGCAGACGCTCGGCCAGGCCCGCGGCCGAGAAGGACTCCCCGGTCAGGGGATCGAGCACCACCTGCCCCTGAGGCAACAGCACCTTGACCAGGAAATGCCCGGGAAAGCCTATGCCCTCCACCGGCAGGCCTATGCCTGCGGCCAGTTCCAGCCAGATCAGCGCCACGCTGATGGGAATGCCGCGCCGTGTCTGCAGCACATGGTGGATATGGCTGTTGGCCGGGTCGTAGTAATCGTTGAGATTGCCCGCGAAGCCCAGCTCGCCGTAAAAGAACTTGTTGAGAGTGCTGAGCTTGCGCAGCCCGTCGCTTTCGCCGGCCAGGCGCTGGACCAGCCGCACCTGCAGGCGGTCCAGTTCGGCCAGCACGCCCTGCAGGTCCAGATCGGGCTCGGCATCCTGCGCGATGCTGATGGCGGCCTCCATCAGCGCAAAGTTCTCGTCGCTTTGCACCAGAGAGGCAAAGTACTTCAGGGCCGTAGGGTGCTCGTCAATCGTCCAACTCATAGCCGCTTTGTAAGCCGGCCGCGCCCGACTTGCAAGTGAAATCCATCTGATGTGCAGGCACTACCTGCGCTGGCAGCTCACTTTTCATGAGCACAAGAGACTCAGCGGCGCAGCAGCTGGCGCAGATTCAGCCCTGCCAGCCTGAGCACGCCGAAGTACAGCACGGCAGCCGCCGTCATCAAGGCCGCCAGCAAGCCCGCGCGCAGCAGACTATGGGCACGTAAGCCCACCCAGTCGAAATGCTGGCTGCCCCAGAGCAGCAGCACGGCCAGCAGCGCGCTGGCCGCCACCACCTGCAGGCAGAACTTGAGCCAGCCGGGCTTGGGCCGGTAGACGCCGCGGCGCAGCAGCCCGGTCAACAGCCATGTGGCATTGACCAGGGCCGCCAGCCCTATGGACAGCGCCAGACCCGTGTGTGCCAGCCATGGCACCAGTACCAGGTTCAGCAGCTGCGTGATGATGAGCACCACGATCGCGATCTTCACGGGTGTGCGTATGTCCTGGCTCGCGTAATAGCCGGGCGCCAGCACCTTGATCGCCACCAGGCCCAGCAGACCCGCGCCATAGCCCATCAGGGCCAGCGCGATCTTGCCCACATCACTGTCATGCAGGGCGCCGCGGTGGAACAGCGTGGCCACCAGCGGCGTCGCGAAGGTCAGCAGGCCCACGGCGCAGGGCACGGCCAGCAGCACCACCAAGCGCAGCCCCCAGTCCAGCATGTTCGAATAGCGCTCGGCATCGCCGGCCGCCCTGGCCGATGCCAGCTGCGGCGTCAGCACCACGCCCAGCGCCACGCCCAGCAGCGAGGTGGGGAACTCCATCAGGCGGTCGGCGTAGAACAGCCAGGTCACGCTGCCCGGCGCCATATAGGAAGCGATCTGGGTGTTGATCATCAGCGAGATCTGGGCCACGCCCACGCCCAGCAGGGCCGGCCCCATCAGCGCCAGGATGCGGCGCACGCCGGCCTCGCTCCAGGCCTCGCGGACGGCAGCGACCGAGAAGCCGATGCGGGGCATCAGGTCCATGGAGATCAGCGCCGGCAGCTGCACGGCCAGTTGCAGCACGCCGCCCAGCATCACGCCGCCGGCCATCGCATAGATGGGCTCGATGCCATGCTTTTCCAGCCAGGGCGCGCCCAGCAGCGCCGCCGCGATCATGCTGAGATTGAGCAGCACGGGCGTGGCCGCGGGCACCGCAAACTTCTTCCAGGTGTTGAGAATGCCCGCCGACAGCGCCACCAGTGACATGAAGCCGATATAGGGAAACATCCAGCGCGTCATGACCACGGCCGCGTGATAGCCGTCGGGCGACTGGCGCAGGCCGCTGGCCAGCAGCCAGACCAGCAGCGGAGCGCCGAGCACGCCCAGCGCGCAGACCGCCACCAGCGTCCAGAACAGCATGGTGGCCACATGGCTGATCAGCCGGTGGGTGGCCTCGTCCCCGTTCTGGGTCTTGCTGGCCGCCAGCACGGGTACGAAAGCCTGGCTGAAAGCCCCTTCGGCAAACAGGCGCCGGAACAGATTGGGAATCCTGAAGGCGACATTGAACGCGTCGGTGAGCGCATTGGCTCCGAACATGGAGGCCATGAGCAGATCGCGTACCAGCCCCGAAATACGGGAGGCCAGAGTCAGCAGGGATACGGTGGAGGCGGCTTTGAACAGTGACACGCAGCGAAGTGTATGCGTTCGCGGCAGGCGCCGCTGGCCGATCTGCAAGCTTTGCACTCTGTAGCAACCACGGCCTCCAACCCTGGGCGCGACCCAGGCCAGGGACACCGAGCAAGAGCCGCCCCGCAGCGAAGGTGTTGCCCCTCCCGCGAAGCGAGAGAGGGAGGCGGCAAAGCCGCTCAGGGCGGTGCTATAATCTCCGGTTTGCTGACATCATCCTCAGACACAAGGAAGAAATACCATGGCAACTAAGGCCAAGAAGAACCCCCGCCTGGCATCCGGCCGCAAGCGCGCCCGCCAGAACGTCAAGCTGAACGCAGCCAACACTTCGCTGCGTTCCAAGTACCGCACCGCTGTCAAGAATGTCGAGAAGGCTGTTGTGGCCGGCGACAAGACCAAGGCAGCTGAACTGTTTGCCAAGGCTCAGTCCGTGATCGACGCGATCGCCGACAAGGGCATTTTCCACAAGAACAAGGCTGCTCGCGATAAGAGCCGCCTGTCCGCCAAGGTCAAGACCCTGGCTCTGGCTGCTTAATTACAGCCTCACTCAAGCACGGATGACTTCGGTCATCTGCCGTTTGTAACGGGTGCGCTGTCAGCAAAACATCAAAACCGCCTCAGGGCGGTTTTTTTGTTGCCCGAAATTTCTCTGCAGGCCCAGGGCATGCCGCCCGCCATGCACGCCACCCACACCCCGCCGACGCCTAGCACGCTACGCACTAGTACGAATTGATTAGCATCAAACTCCGACTTACCTAGGACAATCCCTAGGTCGGGGAGTCTTGTGTCTTCTAAAGGACTTGCTCTCCACGCAACCGCAAAAAGCCTGCTGCCAGTCTGCAGGCTTTTTTTGTCGTCAAGTCTAGAAAAAGTCATGAAAAAGTCGATCAAAGCAGGACTGGGAGCCGTCGGAGCCCTGATCCTGGCCGTGCTATTGTTTTTATTCTGGCCGCTGTTCCCCCGCTCCGTCCCCAAGGCCGAGAACGAACAGCCCGTCGATGTGGTGATGGTCGGTGCCGGCGTGATGAGCACCACGCTGGCCACCTATCTGCAGGAGCTGCAGCCCGACTGGAAGATCGAGGTCTTCGAGCGCCTGGACGGCGTGGCCCTGGAGAGCTCCAACGGCTGGAACAACGCCGGCACGGGCCACTCGGGCTTTGCCGAACTCAACTACACGCCCCAGCTACCCGACGGCAGCGTGGAGACCAAGCGCGCCGTGGGCATTGCCGAGCAGTTCGAAGTCACGCGCCAGTTCTGGGCTCACCAGGTGGGCCGCGGCTATCTGCAGTCGCCCGAGACCTTTGTAAACCCCACGCCCCATATGAGCTTTGTCTGGGGTGACGACAACATCGCCTTCCTGAAGAAGCGCCAGCAGGCCCTGATCCAGAACCCCCTGTTCTACGGCATGGAATATTCCGAAGACCAGGCACAGATCAAGAAGTGGGCTCCGCTGATGATCGAAGGCCGCGACCCGAGCCAGAAGATCGCCGCCACCTATATGCCCCTGGGCACCGACGTGAACCACGGCGCCTGGACCGAGCAGCTGATGGCCTCGCTCAAGAAGAGCCCCAACTTCCAGCTGCACCTGCAAAGCGAAGTCACGGCCCTGCGCCAGAACGCCGACAAGACCTGGAACGTGACCGTGGCCGACCTGGCCCACGGCCGCCAGGAAAAGACGATCAAGACCAAGTTCGTGTTCGTGGGTGCCGGCGGTGCCGCACTCAGCCTGCTGCAGGCCTCGGGCATCCCCGAAGCCAAGAACTACGCGGGCTTCCCCGTGGGCGGCCAGTTCCTGGCCATCGAGAGCCCCGAGCTGACGGCCCGCCACAACGTCAAGGCCTACGGCATCGCCTCCACCGGTTCGCCCCCCATGTCCGTGCCCCATCTGGACGCGCGCAACATCGACGGCAAGCCCGTGCTGCTGTTTGGCCCGTTCGCCCTGGCCACGACCAAGTTCCTCAAGCATGGCTCCTGGTGGGATCTATTCTCCTCGGTCAACCACGACAACCTGATGGCCATGCTGCGCGTCGGCATCCACAACCTGGACCTGGTCCAGTACCTGCTGCAACAGGCCGAGCTGACCGACGCCGACCGCCAGGCCGTGCTGGCCCAGTACTTCCCTCAGGCCAAGCGCGAGGACTGGAAGCTGATCACCGCCGGCCAGCGCGTGCAGGTCATCAAGCGCGACCCTGAAAAAGGCGCCGTGCTGCAGTTCGGCACCGAGATCGTAGGCTCCGAGGACGGCAGCATCGCCGCCCTGCTGGGCGCTTCGCCCGGCGCCTCGACCGCGCCGCACATCATGCTGAACCTGCTCAAGAAGTCCTTCCCCGAGCAGATGGCCAGCGCCGAGTGGAAAGCCCATATCCAGCAGATCGTGCCCTCGCACGGCCGCAAGATCAATGAAGATCCCGCCTACACCAACGAGATCCGCCGCATGACCAGCTCCGCCCTGAAGCTGCCCTATGTGGACGTGCCGCTGGACCTGGGCAAGAAGCCCGAAGCCGCGCCCGCCGCTGCCGCTGCACCGCAGAACCCCAAGCAGCTGAACAAGGAAATGCAGGCGCTCTAAGCCCTGCCCCTCCAGCACCGACCCCGCCGGCCCGCGCCGCGCGGGGCTTTTTCTTGGTGCCTTTTGCCGCCATCCTTCATGCACCGCCCCCTGACCCACGGGCCCATAGGCCGTACCCTGCTGCACTTTTCCCTGCCCCTGTGGGGCGGCTATGTGCTGCAGTCGCTCAATACCTCGGTCAACGCCTTCTGGATAGGACGCCACCTGGGCGAGGCTGCGCTGTCCGCGGCCGTGCATGCCAACAATCTGCTGTTTGTGCTGATCGCCCTGGTCTTCGGCATCAGCCAGGCCACCAGTCTGCTGGTGGCCCAGGCCGTGGGCGCGGACCGCTGGGCGCAGGCGCGCCGCATCACGGGCACCGGCGCCGGCCTGTTTCTGGGCGCCGCCCTGCTGATGGCCGCCCTGGGCTGGCCGCTGGCCGCCTCCCTGCTGCGCGCCATGGGTGCCGCCCCCGCCACCGCAGCCCTGGCCGTGGACTATCTGCGCGTCTTGTTCCTGGCGCTGCCGCCCATGCTGCTGCTGATCTTCGTGGCTGCCGTGCTGCGCGGCACGGGCGACAGCCGCACGCCCTTCGTGGCCCTGTTAGCCGTGGCCCTGGGCGACGCGGCGCTCAACCCCTTGTTCATCTTCGGCGCAGGCCCCCTGCCCGGCTGGGGCATGGCGGGCTCGGCCCTGGCCACGCTGGTAGCCAACGGCCTGGGCCTGGTCGGCCTGCTGGCCTGGCTGCGCCGGCGGCGCATGCCGCTGTGGCTGGGCTGGCGCCAGCGCCGCCATCTGCGCCCCGCGCCCCGGCTGCTGCGCTGCCTGATCGCCAAGGGCCTGCCCATGGGCCTGCAGATGCTGGTGGTCTCGCTGAGCCTGGCGCTGATGCTGACCCTGGTCAACGCCCATGGTACCCAGGCCGCAGCCGCCTACAGCGCAGCCCTGCAGCTGTGGACCTATGTGCAGATGCCGGCGATTGCCGTGGCCTCGGCCTGCTCCACCATCGCCGCCCAGAACGTGGGGGCCGGCCACTGGCCCCGCGTGGCCCGCACGGCCCGCGCCGGAGTGCTCTGCCATCTGCTGCTGACCGGCGCCTGTGTGGCCCTGGTCCTGGCTTTCGATCAGCCCGTGCTGGCCCTGTTCCTGCCCGAAGGCAGCACGGCCCTGGGGCCCGCGCGCCACCTCAACCACATCGTGCTGGGGTCGTTCGTATTGCTGGGCGTGAGTGGTGTGCTGGCCGGCGTGGTGCGCTCCACGGGCGCCGTGCTGGTGCCGCTGGCCATCCTGGCCCTGGCCCTGTGGGGCGTGCGCCTGCCCCTGGCCTGGGGACTGCAGCCGCTATGGGGGCTGGACGCGCTGTGGTGGAGCTTTCCGCTCAGCGCCCTGGTGTCCATGTTGCTGTCCCTGGCCTACTACCGCTGGGGCTCTTGGCGCCGGGCCCGGTTGCTGGATGCGGCCTCGTTCAAGCCAAGATAGCTGCGCTCGTCCGCCATCGGCAACAGGTGCAGCGCAAGCAAAACAGAAAACCGCCCCCGGGCGGTTTTCATGCCCAATGCATCCGGCCGCTCACCGCAGCACATCTCCCAGGCACAGATACTTGATTTCAAGATATTCATCGAGACCGTGGCGCGAGCCTTCACGCCCCAGGCCCGACTGCTTGATGCCACCGAAAGGCACGTGCTCGGTGGCGATGATGCCGGCATTGACGCCCACCATGCCGTATTCCAGTGCCTCTCCCACGCGGAAGATGCGCCCCATGTCGCGGCTGTAGAAGTAGCTGGCCAGGCCGAATTCGGTGGCGTTGGCCGCGGCAACCGCCTCCTGCTCGGTGCTGAAGCGGAAGATGGGAGCCAGCGGGCCGAAGGTCTCCTCGCGCGCCACCAGCATGTCGGCGCCGGCATCGGCGATCACCGTGGGTGCGAAGAACTGCCCATGCAGCCGCTGGCCGCCGACCACGATGCGGCCGCCCCTGGCCACGGCATCGTCGATATGGCGCTGCACCTTGTCCAGCGCCGCAGGCTCTATCAGAGGCCCCTGGTCCACGCCAGCCTCGAAGCCGTTGCCCACCTTCAGCGCCTGGACGCGGGCCGCGAACAGCGCCACGAAGCGCTCGTACACGCCGTCCTGCACATAGATGCGGTTGGCGCAGACGCAGGTCTGGCCCGCATTGCGGTACTTGCTGGCGATCGCGCCCTCGACGGCCGAATCGAGATCGGCGTCGTCAAACACGATGAAGGGCGCGTTGCCGCCCAGCTCCAGCGCCAGCTTCTTGACCGTGGGCGCGCACTGGGCCATGAGCAGACGCCCCACCTCGGTGCTGCCCGTGAAGCTCAGATGGTGCACCACATCGCTTTCGCAGAGCTGCTGGCCCACGGCGATGCTGCCGTCCGCATCGCTGGTGAGCACATTGAGCACCCCCGGCGGAAAGCCTGCGCGCGCCGCCAGCTCGGTGACGGCCAGCGCGGTCAGCGGCGTCAGCTCGGCGGGCTTGATGACCACGGTGCAGCCGGCGGCCAGGGCCGGCGCCACCTTGCGGGTGATCATGGCCAGCGGAAAGTTCCAGGGCGTGATGGCTGCGCAAACGCCTATGGGCTGACGGATCACCAGCAGGCGCCGATTATTGTCGAACTGGGGCAGGGTCTCGCCGTTGCTGCGCTTGGCCTCCTCGGCAAACCATTCGACGAAGCTGGCGCCATAGGCCACCTCGCCCCTGGCTTCGGAAAAAGGCTTGCCCTGCTCGGCGGTCATGATGCGCGCGATGTCGTCCTGATGCTGGAGCAGCAGCTGGAACCAGCGCATCAACACGGCATGGCGCTCCTTGCCGGTCAGGCCGCGCCAGGCCGGCCAGGCGGCACCAGCAGCCGCTATGGCCCGGCGGGCTTCGGCCGCGCCCAGGCAGGCGACGTCGGCCAGGTGCATGCCCGTGGCGGGGTCGTGTACGGGAAAGCGGCTGTCGCCGCCGACCCAGGCGCCGTTGATGAAGGCCTCGGTGCGCAGCAGGCCGGGATCGCGCAGCGCGGCCAGCGGGTTGGGATTCTGTGTCATGGGTGCGGGGATGAGTGCGAAACGATGAGGGAAGCCGCAGCCATCAGGCCTGCGGCACAGGCATGGGCATGAGGGCAGACTTTTCGCGGCGCATGGCGCGCAGATGCACGCAGATGCCTGCGAACACGATGACCAGCGCCGCCAGGCCCGTGGACAGCACCAGCGGGCGGTACTGGTCCACGAACAGCATCATCACCAGCGAGACGACGATGAACACGATCACCAAATAGGTGAGCCAGGGGAACAGCCACATCTTCAGCCGGATCTCGCGGCCCTCGTTTTCGAGCTTGCGGCGCATCTTGAGCTGCGAGCAGGCGATCACCAGATAGACCAGCATGGCGATCATGCCGGTGCTGTTCATCAGCAGATCCAGGATGTCCCTGGGACGCAGCGACTCGAAGAAGTTCAGCGCGGCCACGGCGACGGCCATCACGCAGGAGAGCAGCACCGCATAGACCGGCGTGCCGCTGGCGTTCGTGCGCTGCAGAACCGCCGGTGCATCGCCGCGGCGGGATAGCGAATACAGCATGCGCGAGCAGGTGTAGTGCGCCGAGATGAAGCAGCTGCTCACCGAGGTCAGCACCACAAAGCTCATCAGCCACTTGGCGCCGGGCACACCCAGCAGCTCCAGCGTGCGGCGGTAGGAGCCGTAGCCGGACTGGCCCAGCAACGGGTCGTTCCAGGGCACCAGGCAGACGATCAGAAAGATGGAGCCGATGTAGAACAAGCAGATGCGCCAGACCACGGAGTTGGTGGCGCGCACGATCTGCTCGGCCGGATTCTGGGCCTCGGAGGCCGCGATGGTGACGATCTCCGCGCCCAGGAAGGCGAACATCACGCCCAGCAAAGCCACGGCCAGCGAGCCCATGCCGTTGGGCATGAAGCCGCCATGGACCGTGAGCGCGGCCAGGCCCTGCGATTCGCCCAGCGGCCAGAGCCTGAGCACGGCCAGCGTGCCCAGCGCGATGAAGGCCGTGATGGCGATCACCTTGATCAGCGCGAACCAGAATTCAAACTCGCCGTAATTGCGCACCTGCAGAAAGTTCACCACGATCAGCAGGCCAGTCATGATGGCCGTGAACTGGTTGACGCCGATGGCCGGGAACCAGTCGTGCAGGATGAGGCCGGCCACATAGGCCTCCCAGGCCATCAGCAGCGTCCAGAACCACCAGTACAGCCAGCCTATGGTGAAACCGGCCCAGCGGCCTATGGCTTTTTCGGCATAGGTGGAAAAGGAACCCGTGTCCGGGCAGGAGGTGGCCATCTCCCCCAGCATGCGCATGATGAGGATCACGAGAATGCCGCCGGCCAGATAGGCCAGCACCGAGGCCGGGCCGGCCTGGGCGATGACGCTGCCCGAGCCTACGAACAGGGCCGCGCCTATGACGCCGGCAATGGACATCATCGTCAGATGGCGGGTCTTGAGCGCGCTGCTCAGGGCATTGCCTCCATCGGGCGGGCGTGAGCTGGTAGGGGTCTGCATAAGGCTTGTCTCCATCGTTTTGAACCAAGCCCTGGCACAGCCAGGGCCCAGGCCAGACACCCATCTGTGAGGCGTCTTGACCTGTGTTGTGCAGGGTTGCTGGCTTATGCCAGAGCCGCCGCCACGCTGTCCGCCAGCAGGCCCAGGCCCTCGTCGAGCACGGAGGCCGTCACGGTCAGTGGCACCAGGATGCGGATCACATTGCCGTAACTGCCGCAGGACAGCAGGATCAGCCCCCGCGCGGCGGCCTCGGCCACGATGCGCCTAGCGGCTTCGGCATCGGGGCGGCTCGCGTCGCCGCCCTGCCCCAGCTCGAAAGCCACCATGGCGCCGGGGCCGCGCACATCGACGATGGCCGGATGGCGCGCGGCCATGTCGCGCAGGCCGGTGCGCAAGCGCTCGCCTATCATGCTGGCGCGCTTGAGCAACTGCTCCTGCTCGAACACCCGCAGCACGGCCAGGGCTGCGGCAACGGCCACGGGATTGCCCGCATAGGTGCCGCCAAGCCCGCCCGGAGCCGGTGCGTCCATGATGTCGGCACGGCCGGTGACGGCGGCCAGCGGATAGCCACCGGCCAGCGATTTGGCCGTGGTGATCAGATCGGGGGCCACCGGCCATTGCTCGCTCGCATACCAGGTGCCGGTGCGGCCGGCGCCGGTCTGCACCTCGTCGGCGATCAGCAAGATGCCATGGGCATCGGCGATGGCCTTGAGGCCGGCGACGAATTCCGGAGGCGCCGGATAGAAGCCGCCCTCGCCCTGCACCGGCTCCAGGATGAAGGCCGCGGTGCGCTCGGGCTCGATGTCGTGCTTGAACAGCGCGCGCACCGACTCCAGCGCCTGCTCGATGCTGACTCCGTGCAGCGCATTCGGATAGCGTGCGTGGTAGATCTCGCCGGGGAAGGGGCCGAAGCCCAGCTTGTAGGGCGCCACCTTGCCGGTCAGCCCCATGGTGAGGTTGGTGCGGCCATGGAAGCCGCCGCCGAAGGCGATGATGCCGGGACGGCGCGTATGGGCACGGGCAATCTTGACGGCGTTCTCCACGGCTTCGGCCCCCGTGCTCAGCAGCAGGGTCTTCTTGGCGGCCGCGCCGGGAGCCAGGGCGTTGAGCTTTTCGGCCAGCTCCACATAGGACTCGTAGGCCACGACCTGGAAGCAGGTGTGACTGAAGCACTCCACCTGGCGCTGCACGGCGGCCGTGATCTCGGGATGCGAATGACCGGTGTTAAGCACGGCAATGCCGCCCGCGAAGTCGATATGGCGGCGTCCTTCCACATCCCAGATTTCCGCATTGCTGGCGTGGCTGATGAATACCGCGTGGGACTGGCTCACGCCGCGCGGCAGAGCGCTTTGGCGGCGGGCCATCAGGGCCGCATTGGTGGCCTTGGCTGCAGCTTGAATGAATTCGGGGGCCGGCTGATTCATGGAGTCTCCAGGGATGTGGTGTTGGAAATCGCCGCAGCGGACTGCGGCAGGACGGCTCCAATGTATGAACCCGACCCGCCGCGCACCATGTACAGTTCGGGGGCGCCGGCAGCATCACTGTGCTGCATGGAATAGCTGTACAGGCTAACCCTAGGCCGCTGGCGCGGGGAGCGCCCGCAGCGCTGCGATACTCGGAGTCCATGGAGGCGCTCGCCGCGGCCGCCGCTCTTCTTTTTCCGATGCTGAACCTACAACCCGACTCCCCGACGCCGCTGGTGATGCAGATCACCGAGGGCATTCACGCGCTGATAGACGCCCAGCAGCTCAAGCCTGGCGCCAAGCTGCCCTCCATCCGGGCCTTCGCGGCCCAGCATGCGGTCAGCGTGTTCACGGTGGTGGAAGCCTATGACCGCCTGGTGGCGCAAGGGCTGCTGGTCAGCCGCGCCCATGCGGGCTTCTTCATCAACCGCACGGCGCGGGAGCTGCAGGAGGAAGGCGAAGGCAGCGAGCGCGACAAGCCGGTGTTCGACGGCGCCTGGTATCTCAAGCAGATCTTCGAGAATCGGGACTGGCCCATCAAGCCGGGCTGCGGCTGGCTGCCCGATGACTGGATGTTCGCCGACGGCGTGCGACGCGGCCTGCGCAAGCTCGCAACCGAAGGGCTGTGCCTGAGCGGCTATGGCGATCCCATGGGCCTACCGGCGCTGCGCCAGCTGATCGCCCAGCACCTGGAGCAGGACCAGCTCATCCAGTCCACGCCCGCCCAGATTCTGCTCACCCATGGCTCCAGCCAAGGCCTGGACCTCGCGGCACGCACGCTGGTGCAGCCCGGCGATGTGGTGCTGGTCGACGACCCCGGCTACCCCAATCTGATGAGCTTGCTGCGCGCACTGGGCGCGCGCCTGGTGGGCGTGCCGCGCACGCCCCAGGGCTATGACATGCAGGCGCTGGAGCGGCTGCTGGCCAGCGTGCGCCCCAAGGCTTTCTTCACCCAGCCGCGCCTGCAAAGCCCGACCTGCACGCGCGCCAGCCTGGCCCAGCTGCACCAGATTCTGCAATGGGCGGCTCAGCACGACTTCATGCTGGTGGAAAACGATATCTATGCGGACATGGATGCAGGCCACCAGCCCTCACTGGCCAGCCTGGACCAGCTGCACCGGGTGATCTACCTGGGCAGCTACTCCAAGATCATCTCGGCCAATCTGCGGGTCGGCTATCTGCTCGCCCATCCCCAGGTGGTGCAGCAGCTGGTGCATCTGAAGATGCAGTCCGGCCTGACCAGCTCCGAGGTCGCGGAGCAGCTGGTCTACAACGTGGTCACGGACGGGCGCTGGCGCAAGCATCTGAAATCGCTGCGCGAGCGGCTGGCGCTGGCGCACGACAGCGCGGCGCGCCGGCTGCAGAGCCTGGGCTTCGAGCTGTACTGCGAACCCCGGGAAGGCATGTATCTATGGGCCCGGCACCCCGATCTCGCGGACAGCAGGGTGGCCGTGGATGCGGCGGCGCAGCAGGGCATTTTGCTGGGGCTGGGACGGCTATTCATCGTCGATGACCGGCCCACGCAATGGCTGCGCTTCAATGTCGCCTTCTGCGAGGAAGGCCGGCTCTGGCAGTGGCTGGAAGAATGGCTGGCCGAGGCCAGGGCCGCGGTCGGCCGCAGCTGAGCCGCGACGGCCTCAGGCTTTCTTGGGCTCGTCGGGCAGCAGGCAGGCCTCGGCCACCTGCAGATCGTTGTCCCTGGCGAAATTCAGGCAGAAGTCCCAGGCCATGGGCTCGTAGTCGCGCAGATCGCGGTTGACGACCACGCACTTGACGCCGTTCATCACCGTGGGCACGCACCAGGGGGAATAGCTCAGATGGCTGCCCTGGCAGGCGCCTCCAGGACGAAACTGGCTCATGACCCCGGCCAAGCGCTCAGCCCAGTCGCTGGGCCGGAAGGTTTTGCCGGACTGGGTCATACCCAGAATGAACAGTTCTTTGCTGGAAGGGGTAACCATCAAATATTCGCCAAAAAGATCCGGGCCCGCCTCGCGGGGTCTCCGCCGGCATGCCCAATGAACCATTTTAGCTCTTGTATAAGAGCTGGGCTGCGCCGGACCCCGTCAACCCAAGCAAGGCGTAGGCTCATTGCATGGCTGCGATGCGCAAAGCGCAATGTTGGGGTTATCCGGGCATTTTAGAATCGGGCCTCGCAATTTTTATGGTGCATCCCTGCACCACTGACCGTCCTTTTCAGGAGATGCTTGCAATGACCGCTTTCATTGAGGTTGCCGAACCCCATGTGATGACCACCTATGGCCGCGTACCCATCGCTCTGGAGCGAGGCCAGGGCTGCCGTCTGTGGGACGTCAACGGCAAGGAATACCTCGACGCGCTGGGCGGCATTGCGGTCAACACCCTGGGCCATAACCACCCCAAGTTCGTGCCGGCCATCCAGGAACAGGTCGCCAAGCTGATCCACTGCTCGAACTACTATTACGTGCCCGGCCAGGAAAAGCTGGCCACGCTGCTGACCGAGCGCACCCAGATGGACAAGGCCTTCTTCTGCAGCACCGGCCTGGAGGCCAATGAGGCCGCCATCAAGCTGGCGCGCAAATACGGCGTGGACAAGGGCATCGCCGATCCCGTGATCGTAGTCTACGAGCATGCCTTCCACGGCCGCTCGCTGGGCACCATGAGCGCCACGGCCAACCCCAAGGTGCGCGAGGGCTTCGGCCCGCTGCTCGACGGCTTCCTGCGCATTCCGGCCAACGACATCGAGGCGCTGAAGAAGGCCACCGAGGGCAACCCCAACATCGTGGGCGTAATGATGGAGCCCATCCAGGGCGAAGGCGGCCTGCACCCCATGCGCGCCGAGTACATGCAGCAGGTGCGCGCGCTGTGCGACGCCAACGACTGGCTGATGATCCTCGACGAGGTGCAGTCCGGCATGGGCCGCACCGGCAAGTGGTTTGCCCACCAGTGGGCCGGCATCGTGCCCGATGTGATGTCCCTGGCCAAGGGCCTGGGTTCGGGCGTGCCCGTGGGCGCCGTCGTGGCCAAGGGCAAGGCTGCCGAGGTGCTCAAGCCCGGCAACCACGGCACGACCTTTGGCGGCAACCCCCTGTCCATGCGCGCCGGCATTGAAACCATCCGCATCATGGAAGAAGATGGCCTGCTGGCGCACACGACCAAGGTCGGTGCGCACCTGAAGGCCAAGCTGAAACAGGAGCTTGGCTCCATCCCCGGCGTGGTGGACGTGCGCGGCGAGGGCCTGATCATCGGCATCGAACTGGCCAAGTCCTGCGGCGTGCTGCTGGAGCGTGCCGCCGCTGCCGGCCTACTGTTCAGCGTGACCGCCGACACCGTGGTGCGCCTGGTGCCGCCGCTGATCATGACCGAGGCCGAGGCCGACGAGGTCGTGGCCAAGCTCAAGCCCCTGGTCCAGCAGTTTCTAGCCGAATGAAGGACTTGCCGATGACTGCCATCAAACACTATCTGCAATTCGCCGATTTCACGGCCGACGAATACGACTATCTGCTGGAACGCGCCGCCCTGATCAAGAAGAAGTTCAAGGGCTACGAAAAGCATCACACGCTGACGGACCGCACCATGGCCATGATCTTCGAGAAGGCCAGCACCCGCACGCGCGTGAGCTTCGAGGCCGGCATGTACCAGCTGGGCGGCTCGGTGGTGCATCTGACCACGGGCGACAGCCAGCTGGGCCGCGCCGAGCCCATCGAGGACAGCGCACGCGTCATCAGCCGCATGACCGATCTGGTGATGATCCGCACCTTCGGCCAGGAGAAGATCGAGCGCTTTGCCGCCCACTCGCGCGTGCCCGTGATCAACGGCCTGACCAACGAGTTCCACCCCTGCCAGATCCTGGCCGACATCTTCACCTTCATCGAGCACCGCGGCTCGATCAAGGGCAGGGTCGTGGCCTGGGTCGGCGACGGCAACAACATGGCCAACACCTGGCTGCAGGCCGCCGATCTGCTGGGCTTCACCGTGCACCTGTCCACGCCCAGCGGCTATGAGGTGGACGAGAAGCTGGCTTTTGGCGGCAAGACGCCGCGCGCCGGCTGCTACAAGGTCTTCGCCGATCCGCTCGAGGCCTGCAAGGACGCCGACCTGGTCACCACCGACGTGTGGACCAGCATGGGCTACGAGGCCGAGAACGAGGAACGCCGCAAGGCCTTTGCCGACTGGTGCGTGGATGCCGAGATGATGGCCGCCGCCAGGAGCGAGGCCCTGTTCATGCACTGCCTGCCCGCCCACCGCGGCGAAGAGGTGGAAGCCGAAGTCATCGACGGCCCGCAATCCGTGGTCTGGGACGAGGCCGAAAACCGCATGCATGTGCAAAAAGCACTCATGGAATACCTGCTGCTGGGCCGCCAGCCGGGCTGATCAAGCACGCCATGGCTCATCTGCATACCACCACGACCATGCACCTGAGCCAAACACCATCCACACGCCGCCTGCAGGCCCTGCGCCAGCTGGCGGTGTTTTTTTGCCCGCGCCGCCCTGGCGTGGGCCGGGGCGATGCCCGCTACGGGCAGTGCGGCGGCCTGCTGGCGCTGCGCCAGCCCCATATCGCACGCCACTGGCGCGTGCCCTCCTTCTTCGGGCCGCGCAGGCGCTTTGCGGCCCGCGTGCGCGCGCTCCATGTGCGCATCCACACTTTCTATCTGAAGTTTCTTCAAGGCCATACCTAGTGGCCCGGATCCCGGGGTCGCGCTTTTTGCGCCCCCACTTCATCCCCCTGCCGAGCCGCCTTTCTCAAACGAGGGTGGCCGGCCATCGATGCCCGAGTCACGAAGAAACCAGATGTCCGAATCCATTCACCCCTGCCTGACCTGCGGCGTGTGCTGCCAGAACTACCGCGTGGAGTTTTCCATTTACGAGCTGCAGTCCATGGGCGGCACCGTCCCCGACCACCTGGCCCATGAGGTCAACGGCAACCGCGCGCGCATGAACGGCACGGAACGCCACCCGGTGCGCTGCGTTGCCTTGCGCGAGCTGCCCGAGATCGGCGCAGGCTGTGTGGGCTGCGGCATTTACGAGCAGCGCTCGCGCCCCTGCCGCGACTTCCCGTTCGCCTCCTACGGCTGCCACGACACGCGCGAGAAGTTCAGCCTGCCCGCACTCAGCGAAGCAGAGGTGGAGCGCTGGCAGGAAGCGGCCTAGCCCCGCCGCGCTATCCAATAAAAAGCTGCCTGCGCTGGCAGTCTCTATATTTCAGGTACTTACATACCTGAAGTGCAGAAACTGCCATCGCAGGCAGCTATGTTTTCAGAGGTGCGACCGTACGGCTAGGCCTTGCGCGTGTCCGAGCAGCTGTCGCCGCCGCAGGCGCTGCAGCCGCCGCAGCTGGCGTCGCGGGCCGCCGGTGCCAGCGACGGATGCAGGCGCGCGGCCTTGCTGCGCCAGCCGGCCGGCAGATAGCGCCAGGCCAGGGACAAGGCCGCCACCAGCACGATGGCGCCCACGATCAGTTCTTGCCACATGAGAGTCTTCCCTTCTTCACAACGGCTTCAGCCCCAGCCCAGCGCCACGGCGATGCGATAGGTCACGAAGCAGGCCAGATAGGCCAGGCCGAACAGATAGCCGGCCATGATCAGCGGATAGCGCCAGCTGTTGGTCTCGCGCCTGACCATGGCCAGCGTGGAGATGCACTGGGGCGCAAACACAAACCACACCAGCAGCGACAGCGCCGTGGCGAAGGACCAGCTGCTGGCGATCAGCGGGCTCAGCTGCTGGGCCATGGCGTCGTCGCCGGAAGCCGACAGCGCATAGACCGTGCCCAGCGCGCTCACCGCCACCTCGCGCGCGGCCATGCCGGGCACCAGGGCGATGGCGATCTGCCAGTTGAAGCCTATGGGCGCCAGCACCAGCTCCAGCGCCTGGCCGATATGCCCCGCCAGGCTGTAGCGGATTGCGCCTTCGGTCACGCCATCGGGGGCCGACGGATAGCTGGAGAGGAACCACAGCACGATGCTCACCGTGAGGATGATGCCGCCCACGCGGCGCAAAAAGATCACGGCGCGCTCATACAGGCCCAGCACCAGGCTGCGCGGGCTGGGCCAGCGGTAGGCGGGCAGTTCCATCAGCAGCGGGGTGCGGGTCTTGGCCTTGGTGGCCAGCTTGGCCACCCAGGCCACGGCCATGGCGCTCAGAATGCCGCCCACATACAGCGCAAACAGCACCAGCCCCTGCAGATTGAAGAGGCCGGCCACGGTCTTCTCGGGAATGAAGGCGCCGATCAGCAGCGCATACACGGGCAGACGCGCCGAGCAGGTCATCAGCGGCGCGATCATGATGGTCAGCAGCCGGTCGCGCCAGCTGGAGATGGAGCGCGTGGCCATGATGCCCGGCACGGCGCAGGCAAAGCTGGACAGCAGCGGAATGAAGGAGCGCCCCGACAGGCCGACGCCGCCCATGATGCGGTCGAGCAAAAAGGCCGCGCGCGGCAGATAGCCCGAGTCCTCGAGCACCAGGATGAAGAAGAACAGGATCAGGATCTGCGGCAGAAACACCACCACGGAGCCCGTGCCCGCAATCACGCCCTCGACCAGCAGGCTGCGCAGCACGCCATCGGGCATCGCGCCCTTGACCCACTGGCCGAAACCGGCAACCAGGCCTTCGAGCCCGTCCATCAGCGGCTGGGCCCAGCTGAACACGGCCTGGAACATCAGGAACAGCGTCGCTAGCAGCAGCAGCGTGCCCCACAGCGGGTGCAGCACCACGACATCGATACGGTCATCGCGCTGCGTGGGCGCGGCGGGCTCCTGCACCGCGGCGCCCATGATCTCGGCCACCTGCTGGTGCAGCGCCAGCAGCTGCGCCCGCGAGTTGGTGCCGGTGAGCGGCTTGAACTGCCCGTCCAGCACCGGCGGCGTCAGGTTTCGGGCCTGCTCGCCATCCAGCCAGGCCAGCAGCTCCTTGGCGCCCGACTGCTGCACGCCCACGCTTTCGATCACGGGCACGCCCAGCAGCTCGGCCAGCCTGGCCTTGTCTATCACCAGGCCCTGGCGACGCGCCATATCGCTCATATTGAGCACCACCACCATGGGCAGGCCCAGGGCACGCGCCTCCAGCACCAGGCGCAGGTTCAGGCGCAGATGGGTGGCGTCGGTTACGCAGACCAGCAGCTCGGGCGGGGCCTCGCGCGGGTGCTCGCCCTTGACGATGTCGCGCGTGATGCGCTCGTCCTCGCTGTGCGCGTCCAGGCTGTAAGTGCCCGGCAGATCCAGCACGCGGATGCGGCGCTTGCCCGGCGTGGTCAGCCAGCCCTCCTTGCGCTCCACGGTCACGCCCGCGTAATTGGCCACCTTCTGGCGCGCGCCGGTCAGCAGATTGAAGAGCGCCGTCTTGCCGCAGTTGGGATTGCCCAGCAGTGCGGCACGCAGCGGCGCCTGCTCGATACCGGACTTCAGCGCGGCCATGGAGACCTGGGATTCGCGCGCGTTCATGTGCGGACTCCGGTCTCGACCAGAACTCTGGACGCCTCATGGCGGCGCAGCGCAAAGGTTGCCTGCCCCACGCGCACGGCCAGCGGGTCCGGCCCCGGAAAGCCGGTGGCCACGATGCGCACCAACTCGCCGGGCAGAAAGCCGATTTCCATGAGCCTGAGCAGCAGGCTTTCGTCCCCGTCTTCGGCCGCGGCCAGATCCACCACGCGGGCCGGCTGATTCACCGCCAGGGTGTGCAGACCCACGACCGCGGGTCCCGCAGCCGGACCCGGGGAGGAACAAGAAGATGGCACGCCGGTTTCAGACGCCGGAACAGAAAAAGCATTCATGGATGATGTAACTGGCACTGCCGCAGATGGGACTGCAGCGGACGGCATAGGGCTCATGCCCGCATTATTAATTGATTTTGATTCTCATTTTCCATTTACTGTAGGTGATGAGTTGGCAACTGTGCCGAATTAGCACCAGCAACAGGGGCTTTTGCCGGGTATTGACCAAGGCGGTTGACAAAAGAGCACCTGCTCCGCCCAGGGCCGATGGTGCAGCGGCGAAAATCGGCGATCCGGCTTTTGCAGCTTCACCCATGACTCACCCCTGCCTTACCTGCGGCGCCTGCTGCGCCTCGTTCCGTGTGGATTTTTCCGTGCATGAGTCCGAGGAGCATGGCGGGCGCGTGCCCGCGGGCCTGATCGAAGAGGTCACCGACTACACTTGCCGCATGCGCGGCACGGACTGGGCGCGGCCGCGCTGCGCGGCCCTGGTGGGCAAGGTGGGCGAGAAGGCCAGCTGCGGCATCTATGAATGGCGCCCCTCGCCCTGCCGCGAGTTTGCCGCGGGCTCGGACGCCTGCAACCGCGTGCGCCTGCGTCATGGCCTGCCCGCGCTGGAGAGCGGCCTGCTATGAAGATCTAGGCTGCTGCCGCAGGCTGATCCTGGATATCGGCCTCCATCAGCACCACGCTGACATTGTCCTTGCCGCCGGCCGCATTGGCCGCCGCTATCAAGGTGTTGAGCAGCAGCGGCAGCGGCGGAACTTCGGCAAACAGGGTCTGCAGGCATCGGTCGCTGAGCATATCGGTCAGCCCGTCCGAGCACAGCATGATGCGGTCGCCAGCCTGCAAAGGCCAGTGGGTCAGCTCGGGCTCGACCTCGGGCATCACGCCCAGGGCGCGCGTCACCAGATGGCTGAGCCTGGAGGCCTTGGCCTCCTGCTCGCTGAGCAGGCCGGCATCGATCTCCTGCTGCACCAGCGAATGGTCGCGCGTGATGCGCAGCAGCCGCCCCTCGCGCCAGGCATAGGCGCGAGAATCCCCCAGATGGGCCAGCAGAATCTCTTCCTTGAGCACCAGGGCCGCGACCACCGTGGTGCCCATGCCCCGGCAGGCCGGCGTGGACTGGGAGGCCGCAAAAATCGCCGTGTTGGCCATATGCAGGGCGTCGGTCAGCTCCTTGGCGGCCAGGTCCGGCGACTCCTCACCCCCGGGGCCGCGCTGCACAGCGGCCGCAATCAGGTCCACGGCCATGGCGCTGGCCACCTCGCCCGCGTTGTAGCCGCCCATGCCGTCGGCCAGCACGGCCGCGGGCCAGGGCTGGAGCCGGGGGTGAATGCCGACGGCGTCCTCGTTATTGCTGCGCTGCAGGCCAATATCGGCACGGGCCACCATGCGCACGGCGGGCCACACACCTGAAGCACCGGGGAGTTCGGCTAGAGACATCTGGGAAGCAAGAAACGGGCAAATGCAAGAACGAGTTTCAAGCGTAACGCAGTCGATTACAACTCAAGCGTCGGAATAGCGCCATTTTTTGCGCTGCGCGAAGCCCTACGCGTCCGACAGACCTTCGCCCGTCACCTCTCTCAGAGCGGCACCGGCAGGCCGCCCAGCCGCCCCTTGAACTCCTGCAGCGAGAAATGCGTGTGCACCTGGCGCACGCCCGGCAGGCGGTGCAGCTTGCGCTGCAGCAGGTCCGAATAGGCGTCGAGATCGCGGGCCACGATGACCAGCAGAAAGTCCTCGGGCCCCGAGATGCCGTGGAACATCACCACCTCGGGAATCGCACACACGGCCTCCTCGAAGTTCAGCGACGACTCCTCGTTCTGGTGATCTATGGCCACCATCACAAAAGCCAGCACGCCAAAGCCCACGGCCCGCCGGTCCAGCGCCGCGTGATAGCCGGTGATCACGCCCTCGTCCTCGAGATGTTTGATGCGCCGCCACGAGGGCGACTGCGACAGATTGACCCGTTGCGCCAGCTCGCCCGAGGTCAGCCGCGCGTTCTCCTGCAGCGCGCGGACCAGCATGCGATCGGTTTTGTCGAGTTCGTTTGGCATAAAACTACCTGCTTATATTGAATTTTTGGATTAATTATCCAATTTCAAGCCAATTTATGGATAACCATTAAATCATCCCATAGGCTGGCAAATAGCATGCGCTCTCCAAAGCCAAAACCACAACGGAGACACCCCATGCCGGCCTTTGAGGAAATCGTCCAGCGAGAGTCTGGACTCAAGCAACAGCTGTCCGCGGGACAGATGACCATGATCGCCATCGGCGGTGCCGTCGGCACCGGCCTGTTTCTGGGCAGCGGCTTCGCCATCGGCTTCGCCGGGCCCAGCGTGCTCATCAGCTATGCCATAGGCGCGGTGATCTCGCTGCTGCTCATGGGCTGCCTGGCCGAGATGACCGTAGCCCACCCGACCTCGGGCTCGTTCGGCGCCTATGCCGAGCACTACATCGCGCCCTGGGCCGGTTTCGTGGTGCGCTATGCATACTGGGCCTGCGTAGTGCTGGCCGTGGGCACCGAGGTGACGGCCGTGGGCCTGTATATGGGCTACTGGTTCCCCGAGGTGCCGCGCTGGGCCTGGGTGGTGATCTTCTCGGGCGCGCTGATCGGCGTGAACATGATGAGCGTCAAGGCCTTCGGCGCCGTGGAGTACAGCTTCTCCATGGTCAAGATCATCGCCATCGCGGCCTTCATCGTGGTCGGCGCCTGGGTGGTCTTTGGCACCCGTCCCGCAGGCGTGGGCTTTGCCAACTACGTCAACAACGGCGGCTTCTTTCCCAACGGCCTGTGGGGCACCTGGGTGGGCGTGATCATCGCCATCTTCAGCTACCTGAGCATCGAGATGATTGCCGTGGCCGCTGGCGAGGCCAAGGACCCGCAGCGCGCCGTCACCAGCGCCTTCCGCTCCACCATGGTGCGCCTGGTGGTGTTCTATCTGGCCACGATTGCGCTGATGCTGGCCATCGTGCCCTGGGCCTCGGCCGGCAAGGACGGCAGCCCCTTCGTCAAGGTGATGGAGATCATCGGCCTGCCTGGCGCGGCCAGCGTGGTCAACTTCGTGGTGCTAGTCGCCGCGCTCTCGGCCATGAACAGCCAGCTCTACATCACCACACGCATGATGTTCAGCCTCTCGCGCGCCGGCCATGCGCCTGCCGTGCTGGGCCGCGTGAATTCGCGCGGTGTGCCGCTGCCCGCGCTGCTGCTGTCCTGCCTGGGCATTGCCGTGGCAACCATCTTCAACATCGTCAACCCCGAGCAATCCTTCATGCTGATGATGGCCGTGGCCATGTTCGGCGCCATGTTCACCTGGTTCATGATTTTCGTGACCCACCTGTTCTTCCGCATCCACTGGGTGCGCCAGGGCAACAAGCCGCTGGCCTTTCGCATGTGGGGCTTTCCGATGCTGACCCTGCTGGGCGCGGCACTGATGCTGGCTGCTCTGGTGTCCACGCTGTTCACCGACGTGTTCCGCCTGACCGTGCTCACCGGCCTGCCCTTCCTGCTGCTGCTGGGCGCCATCTACGCCATCTGGTACCGCAAGCCAGCCGCTCAAACCCCGGCCTCCACCCAAAACCAGAGCCCAGTCCAGGCTCAGTGACACCCGGTTTCCCGTTTTTCTCCAACCCTTAGAAGCATGACGACTCTTTCCCCCCTCAATACCGCCCGCGCATCGATGTTCAGCCATGTCCCGCCCTACCCAGGCGATCCCATCCTGTCCTTGATGGAAGCCTTCCAGCAGGATCCGCGCTTCGCCAAGGTCAGCCTCAGCATCGGCCTGTATTTCGACGAGGCCGGTCGCCTGCCCGTGCTGGACTGCGTGCGCCAGGCCGGCGAACTGCTGGCCCGCGAGCAAAGCCCCAGCGGCTATCTCCCCATTGAAGGCATAGCCCCCTATCGCCAGCTGGTGCAGAACCTGGTGTTCGGCACGCAACACGAGGCCGTGCGCTCGCAGCGCATTGCCACGGTGCAGACCCTGGGCGGTTCGGGCGCGCTCAAGCTGGGCGCGGACTTCATCAAGCACTATTTCCCCGATGCCGAGGTCTGGCTCAGCGATCCCACCTGGGACAACCATCTGGCCATCTTCCAGGGTGCAGGCCTGCGCACCCACAGCTACCCCTACTACGACGCGGCCACGGGCAGCCTGCGCTTCGATGCCATGCTGGACACGCTGCGCAGCCTGCCCTCGGGCAGCGTGGTGCTGCTGCACGCCAGCTGCCACAACCCCACGGGCGTGGACCTGTCGCGCGCGCAGTGGCAGCAGCTGATTCCGGTGATCGTGGAGCGCGGACTGATCCCATTTGTCGACATGGCCTACCAGGGCTTTGGCGACGGCCTGGATGAAGACGCATGGTCCGTGCGCGCGTTGGCCGACGCGGGCGCCCAGACCTTTGTGGCCAACTCCTTCTCCAAGAACTTCTCGCTGTATGGCGAGCGCGTGGGCGGCCTCAGCGTGGTCTGCAGCGACGCGGCCACGGCCGGCAATGTTCTGGGCCAGCTCAAGGCCACGGTGCGCAGCAACTATTCCTCACCACCTACCCACGGCGCGCGCCTGGTGCAGCAGGTGCTGGCATCGCCGCAGCTGAGCGCGCAATGGGCGCAGGAGCTGGCGCAGATGCGCGGACGCATCAAGGACATGCGCGCCCAATTGCATGGCGCACTGCATGAACGCTTTGGCGAGCGACGCGACTTCGGCTTTTTGCTGACCCAGCGCGGCATGTTCAGCTACACCGGCATCACCGAGCCCCAGGTTCACCGCCTGCGCGACGAGCATGGCGTATACCTGATCCGCTCCGGCCGCATGTGCATGTCAGGCCTGTCCGGCGCCAATGTGCAGTATGTGGCGGATGCCATCGCCAAGGTGCTGGAGGCGCCGCAATGAGCGGCTGCCCCGTCCATGGCGGCCTGACCGAGCGCATCGTCGCCGAGGAAAAGGCACAACTGGATTTCAGCCGTTCCATGAGCTATGGCGACTACCTGCAGCTGGACGCCATTCTCGGCGCCCAGCAACTGCTGTCGCCCACGCATGACGAGATGCTGTTCATCATCCAGCACCAGACCAGCGAGCTGTGGATGAAGCTCATGCTGCACGAGCTGGACGCGGCCACGGCCGCCGTGGCGGCCGACCGCCATGCGGACTGCTTCAAGATGCTGGCCCGCGTGAGCCGAATCATGGAACAGCTGGTCGGCGCCTGGTCGGTGCTGGCCACCATGACGCCCACCGAGTACACGGCCATGCGGCCCTACCTGGCCAGCTCCAGCGGCTTCCAGAGCTACCAGTACCGCTGCATAGAGTTCGCGCTGGGCAACAAGAACGCCGCCATGCTCCAGCCCCACGCCCACCGCCCCGACCTGCTGGCCCGGGTGGAGGCCGCATGGCGCGCGCCGTCTCTGTATGACGAGGCCCTGCGTCTGCTGGCACGCCAGGGCCTGGCCATCCCAACCGGGCACCTGGACCGCGACTGGACCCAGCCCTACACGGCCAGCCCCGAGGTCGAGGCCGCCTGGGCCCAGGTCTACCGCAACCCGCAGTCGCACTGGGACCTGTATCAACTCGGCGAAAAACTCGCCGACATCGAGGACGCCTTCCGCCTGTGGCGCTTTCGCCATGTGACCACGGTGGAGCGCGTCATCGGCTTCAAACGCGGCACGGGTGGCACGGGCGGCGTCAGCTATCTGCGCAAGATGCTGGACGTGGTGCTGTTCCCCGAAATCTGGTCCGTGAGAACGAAACTGTGACCCTCTGCGCTGCTTTGCCACTTCCCCGCTCTCGCTGCGCGGGCGGGGGACGACACCGTCGCTGCGGGACGGCCCATCGGCGTCCGCCGATGGGCCGCGCCAGTTTCCAACGCAAGAACACCATGCCTTCGCATGTGGTCAAAACACAAGGAAATCCATGAAACAAATCATCGACGTGGGCCTGCCCCCGCTCAAGCAGCCGTTCTCCTGGGCCGTCAAGGCCAGCGGCCAGATGCTGTTCACGGCCCACGGCCCCGTGCGTCCCGACGGCAGCATCGACATCGGCGGCATAGAACAGCAGGCACGCCTGACCTTCAGCAACCTGTGCAACGCGCTGCGGGCCGCAGGCGGCACGCTGGCGCATGTGACCCAGGTGCTGATCTACATGACCGACGTGGCCGACATGCCGGCCATAGACGCCGTGTATCGCGAGTTCTTCGACGCGCCCTATCCCAACCGCTCCAGCATGGGCGTGGCCGCGCTCGTGGTGCCGGGCATGAAGATCGAGATCGTGGCCTACGCCATGCTGCCCTGAGCGCGCACCGGACATGCCAGCCCCGCAAAAGTCCGCCGCGCAGTGGCCTGCCGCGCGCAATTGCGTTCAATACAGGGCCGGCGCGCGGCGCGAGACTTCAGACCTTGTGCAGTTCCGCGTCCGCGCGCATCCTCATGTCCTCCTCATTGCTCGCCATGGGCATCTTCACCCTTGTCGGCGCCATCACGCCCGGCCCCGTCAACGTGCTGGCCCTGCGCCATGGCGCCGCCAGGTCCCGCCTGGCCTGCGCCTGCTACGTGCTGGGCGCCAGCGCCGGCTATGCGGCCGTGGTCTGGGCCATGGGCCAGGGCGCCCAATGGCTGATGCAGGCCCTGCCCCGGCTGTCGGCGGCAGCCGAGTGGCTGTGCGCCGCCTATCTGCTGTGGCTGGCCTGGCGGCTGGCCCATGCGCCCGTGGAGGCAGCATCCGACGAAGCACGGGAGCACAACGAGCCGGCTCCCAGGCTCCAGCTTTTGCTGCAAGGCGCCGCCGTGCAGACGCTCAACCCCAAGGCCTGGCTGGTGGCGCTGGCCGGTGTCGGACTGTTCGTGCTGCCGCAGGCCGATGCGGCCATGGCGCTGCTGCAGTTTTGCACCATGTCGCTGCTGGCCTGCCTGATCGGCGTCGGCTGCTGGGCGCTGCTGGGCCAGTGGCTGTCGGGCTGGCTGCACACGCCGCGCCGCCAGCGGCTGTTCTACCGGCTGCTGGCCCTGCTGCTGGTGGCCAGCGTGGCGGCCATGCTGGCATGATGGCCGACAGAGCCCGCCGACGCCGCCATGACCAACTCGCCACACCGCTTTCATCGCCACCCGGCCGCCCCCTGGGCCGAGCTGCGCGACAGCGCGCCCTCGCCGCATTGCTTCCGGCTGCACATGCATGCCGAGTATTCGATAGGCATCGTCGATGCGGGCCGCACCCTCTTCCACCACGCCCATGGGCCGCAGCCCGTGGCAGCCGGCGGCGTGGTGCTGATCGAGCCCGGCGCCTGGCATGCCTGCAACCCCGAGCCCGGCGCCCCCTGGTCCTACCGCATGCTGTTCGTCGATGCCGACTGGCTGCATGCACGGCTGGGCGTGGCCGCGCTGCGCTTTGCGCAACGCGCGCTGGCCGACGCGGACATCGCGCGGCAGGTGGATGGCCTGTGCCGCCCCGTCGACGGCCCGGCCGCGGCG
Source organism: Comamonas guangdongensis (assembly GCF_041079535.1). Lineage (NCBI taxonomy): Bacteria > Pseudomonadati > Pseudomonadota > Betaproteobacteria > Burkholderiales > Comamonadaceae > Comamonas > Comamonas guangdongensis. Next base: position 191,908 of record NZ_JBFYGN010000002.1, on the reverse strand, counting down.
CTGCGGCTGGCCCAGGGTCTGGAGCAGCTGATGGCCCGCTGCGCCGAGCCCGCGACCGCGCCTTTGCACGACCATGGCGCCGAACTCCAGGCCGCTTTGCGGCGCCTGCATGCAGCGCCCGATGCCGGGCTCACCGTGCAGTCCCTGGCCCAGGAATGCGGCATGAGCGCCACGCGCTTCATCCGCCGCTTCAAGGCCGCCACGGGCATGACGCCCGGCAGCTACCGGCTCAATCTGCGCCTCAACGGCGCGCGCCGCCTGCTGGCCACGGGCGCTGCGCTGTCCGAAGCCGCCTATGCCATGGGCTTTGCCGACCAGGCGCATCTGCAGCGCGCCTTCAAGGCCCACCACGCGCTGACGCCCGGCTGCTACGCCAGGGGAGGCCAGCCCCGAGCGGCGACACCGCCGGCCGCGCAGGAAATACGGCCGACTTAGGCCCTTGCCCGCGTCTTGCCAATTGCGCGGCGCCGGGTTCATGGCGGCGAAAGCGCCGATACTTGGGTTCTTCGCTTTCACCCCGATTCCCTGCGCACCATGGCCGCCTTTCAAGACATACAGCAACGAGAAACCGGCCTGCGCCAGCAGCTCAGTTCCGCCCAGATGGCGATGATCGCCATCGGCGGCGCCATAGGCACGGGGCTGTTCATGGGCAGCGCCTTCGCCATCGGCGTGGCCGGTCCCAGCGTGCTCATCAGCTACGCCATAGGCGCGCTGATCGGCCTGCTGCTCATGGGCTGCCTGGCCGAGATGACCGTGGCCCATCCGACCTCGGGCTCGTTCGGCGCCTATGCCGAGCACTACATAGGCCCACTGGCCGGCTTCATGGTGCGCTACGCCTACTGGGCCGCCGTGGTGCTGGCCGTGGGCATGGAGGTCACGGCCGTGGGCCTGTACATGCGCTACTGGTTCCCCGACGTGGAGCAATGGGTCTGGGTGCTGCTGTTCTCGCTGGGCCTGGCGGCCGTGAACGCCACCAGCGTCAAGGCCTTCGGCCAGGTCGAATATGTGTTCTCCATGATCAAGGTGGTGGCCATCGTGGCCTTCATCCTGATCGGCGCCTATGTGCTGTTCGGCGCGCGCCCCGAGGGGGTGGGCTTTGCCAACTACACCGTGGGCGGCGGCTTCTTCCCCAACGGCTGGTGGGGCACCTGGGTCGGCGTGATCGTGGCCATCTTCAGCTATCTGAGCCTGGAGGCCATCGCGATTGCCGCCGGCGAGGCCGAGAACCCGCAGCAGGCCGTGACCACGGCCTTCCGCTCCACCGTGCTGCGCCTGGTGCTGTTCTATCTGCTGTCGCTGGCCATCATGCTGGCCATCGTGCCCTGGAACCAGGCGGGCACCGACAAGAGCCCGTTCGTGAAGGTGATGGAGATCCTGCGCATTCCGGGTGCGGCCGGCGTGCTCAACTTCGTGGTGCTGGTGGCCTCGCTGTCAGCCATGAACAGCCAGCTCTATGTGACCTCGCGCATGATGTTCAGCCTCTCGCGCGGCGGCTTTGCTCCGCGCTCGCTGAGCCGGCTCAGCAAGAGCGGCGTGCCGCTGGGCGCGATCGCCGTCTCCTGTCTGGGCATGGCCGTGGCCATGGTCTTCAATGTGCTCAAGCCCGAACAGTCGCTGGAGCTGATGATGTCGATCGCCATGTTCGGCGCCATGTTTGCCTGGTTCATGGTCTTCGTCACCCATCTGTTCTTCCGCCCGCGCTGGCTGCGCGAGCACCCGGGCGAGCAGCTCAAATTCCGCATGTGGGGCTTTCCGCTGTTCACGCTGCTGGGCGCAGTGCTGATGCTGGGCGTGATCGTCACCACCTACTTCACCAAGGAATTCCACACCACGGTGCTCGTGGGCGTGCCCTTCCTCATCGTCCTCGTGCTTGTCTATGCTTTCTGGTATAGAAAAAAGAGCACCTCCTGAGGCGCTACGCGCCGTCCTCCTCTCTCTGCGAGAGGAGGACGGCACCCTCGCTGCGGGACGGCCCTTGCTTGGCACCTCTGGCTTGAGTCGTGCGATTGAGCGGTGATACGCCACAAAACATAGGATTCGTCTTCAGTACCATGCCACGTCAGATCTGGGATATCTCCCCCGCCATTCACCCCCAGGCCCCGGTCTTTCCGGGCGATACGCCTTATTCGCAGCAGTGGTGCGCCACCATAGGCCCGGGCTGCCCGGTGAATGTGAGTGCGATCACCCTGTCGCCCCATGTGGGCGCCCATGCGGACGCACCGCTGCACTACGATGCGGCCGGCGCCAGCATCGGCGCCGTGGACTTGAACGCCTTTCTCGGCCCCTGCCGCGTGATCCATGCCCTGGGTTGCGGGCCGCTGATCGAGTGGCGGCATATAGCGCACGCGATCAGCGCCGACCTGCCCGCGCGCGTGCTGGTGCGCACCTACGAGAAAGCGCCCACCGCCTGGGACCCGGATCTTGCCGCCTACGCGCCCGAGACCGTGCAGCGCCTGGCCGACCTGGACGTGAAGCTCATAGGCATAGACACCGCCAGCATAGACCCGGCCACGAGCAAGCAGCTTCCCAGCCATATGGTGATACGCCAGCGCGATCTGCGCGTACTCGAGAACCTGGTGCTCGACGAGGTGGCCGAGGGCGACTACGAGCTGATCGCGCTGCCGCTCAAGCTCACCCAGGCCGATGCTTCGCCGGTCCGCGCCGTGCTGCGGGCCTTGGGCTGAATTTGCATAAAAATTGACGGGAAGCCCAATCAGAATATGCGCTTGCCGCTATCAAAACCACAGAGGATACCGATGACTACCTTGCAAGACTGCCTGACACTGGACGCCCAGGACCGGCTGCGCCCGCTGCGCGAGCGCTTTGCGCTGCCCGAAGGCGTGATCTATCTGGACGGCAATTCCCTGGGCGCCCAGCCCAAGGCGGCCGCGGCCCGCGCCGCGCAGGTGGTGACGCAGGAATGGGGCAAGGACCTCATCACCTCGTGGAACAAGGCCGGCTGGATCACCCTGCCCGAGCGTCTGGGCAACCAGTTCGCGCCCTGGATAGGTGCGGGCGCCGGCGAGCTGGTGTTCACCGACACCACCTCCATCAACCTCTACAAGGTGCTCACGGCCGCGGCGCGCATCGCGCGCGAGGATGCGCCGGACCGCAAAAAGCTGATCAGCGAGCGCAGCAACTTCCCCACCGACCTCTATATCGCCCAGTCCGTGTGCCAGGAATACGGCTTGGAGCTGGTGCTGCTGGAGCCCGAGGAAATCGCCGGCGCGCTGCAGCCCGATGTGGCGATCTCCATGCTCACCCATGTCAACTACCGCACGGGCGCCATGCACGACATGGCCGCCGTCACGGCCGCGGCCCATGCCCAGGGCATTCTCTGCGTCTGGGACCTGTGCCATAGCGCGGGCGCCGTGCCCGTGGACCTCAAGGGCGCCGATGCCGACTTCGCCGTGGGCTGCAGCTACAAATACCTCAACGGCGGCCCCGGCTCGCCGGCCTTCGTCTGGGCCCATCCGCGCCTGATCAACCGCTTCTGGCAGCCGCTGTCGGGCTGGTTCGGCCATGCCGAGCCCTTCAAGTTCGTGCCCGACTACCATCCGGCCCAGGGCATACAGCGCTATCTCTGCGGCACCCAGCCCATGGTCAGCATGAGCGTGCTGCAGTGCGGCATCGACATCTACACCGAGGCCGAGGCCTTTGGCGGCATGGCCGCGCTGCGCACCAAATCGCTGGCCCTGACCGATCTGTTCATCCGGCTCGTCGAAGAGCGCTGCCAGGGCCACGGCCTGGGCCTAGCCACGCCGCGCGAGCACGCAGCGCGCGGCTCCCAGGTCTGCCTCACGCGCGAGGAAGGCCTGGGCGTCGATGGCCAGGGCAGCGGCGCCTACGCCATCGTCCAGGCGCTGATCGCGCGCGGCGTGATCGGCGACTTCCGCAAGGGCGACGGCGGCACGGGCCGCCACAAGGACATTCTGCGTTTCGGCTTCACGCCGCTGTATGTGGGCTTCGCCGATGTCTGGCAGGCCGTCGAGCATCTGCGCCAGGTGCTGGAATCGGGCGAGTGGAAAAAGCCTGAGTTCAACACCATCAATGCAGTGACCTGATCAATACGACTGATCGGCCAGCGAAGCCCACAGGTGCGCCGCCACCAGTGCGCGCCAGGGCTTGAACTGCTCCAGCCAGAGGCGCGCCTGCAAAGCGTCAGGTTTTGCCGCATCTGGCTTTTCTTTTTGCATCAGCAAGCCCATGGCGCGGCGCACGGCCACATCGCCATGCAGGCTGCCGTCGGGCCAGCCATAGCCGCGCAGCAGGCAGTAGTTCACGGTCCACGGGCCTATGCCCTTGATGGCCAGCAGCTGCCGCTCGGCCTCGGCCACGGCAGCCTCATCCCACAGGCCCCGAGCGCTCTGCCACGCCCATTCATCCAGCGGCAAGGTCTTGGCGGCCGCCAGGCGCGCCACGGCCAGCAAGGTCTGGGCCTTGGCCTGGGAAAAGCTCAGGGCCCGCAGCGTCTCCAGGTCCAGCGCCGCCACCCGCCGGGCGTCGGGATAGGCCAGCAGATCTGCGGCCTCGGGCAGCAGCTTTTGCGTGGCGGGTTCCAGCGGCACGCCCGCCGCCTCTATCAGCTTGCGGCGCAGCGACACGGCCACGGCCACCGAGATCTGCTGGCCCATGATGGCCCAGCTCAAGGCCTCGAACGGCGTGGGAGCTGCCGGCACATGCAGTCCGGCCTGAGCGGCCAGCAAAGGCCCGAGTTCGGCATGACCAGCCTGGCTGCGCTCCAGAGCGGCCGGCGGATAGGCCAGGCCCAGCATGCGCTTGAGCATGGCCTGCAGCCGCTCCTCGCCACCCCGGCCCGTCCCCTGCAGCCGCACCCGCACCTGTTGCGCATCCCAGTCCAGCACCAGCAGCGCGGGCCGGCCATCCCAGATCAAGGCCTTGTACAGGCGCTGCTGCTGCGCCAGCAGCAGCTCCGAGCGCTGACTGGCGTCACGGCCATGAAAAGCCAGGAATTCCGCCCAGCGATAGGGCTGTGGCAGGGGCTGCAGGGATTCGATCCACATGGACTCTTTCTATGTTTTCAAGAGCAGGCCACGCTTCGTATTCATAGATATTCAAACTGAATCTATAAAAATTCGAGGCTGGGCCTGCGCTATCAGCTATGTTTTCAACGTCAAGCCCTTGCGGCCTGCTGGGCCTCGCGCAGCAGCAGCGCACGCTTGCGCTCCACGCCCCAGCGGTAGCCCGAGATGCTGCCGTCGTTGCGCAGCACACGGTGGCAGGGCACAGCCACGGCGATGGGATTGGCCGCCACGGCGCTGGCCACGGCACGCGCGGCCTGGGGCATGCCCAGCCGCTGGGCCAGCTGCGAATAGCTGACCGTCTGCCCCGCAGGAATGCTTTGCAGCGCCTGCCAGACTCGCTGCTGGAAGGCCGTGCCCTGGATGTCCAGCGGCAGCGCCAGGCCCAGGCGCGGCTGCTCGATCAGCGCCACCACGCGCGCCACGGTCTGCTCGTAGCCGGCGTCGGCGCCTATCAGCTCGGCCGCGGCAAAGCGCTGCTGCAGATCCTCGACCAGCGCCTGGGCGTCGTCGCCGAGCAGCACGCAGCACACGCCGCGCTCGGTGCTGGCCACCAGCAGACTGCCCAGCGAGCATTCGGCCAGCGCAAAACGTATGCTCTGGTGGCGCCCGCGGTCGCGGTAGGCCTGGGGCGCCATGCCCAGCATGGCCGGTGCATCCTTGTAGAAGCTGCTGCTGGCCTCGTAGCCGCTCAGATAGGCGGCGTCGGTGACCGAGCGGCTTTGCGCGGGCGCCAGCGCCGCGCGCAGAGCGTGGCCGCGCCTGGCCTTGGCATAGGCCTTGGGCGTGAGGCCCGTGGCGCGCTTGAAGCTGCGGTGCAACTGCCAGGGGCTGAGGTTCAGGCGCCGGGCCAGCTCTTCAAGCGCCGGCACGGGCTCTTCGCTCTCCAGCCAGCGGCAGCAGCGGGTGATGGACTCCTGCTGCGCCGCACTGCTGGCGTCGGAAACAGTTTTTTTGCTCGCAAGTGACATGGCGGGGCTTTTGAAAATCGTGGCTCCACTGTACGCAAGACCGCAGCTCCACGCATCCACGTTCTTGCAGCGCAGGGGTGGCGATTTGCCGCACGGCGGCAGCACTTTGGGTTACCCTGCGCGCACCGCTTTACCTATAGACATTGCACCATGACGACTGAATCCTCCGGCTGCCCCATGCATGGCGGCGAAGCCATAGTCCGCGACGAGAAAGCCCAGCTCGACTTCAGCCACGACATGAGCTATGGGGACTATCTGCACCTGGATCAGATCCTCACCGCCCAGCACCCGCTGTCGCCCGCGCATGACGAGATGCTGTTCATCGTCCAGCACCAGACCAGCGAGCTGTGGATGAAGCTGATGCTGCACGAGGTGCGCGCGGCCACGGCGGCGATCGCCAATGCCTCGGGCGAAACCAAGCCCGACGCCTTCAAGATGCTGGCACGCGTCTCGCGCATCATGGAGCAGCTGGTCAGCGCCTGGACCGTGCTGTCCACCATGACCCCGCCCGAGTATTCGGCCATGCGCCCCTATCTGGCCAATTCCAGCGGCTTCCAGAGCTACCAGTACCGCTGCATCGAGTTCGCGCTGGGCAACAAGAACGCGGCCATGCTCAAGCCCCACGAGCACCGCCCCGATCTGCTGGCCCAGGTGCAGGCCGCCTACGAATCGCCGTCGCTGTACGACGTGTCCCTGCAGCTGCTGGCGCGCGAAGGCATCGAGGTGCCGGCCGACCGCCTGCAGCGCGACTGGACCCAGCCCTACGAAGCCAGCGAAGGCGTCAAGCAGGCCTGGCTGACCGTGTACCGCGATCCGCACAAGCACTGGGACCTGTACCAGCTCGGCGAAAAGCTCACCGATATCGAGGACGCTTTCCGCCTCTGGCGCTTCCGCCACCTGACCACCGTGGAGCGCGTGATCGGCTTCAAGCGCGGCACGGGCGGCACGGGCGGAGTCAGCTATCTGAAGAAGATGCTCGACGTGGTGCTGTTCCCCGAAATCTGGAGCCTGCGCACCGAGCTGTGAGAGCCGGGAGAGCGCCGCCGCTGCTCCCTTGGTGACAGCGCGGCCGGCTCCGAGTCCCTAGGCTTGCCACCAGAATTGATATATCAACACCCAGCCCCATGCCTTCCGACCCCAGCCATGCCCCCGACGGCGTGAAATCTCCAGCCTCCATGCCCTGGGCCATGCTGCTGTGCCTGCTCAGCGGCTTTGCGCTGAGCCAGGCCTTCCGCACCACGGCCTCCATCATGGCCGAAGGCCTGCGCACCGACTTCGGCCTCTCGGCCCAGTCGCTGGGCTCGTTTGCGGGGCTGTTCGGCCTGTCCTTCGGCGTGGCCCAGCTGCTGATGGGCGTAGGCATGGACATCTATGGTCTGCGCCGCACCGTGCTGCTCGCCTCCCCGCTGACGGTTGCCGGGGCCGCGCTGTCCGCCCTCGCGCCCAGCTATCCCTGGCTGATGCTGGGCCAGCTGCTCATAGGCGTGGGCTGCTCGCCGGCCTTTCTGGCCAGCACCATGTTCATCGCGCGCCACTTTCCGCCCGACAGGTTTGCCTATATCTCGGGCATCGCCATGGGCCTGGGCGGCCTGGGCCTGCTGTTCACGGGCACGCCGCTGGCCTGGCTGGTGCAGCACCTGGGCTGGCGCAGCGGTTTTGGCCTGCTGGCCGTGTTCAGCGCCCTGTCCTGGCTGCTGATCTTTTTGCGCGTGCACGAGCCCCCTCTGGCCAGCGACGCCCTGCCCAGGCCCGGCTTCATGGTGGCGCTCAAGGGCTTTGCGAGCCTGCTGCTGCTGCGCCATACCTGGGGCATCGTGCTGCTGGGCATGGTCGGCTATGCCTCGTTCCTGACCGTGCGCGGCCTCTGGCTCAGCCCCATGCTGATGGACCGCTATCAGTTTTCCCTGGTGGCCACGGGCAATGTGGCGCTGGCCGCCTCGGTCATTTCGCTGTTCGCGCCCTCAATGTTCGGCCGTCTGGATCCCGGCCCCAAGCTGCGCCGCCGGCGCATTGCGCGCTTTGCGCTGCTCATGGGCTGCATTTTTACGGCGCTGGCCCTGGTACATCAGCCCCTGTGGAACGTGCTGCTGCTGCTGGCCATGAGCATGCTTTCGGGCTACGGCACCCTGCTCTATGCCGATGTGCGCTCCTCCTACCCGCCCGAGACCACGGGACGCGCGCTGTCCATCTTCACCATGGCCATGTTTCTGGGCGTCGCGCTCATGCAGTGGCTGTCCGGTGTGGTGGCCGGTGTGGCCGAGCGCCAGGGCACGGACATCTATCTGGCCGTAATGCTGATGGTGGCCGTCATGCTGGCCCTGGGGACGCTGGCCTACAAGCTCATCCCGCCATCGCCCCTGCTGAGCCAGGCCAAGCATTGAAGCGGAAACCGGCTGCCGCGCATGCCGGGTATGCGCCTCCAGCTCTATTTCGATAGCAGCTAGAGAGAGCCTTCGTAAAGCCAGGGCACGTCCATGATGCGCCCGCCCAGGGCGCGCAGCGACAGATCCCGCCCCCAGCGCATCACGCCCGTGGCGTGGAAGATGCGGCCGTTGCGCAGCGAGCGCTCCTGCACGCGTGCATTGCGCTGCCAGCGGTTGAGCGCGTAGCGGCGCAGGCGCAGGCTGACGTCCAGATCGTGCATGGACAGCGCGCTTTGCAGCTCCGCCGCATCCTCTATGGCCATGCCCGCGCCCTGGGCCAGATAGGGACGCATGGGGTGGGCCGCATCGCCGAGCAGGGCCACCAGGCCTTGCGCCATCTGGCCGGAGGAAGACACCGGCACGCGGTCCGCCACCGGCCACAGGCGCCACTCCCCGCCCGCATCGGGCACATGCTGGATCAGATCCTGCAGATAGCTGCAAGTGCCTTTCAGGTGCTGCAGCAGATCCGGCAGATTCGCCGAATGGTCCCAGTGGTCCAGATCGTCCGGAGGCGGGCCCTGCACGATCACCACCAGGTTCTGCAGCTCGCCGCGGCGTACCGGGTATTGGATCGCGTGCAGCTGCGGGCCCAGCCAGGCCGTCACCTCGCTGGTGCGCAGGCGCTTGGGCAGCTGCGCCTGGTGCACCATGGCCCGGTAGGCCAGATGCCCCGTCACGCGCGGAGGACCGTCGCCCAGCATCTGGGCGCGCACGGCGCTGCGCACGCCATCCGCGCCTATCAGTGCATCCCCTTCGATCAGCTTGTCGCTGCTGGTGCGTATGGTGATGACGCCGTCCTGCTCGGCATAGCTGGTCACGGTCTGGCTGAGGTTGAGGTGCACCGCGGGTAGGTCCTGCAGGGCCTGCAGCAAAAGCTGGTGCAGATCGGCGCGGTGTATGGTGACGTAGCTCGCACCATAGCGATGGACCATATCGGCCCCCAGCGGCAGCCGCCCCAGCTCCCGCCCCGAGACCGCGCTGCAGGCGCGCAAGGCCGTGGGCGAGGCCACAACCTTCTGCAAGGGCCGCTGCAAACCCCAGGCCTGCAGTCGGCGCACCACATTCGGACCGAGCTGGATCCCGGCTCCGACCTCGGAAAACTGCGTGGCACGCTCGAAAAGGCGCACATCCCAGTCGGCACGCACCGCCGCAATGGCCGCCGCCAGACCTCCTATGCCGCCCCCCGCAATCAACACCTGCTTGTTCATGGGCTCTTATTGTGCCGTCTTGATATCGGGCTCCGGAAGAACTTCGCTTGCGCTGCGGCAAGACTTTGAACATGAAAAAAACCCGCCAAGGCGGGCTCTTTCAACGTGCGCAGGATCGGCTCAGATGGCGAACTTCTCGCGATCCTGGTCTGCAATCCACTTCGGCGGCTTGCCGCGGCCGGTCCAGGTCTGACCCGTGGCCGGATCACGATACTTGGGAGCTACCTTGGCACCGGCATTGGCCGAGCGAGCACGAGCAGGAGGGAACACGTCTTCGGCGGTCAGGCCGTATTCAGCGATCAGATTGCGAACCTTGGTCACAGCATCGGCCAGTTCGCGCGAACGGGCTTCATTAATCTGCTGCTCCAGCTCTTCTCTTTGCTTCAGTAGTTCCTTGTAAGTGCTCATGATATGCGCTTGGTAGTTGATTAAAGTGCGCTCATTGTAAATGAATGAATTTCAGACGGGCGAGGTAATTAGTAAGCAATAACCACAATGGCACCACATTCCCAAAATGTAACCCCTCATTAATACTTCATGTTACAGAAATTTGAAATGCCAATACCTTGTCTATTCGCTTGCCGTCCAGATCAATCACTTCAAATACCCAGTCCGCACAATGCACGCGTTCGCCCAAAATCGGCAGATGCCCGCTTTCGGCCATGAGTAAACCAGCGACGGTGTTATAGCGACCTTTATCTTCATCGGGCAGCTCGCGTATTGCCAGACGGGCTTTCAATTCGGTAATCGGCATCAGCCCGTCCAGCAGCCAGGAGCCATCCTCGCGCTTCGTGGCCCAGGCCTCCTCATCCTCCACCGGGCGCAGCTCGCCGGTAATCGCCTCCAGCAGATCGCGCGGCGTCATGATGCCCTGGACCACGCCGTATTCGTCCACCACGAAGACCATGCGACCGGTCTTGGCACGCAGCTGATCCAGCAGTTCCATGCCGCTCAGGGTCTCGGGCAGAAAAGATGGAGCGAGCACATGCTCTCGCAGGATTTCTTGCTGCTCGCTCATGGCCAGCAAACGCGCCACGCTGATGATGCCCAGCACCTCGTCCAGGGAGCCACGGCAGACCGGGTACCACGAGTGCCCTCCCATCTCCCTGCCGTCCGCCGTGGCCGCCAAGGCCTGGGCTATCGTCATATCGCCATCCAGCCAATGCACATCAGCGCGCGGCACCATCAAAGATGTCAAAGGCCTGTCGTCTAAATGGAAAACGTTCTGCACCATCTGGTGCTCGCTGGCTTCGATCAAACCCGCTTCGCGCCCCTCTTCCAAACTGGCAGCGATTTCCTCTTCGGTGACCGTGCGGCCCGTGGACTCATTAATCCGCAGCAGAATCAAAACCGCATGCGTGGAAAATGCCAGCAGACGCACAAAGGGCTTGGCCATTGAAGCCACCCAGGTCATGGGCCTGGCTATAACCGTGGACACCAATTCCGGATACAGCTGGCCTATGCGCTTCGGCACCAGCTCGCCGAAGATAATCGTTATAAATGTGATAGCGGTTACCACGACTGCCGTGGAAGAAATAGAGGCAACACCCTCGGAAACTCCCAAGGAAATCATCCAGCGGGCCAGCCCGTCGCTGAAAGCGGCCTCGCCCAAAATCCCGTTGAGCATGCCTATCGAGGTAATTCCTACCTGTACCGAGGACAGAAATTGGGTGGGGTTTTCCAGCAGCGTCAAAGCCGCCTGGGCCCCCTTGTCACCGGTTTCGGCCAAGGCCAGCAAACGGGCCCGGCGGCTGGAGGCCAATGCCAATTCCGACATTGCGAACACACCATTGAGCAGCGTCAGCAATGCGATCAGCAGAAAATCCATGACTTGTCCATAAGAAAGAAGACCATGGCACTTTACTGTATCGGGGATATCCAGGGCTGTGACGACGCCTTCGAGCGGCTGCTGCAAACCGTGGATTTCTCCGCAAGTCGGGACACACTTTATGTGCTCGGCGATCTCGTCAACCGCGGCCCCAAGTCCGCCGAGGTGCTGCGCCGCTGCATGCGCGCTGGCGACTCCATGCGCGCCCTGCTGGGCAACCATGATCTGCACCTGCTGGCCGCGGCCCAAGGTCTGCGCCGCCAGAGCAAGCGCGACACGCTGGCCCAGGTGCTCGAGGCCGCGGACCGCGAGGCCTTGCTGCACTGGCTGCGCCAGCAGCCGCTGGCGCGGCTGCATACGAATGCCCATGGCGAAGATCTGCTCATGGTGCATGCGGGCGTGCTGCCCCAATGGGATCTGCAGGACTGCCTGGCATTGAGCACCCAGGTGCAGGCCGTGCTGCAGAGCGCGGATTTTGCGCGCTTTCTGCAGCACATGTACGGCAATCTGCCGGACCGCTGGTCGGCCGATCTGCAGGGCGACGATCGCCTGCGCTGCATCGTCAATGCCTTTACCCGCCTGCGCTTTTGCAGCGCCGACGGCATCATGGACTTCGACAGCGTCGAATCCGCCGCCCAGGCACCGGCGGGGCTGATGCCCTGGTTTGACGTTCCGGGCCGGGCCACGGCCGGTGTTCCCATCGCCTTTGGCCACTGGTCCACACTGGGCCATGTCAACCGCCCCGACCTCATGGCCATGGATACCGGCTGCGTCTGGGGCGGATGCCTGAGCATGATGCGCATCGGCGAGCACCTGCACGAGCGCGAGCTGATCCAGCTGCAGTGCCCGCAGGCCCAGGTGCCCGGCGCCAAGGCCTGAAGCGGCCGTAAAGCAAAAACGCCTGCAAAAGCAGGCGTTTTGTCATGCGCGGTCCGGATCAGGAGGCCGCTACCGGGGCCTTGAACAGGGCCGCGATCTTGCGCTTGGGCTTGATGCCCGGGGTCTTGACGGGCGCAGCGCGCTGGCTGTCCCAGGCCGCAGCCTCGGCAGCGCCCTTGGCCTCATAGGGGCGGTCAAAGAACGGGTCGGTATTGGCTGCGCGCGGCGCCATGCGCGACGGACGGTGGGCGTGGCCGCCACGGGCCGCGCCATCGTACTCGCGCTCCCGGCGCGGACGATAGTCGTCGCTGCCGCGGCTCTGGCGCGCGGCACGGAAGTCGGACATGGGAGCGGGCTCGACCTCGATCTTCTTCTTGGTGAGCTTCTCGATATCCGCGACCAGGCGGCTGTCGTGGTCGGTCACCAGGGTCACGGCCAGACCCGAGGCTCCGGCACGGCCCGTACGGCCGATGCGGTGCACATAGTCTTCGGCGTTGAACGGCACGTCGTAGTTGAAGACCGCGGGCACGTCCTTGATGTCCAGGCCGCGTGCCGCCACGTCGGTGCAGACCAGCAGGTCGACTTCACCGGCCTTGAAGGCTTCGAGCGCCTTCAGGCGTTCGTCCTGGCTCTTGTCGCCGTGCAGGGCCGCGGCACGCAGGCCGTCGCGCTCCAGCGCACGCGTCAGGCGTGCGCAGCCCAGCTTGCTGTTGGAGAAGATGAAGGCCTGGCGGATGTCGCGCTCCTTGAGCACGGAGCGGATCGCATAGCGCTTGTCGTCATCCGTGACCTTGTAGAAGCGCTGCTCCACCGTCGAGGCCGTCTCGTTGGGACGCGCCACCTCGATGGTCACGGGGTCCTGCAGATAGCTGCCGGCCAGGCGCTTGATCTCGGGCGAGAACGTGGCCGAGAACAGCAGCGTGGTGCGGCTCTTGGGCAGATAGGAGAGGATGCGCTGCAGATCCGGCAGAAAGCCGATGTCCAGCATGCGGTCGGCCTCGTCCAGCACCACATATTCGACCTGGTTGAGCACCACGTTCTTGGCTTCGATGTGGTCCAGCAGACGGCCCGGCGTCGCCACCAGCACCTCCACGCCCTTCTTGAGCTCGATGGTCTGGGGCTTCATGTCCATGCCGCCAAACACCACGGTGCTGCGCAGCTTGGTGTGCTTGGCGTACAGGGCAATCTGCTGCGCCACCTGATCGGCGAGCTCCCGCGTGGGCAGCAGCACCAGGGCGCGCACCGGATGCCGTGCCGGCGATGCCGAGGCATTTTCATGGCGCATCAAGCGCTGCAGCAGCGGCAGCGAGAAGGCCGCCGTCTTGCCTGTGCCGGTCTGGGCTGCGCCCATGACGTCCTTGCCGGTCAGAACAACCGGAATGGCCTGCGCCTGGATCGGAGTCATGGACTCGTAGCCCATGTCGGCCACTGCGCGTGCCAGGGGCTCAGCCAAGTGAAGATTGGAGAAAGAGCTTGTCATTGAGGGCGCTATTGTCGCACCGAGTGCGTTTTTCGCGTTGTCCATGTGCATTTCCGGCGCAGCACCGTTGTTTTCAGAGGTGCAGAGCCCATGAAATATCCCGTGCAATCTATCGGGATAACCCGAGTCCAGCCAATTTAGCACCGTAAAACAAAAGGCGTGTGACTGGGCACACGCCGGGTTCCGGGCTCCGCGCTCTCAGAGCGACTGGGCCGCAAAGGTATCGCAGGCCTTGACGCTGCCGGTCTTGTAGCCCTGGGTGAACCAGCGCACGCGCTGGGCGCTGGAGCCATGGGTGAAGCTGTCGGGCCGCACCGTGCCCGTGGCTTCGCGCTGCAGCTTGTCGTCGCCGATCTGCTGGGCCGCGTTGACGGCCGACTCGATATCGCCCTGCTCCAGCCAGTTCTTGGCCTGCTGCGACTTGTTGGCCCAGATGCCGGCCAGACAGTCGGCCTGCAGCTCCAGGCGCACGGACATGGCGTTCTGCTCGCGCTCGCTCACGCGGCCGCGCATGCTGTCGACCTTGCCCGAGATGCCCAGCAGATTCTGCACATGATGGCCCACCTCGTGCGCCACCACATAAGCACGCGCAAATTCACCAGGAGCGCCCAACTGTCGGCTCATGGTGTTGAAAAAATCCATGTCCAGATAGACCTTCTGGTCGCCCGGGCAGTAAAACGGCCCCATGGCCGCCTGGCCGGCACCGCAGGCCGTGCGCGTGACCCCGGTGTACAGAACCAGCTTGGGGTTGTGGTACTGGGCGCCGCCATCGCGAAAGATCTGCGCCCAGACATCCTCCGTGGAGGCCAGCACCGTGGAGACGAACTTGGCGCCCTGGTCGTCGGCTGCGGGCCTATGGGCCGGAGCCTGCTGCTGCACCTGGGGCGCGCCGCCGCCCGAGAGCACGCCTATGGTCGTCAGCGGATTGATGCCGAACACGCCCCAGCCTATCAGCGCCAGCACCACCGTGCCTATGCCTATGCCGCGTCCACCGATCGGAAAGCCGCCACCGCCGCCTTCTCCACGGCGGTCTTCCACATTGTCCGACTCGCGGTTACCTTCCCATCTCATGGTGTGACTCCTTTGCTGTGTTGGCAGAAACCGGGAGGCGGATATTACGTGCTCCACGGCCCGGGCCGCTGCCGGTTTTCAGTTTTCCGGCTCCGTAACAACGCGCCGCCTGCCCGCATCACCATTCTTGACGTTTCAGCGTCCCGGGACGTTGACAACGGCCGCAGGAACACTACTGACCGAGCTGGCGCGCTGGGGCTGGCTGCGCGCCATCTGCTCCTCCACCACATTGACCATGCGCAGCAGCAGATAGACCACGGCAAGCAGGCCCGCCACGGCCAGCAGCACCGAGATCCACAGCTTGGCCGATGACGTCTTGCGCGGCTCGCCGGCCTGCACCTGGCTGGGCTCATAGGCCGGGGCGGCGCCGGCATCGCGCCACACCGGCTCGGACTTGGAGCCGGCCGCAGCGGCCTGGGTCCAGGTAGGTTCTTTGCGTTGTGCCGGACGGGAAGATAAGCCAAACATGGGATGCAAAAAATAAATGAATGAGACAGCCGCTATTGTGCGCGCTGCGGCTGCGGCGCAAGAACCACAGGACTGTCGGTCAAACACCCGCGCTGCTTGCAATTTTGTAAGCTGTGCTCATCCGCAGCTGCCCCGCTTCTATCCACGATGACCGATACCACCCCGATCCCTACGGACGCGCTCGACGCCCAGGCCACCGCCGCCCTGCTGCCCTGGAGCGCTCTGGCCGACGAAATCGAAACACTTTTGCAACAGCTGCAAAACAGTTCATCCATCTCGGTGCCCGCACGCATAGTCATGCCGCTAGCCCGGGGCGGCTCCCTGTTCTGCATGCCGGCCACCGACGGACAGCTGGCCATGACCAAGCTCATCAGCTTCACGCCCGGCAACGCGACCCATATGCGCCCCACGATTCAGGGCGATATCGTGGTGTTCGATGTGGCCACCGGCCAGCGCCAGCTGATTCTGGACGGCCCCACGATCACGGCCCGGCGCACGGCCGCGGTCTCGCTGCTGGCCGCGCGCAGACTCGCACCCCGGCCCCAAGGCCCTTTGCTCATCGTCGGTGCCGGCGTTCAGGGCAGCGCCCATCTGCATGCTTTCGCCCAGGGCCTGGGCACGCGCGAGGTCTGGATCCGATCGCGCAGCGCAGCCAGCGCGGCCCAGCTTCTGGAACAGGCCAAGGCCCTGGGTCTGCAGGCCCATATTGCCGACGACCTGGTCCAGGCCGTGCGGCACTGCCCGCTGATCGTGACCTGCACCCCGGCCCAGGCCGTGGTGCTGACCGAGGCGCCGCGCCCCGACGCCTTTGTCTGCGCCGTGGGCGCGTTCACGCCGCAGATGGTGGAGCTCGCGCCCCAGCTATGCCGCAGCATGCAGGACGCGGGGCAGATCGTGGTCGACACCGAAGATGCCGTGCATGAGGCCGGCGACCTGCTGCAGGCCGGCATCGACGTGAGCGCTCTGCCGACCCTGGCGGCCGTGGTGCAGCAGGACTGGCCGCGCCCGGCCGGCGCTGTGCTCTTCAAATCCTGCGGCTGGGGCGGCTGGGACCTGGCCGCCACGCGCCTGGCCTGGCGCCAGCACCAGATGCTCCAAGCGCCTTGATGCTCTTGTTTTAAAAGCACACGGCGCTTTCTCCACAAGAGATAGAGCGCAGCACCTCGCTTTTCTCCGGCCGAGACCGGGCCGGTCGCGGTCGCTGCAACTGTCAGCACAGATGACAAATCCGGCAAAACGCGGTTAAATAATGCTCAAACAGAGCATAAATATTTCACACCACAAGAACCTGGATGGAGACCATGGAGATCAAGACCGTAACATTCGACCAAGCCACGCCAGCCGGCCAGTGCAGTCCAGGCCAGGCTTGGGCCAGACTGCCGCCCGAGCAAAGCCCGCAGCAGCAGCGCCAGAGCGCACGGCGCATCAAGGAGCTGCTGCGCCAGCGCAATGCCGTCATGGTCGCCCACTACTATGTGGACGGCGCGCTGCAGGATCTGGCGCGCGAGACCGGCGGCTGTGTCGGCGACTCCCTCGAAATGGCCCGCTTCGGGTCCGAGCATCCGGCCACTACCCTGGTGGTCGCCGGCGTGCGCTTCATGGGCGAGACCGCCAAGATCCTGAGCCCCGACAAGACCGTGCTCATGCCCGACGGCGACGCCACCTGCTCGCTGGATCTGGGTTGCCCGGCCGAGGAGTTCGGCCGCTTCTGCGACGCCCATCCCGACCGTACCGTGGTCGTCTATGCCAATACCAGCGCCGCCGTCAAGGCGCGCGCGGACTGGGTGGTCACCTCGTCCGTGGGTCAGGACATCGTCGCGGCCCTGCATGCGCGCGGCGACAAAATCCTCTGGGCTCCCGACCGCCATCTGGGCGCCCATATCCAGCGCCAGACCGGCGCCGACATGCTGCTGTGGCAAGGCTCGTGCGTGGTGCATGACGAGTTCAAGGCCGACGAGCTGCAGGCCCTGGCCGATGCCCACCCCGAGGCCGCGATCCTGGTCCACCCCGAGTCGCCCGCCGCCGTCACGGCACTGGCCGATGTGGTGGGCTCGACCACCCAGCTGATCGCCGCCGTGGGCAAGCTGCCCACCAACACCTTTATCGTCGCCACCGATCAGGGCATTCTTCACGATATGCGCCAGCGCTACCCGGAGCGGATCTTTCTGGCCGCCCCCACGGCCGGCACCGGCGGCAGCTGCAAGAGTTGCGCCTTCTGCCCCTGGATGGCCATGAACAGCCTGCAAGGCGTGGAGCAGGCCCTGCTGCAGGGCAGCGGCGCCATCGAACTCGATGCGGCGCTGGGCCTTGCCGCACGCAAGCCCATTGAGCGCATGCTGCAGTTCGCGGCCGCCCAGCGCCAGCGCGTGCAGTCCAGCGGCGATATGGCGCGCGACACGGCGCTGTTCCAGAACTTCGGTCCGGCCTGAGGTGAATACCATGCATGACGATATCGCTGGCGCCGATGTCCTGATCATCGGCGCCGGGCTGGCCGGCATGACGGCCGCGCTCAGCCTGCCGCCGCAGCTGCACATCACGCTGCTCAGCAAGGGCCGCGCCGAGGAATGCGCGAGCGCCTGGGCCCAGGGCGGCATAGCGGCCGTGCTCGATGCCGGCGACAGCCTGGAGGCCCATGTGCAGGACACGCTGACCGCCGGAGCCGGCCTCTGCGACGAGGCCGCCGTGCGCCGCATCCTGGCCCAGGGTCCGGCCGCGATTGCCTGGCTGCAGGACCACGAAATTCCCTTCACCACCCAGGCAGACGGCAGCCTGCACCTGACCCGCGAAGGCGGCCATGGCGCGCGGCGCATAGTCCATGCGGCCGACCGCACGGGGCTGGCCGTGCACCAGGTCCTGCTCCAGGCCTGCAGGCGACGCTCCAACATCAGCCTGCTCGAGCATTGCCGCGCGCTGGAGCTGCTGCAGGACGAGAACCGGCAATGCGTGGGCGCCGTGGTGCAGGCTGCCGACGGCAGCCGCCTGCAGCTCTATGCGGGCCACACGATTCTGGCCACCGGAGGCATGGGCCGGATCTACCCCTTCACCACCAACCCCGCCGGCGCCACGGGCGACGGCCTGGCCATGGCCTGGCGCGCGGGCTGTGCGCTGCGCGACCTGGAGTTCATGCAGTTCCATCCCACGGCCTTGCAGTTGGATGACAAAGCCGCGGGCCTGGTGTCCGAAGCCCTGCGCGGCGAAGGCGCGCTGCTGCGCCTGCCCGCTGCCGATGGACAGCCCGGCGAGCGTTTCATGCCGCGTCACGATCCGCGCGCCGAACTCGCTCCGCGCGACATCGTGGCGCGCGCCATCTATGCCGAGATGCAGGAACGCAAGCTGAGCCATGTGCTGCTGGACATCACGCACCAAAGCCGCGCCTGGCTGGAGCAGCACTTTCCCGGCGTGATGGCCTTGTGTGCGGCCCACGGCATCGACATCGCGCGCCAGCCGATTCCCGTCGCGCCCTGCGCCCACTATGCCTGCGGCGGCATAGAGGCCGAGGTGGACGGCACAACCCGCGTGGCCGGGCTGTATGCGATCGGCGAAGTGGCGCGCACCGGCCTGCATGGCGCCAACCGCCTGGCCAGCAATTCGCTGCTGGAATGCGTGGTCATGGGACGCGCCGCGGCACAGCGCATCGCGGCCAGGCCCGGCACTGCCAGGCCCGGGATTGCTCGCTTGCAGTGCAATCCCGATCGGGACTGCGGCGCCGCAAACACCGAAGGCAGGCTGGCGGCGCTGCAGCAGCTCATGCACCAGCAGGTGGGCATTGTGCGCAGCGACCAGGGCCTGGCCCAGGCCGCAGAACAGCTGGCCTTGTGGCGCGACCAGTGGCGGCCCGCAGAGCCGGCGCTGCGCAACCAGCTCGAGGTCTGCAGCCTGATGGTCGCTGCCGCCCTGCAGCGCAGGACCAGCGTGGGCGCGCACTGCAATCGCGACCGCCCTCTGCCGCAGGCAGCCTGAAAAACAAAGGCCCGCTGCAGCGGGCCTGGGTGCGGAAAACGCGGCGCTCAGGTCTTGGGCAGGGTCACGCCATGCTGGCCCTGGTACTTGCCGTTGCGGTCCTTGTAGCTGGTCTCGCACTGCTCGTCGCCCTGGAAGAACAGCACCTGGGCGCAGCCCTCGCCCGCATAGATCTTGGCGGGCAGCGGCGTGGTGTTGGAGAACTCCAGCGTCACATAGCCTTCCCATTCGGGCTCGAACGGCGTCACGTTGACGATGATGCCGCAGCGCGCATAGGTGCTCTTGCCCAGGCACACGGTCAGCACGTCGCGCGGAATGCGGAAGTACTCCACCGTGCGGGCCAGCGCAAAGCTGTTGGGCGGGATGATGCAGTAGTCGCCCTCGAAATCGACAAAGCTCTTCTCGTCGAAATTCTTGGGGTCCACCACGGTGCTGTGGATATTGGTGAACACTTTGAACTCGCGCGCGCAACGGATGTCGTAGCCATAGCTCGAAGTGCCGTAGCTGATGATCTTCTTGCCGTCGGCCTGGCGCACCTGGCCCGGCTCGAAGGGCTCGATCATGCCGTGCTGCTCCGCCATGCGGCGGATCCATTTGTCGCTCTTGATGCTCATTGGGAATCCTGTATCGCTTGATTTTTCATAGCGCCAAGTGGCTATACAACCAGCGCAAGACCCCTATTTTGCTTGAGAAACAATGGTTTGCTCAATCAGGCGGTCATCGCCGAGGATGATCATCGCGAACAGCAACTCGTCCAGATTGCGCGCCTGGCCGGTCTTGCGCGCCAGCAGCGGCGTGCAGCCGGGATCGAGCACCACGAAGTCGGCCTCGCAGCCGGGCTGCAGATTGCCGATGGTCCCGCCCAGGCCCAGGGCGCGCGCCGCGCCCGCCGTGTGCTGCCACCAGAGGTTCTGCGGCGACAGGCTCTGACCCTGCTTGGAATGGCTTTCGCGGCCCACCACATAGGCGGCCTGCATGGTGCGGAACGGCGAGAAGCTCATGCCGCCGCCCACATCGCTGGCCAGGCCGTAGAGCATGCCGGCCGCGTCGGCCTTGAGGTAGTCGAAATAGCCGCTGGCCAGGAACTGGTTGCTGGTCGGGCTCACGGCTGCGGCCGAGCGCGTGTCGTGCATGAGCTGGCGGTCGGTTTCATCGAGCCAGATGCTGTGCGCATAGACGGCGCGCTCGCGCATCAGGCCGAAGTCGTCGTAGACGGCCAGATAGCTGCGCGCCTCGGCGAACAGCTGCTTGACCCAGGCGATCTCGTCCAGGTTCTCGGCCACATGGGACTGGATCCAGACATCGCCGTACTTGGCGGCCAGTTCGCCGGCGCCGCGCAGCTGCGCATCCGTGCTGGTCGGCGCAAAGCGCGGCGTGATCGCATAGCCCAGGCGGTCCACGCCATGCCAGCGCCGGATCAGGGTTTCGGTATCGATCAGGCTTTGCTCGGTCTCGTCGCGCACGCCGTCGGGGCTGTTGCGGTCCTGCAGCACCTTGCCGGCGATCATGCGCATGCTGCGCTTTTGCGCGGCCGTCATGATGGCATCCACCGAGCTCGGGTGCGAGGTGGCAAAGGCCAGAGCCGTGGTCACGCCGTTGCGCAGCAGCTCATCCATGAAGAACTCGGCCACGCCGTC
This sequence comes from Comamonas guangdongensis, assembly GCF_041079535.1. Taxonomy (NCBI): domain Bacteria; kingdom Pseudomonadati; phylum Pseudomonadota; class Betaproteobacteria; order Burkholderiales; family Comamonadaceae; genus Comamonas; species Comamonas guangdongensis. The sequence continues at coordinate 170,941 of NZ_JBFYGN010000002.1, read as the reverse complement.
CGCGTAGGCGCGGTCCGAGAAGCGCGACTCATGCGGGAAGGTGTAGTTCTCCAGCCAGGGCAGCAGGCCGGGCGCGGGAGCGCCTATCACGTCGGTCTGCGGATAGTGGATGTGCAGGTCCACGAAACCCGGCGCCAGCAGGCGGCCGGGCAGATCGATGCGTTCCACGCCATCGCGGTCCAGGTACTGGGGCGCCAGCGACTGCCAGCTGCCCGCAGCCACCACGCGCTGCCGGCCTTGCGCATCGGGAGCCACGGCCAGCAGGCCATCGGAGTCATACACGGCTTGGCCGTCATCGGCAAAGCGCAGCAGGGCACTACGGTAGATTTTCATGGACTAGAGCTTAAGCGCCTCGGACCTGGTGCGGAACACGGCCAGGCTTATAGGGCCTATACGCTTGGATGAAAGCGTCGGCCCGAATCGCTATCGAAAACAGAGCTTCTGGCGCCGACTGCACATCGGCTTCATAGGTTTTCTTTGATGAATCCGAAAATTGGCAGGCGCCAGAAGCTACGATTTCAGGAGCATTCCGGTGTGGCACCGGCTAATCCACGCAGCGTCTGGCCACGGCCAGAAAGGCTCGCACCGCCGGCGAGTTCTCGCGCTCGCGGTAGGCCAGAGCCATGTGCACGTTTTCCTTGAAGTCGCGCAGCGGCCTGAAGGCCACGCCCGGCTGATTGAGCAGGCGGTTCGACTCGGGCAGCACCACAATGCCGTAGCCCGCGGCGGCCAGGCTGGTCGCCGTGACGAAGTCGTTGACCCGATAGGCCTCGCGTGCCGAAAAACCGGCCGTCTCGGCCAGCCGCGTCAGCACCTCGGCAAAGCCTTCGCTTTCGTTGATGAACTGCGGCGCAATAAAGGTCTGGCCGCGCAGATCGGCCACGCTGATGGATTCATGGCGCGCCAGCGGGTGGTTCTCGGCCAGCGCCACCATGAAGGGCTCGCTGTGCACGATGACCGCGGTGACGCCCTCGGGGTAGCGCCGGCGCGGGCGCAGCAGACCGGCATCGATCTCGCCCTGCTGCAGCGCCTGCAGCTGGCGCGGCGTTTCCATGGCCAGCACCTGCATATGCACCTGCTCATGGCCGGGGCGGAACTGCGTGAGCATGCGCGCCAGCACCCCCGAGGTCACGGACGAGGAGATATAGCCCAGCTTGACATGGCCGCTCATGCCCTGAGCCGCCAGCTGCCCGATCTGCTGGGCCCGCTCCATATGGCGCAGCACGGCCACGGCCTCGTCATAAAGCAGCTCGCCCGCATCGGTCAGCGTGATGGGCTTGCGCTTGTTGCGCTGCAGCAGGCGCACGCCCAGCTGCTGCTCCAGCTGCTGCACCTGCACGCTGACCGCGGACTGGGCCACGCCCAGCTTGTCGGCGGCGCGAGAGAAATGCAGCTCTTGGGCGACGGTGACGAAGTGCTCGAGTTGGCGGTAGCTGAGCATGGGTTTAATCTGAAATTCTTATCAAAAAATGCATTTAACCCTGTAGATCGTATCAAACAACAAGCGTCAAATCAGTCCATTCCTGATTGAAGCCCCGCCATGAACGCTACGACCCCCAAGCACCTGATACAGCCCGCCTACGAGATCGCCGCCCACCCCGAGCATCCCCGCCTGCTGAAGCTGAGCCTGAGCACCGATGCACTGCACGCCTTCCTGGCCGATGTGCGCGATATCGACGTGCAGAACCTCGAGTACGTGCCGTTTATGCGCTTTCATCTGGCACGCCGCCTGAAGGCCCATCTGGGCGCCGACTTCGGCCAGACCCTGGTGAACATCATCAAGGACCGCAGGCATGGTGGCTTTGTGCTGGGCCTGGAAGGCGTGAGCCAGGACAGCGACGACTACGTGAAGTTCGGCACCGCCATCGGCCATATCCTGGGCCCGGCCAACCATGACTCCATGTCCAACAAGTACTACGCGCGCTTTCTGGTCAAGCACACGGACTCCAGCGACTCCTATCTGCGCCAGGCCTATCGCCTGTTCACCATGCACACCGACGGCACCTTCGTGACCGAGGCCACCGACTGGCTGCTGATGATGAAATTCGACGAGCAGAACGCCGTGGGTGGCGAGTCGCGCTTTCTGCACCTCGACGACTGGAGCGAGCTGGACCGCTTTGTGCAAGACCCGCTGGGCGCCAAGCCCCTGCTCTACAAGGCCCCGGGCTCCAAGAACGTGAGCGAGCGCGTCGAGCGTCCCGTGTTCTTCCACGGCGAATTCGGCCTGTCGATCTCCTTCATCGACCAGTTCGTGCAACCGGCCGACGATGCAGAAGCCGAATATCTGCAGAACCTATCGGAATCGATGGAAAATTCGTCCGGCACCCGCACCGTCAGCCTGCCCGCCGGCGATCTGGTGGTGCTGAACAACTACTTCTACGTGCACGGCCGTGCACCGTTCGAGCGCAATGAACAACTGCACCGCGAGCTGATGCGCCAGCGTGGCACATTTGCTCAATAAGACCTGAACATTTGAATGTGTCTGTCACGCCCCCGTGCACCGCAGGTGTGCGGGGGCGTAGCCCGTTATGACCCCGAATCCCGCTCCCGGAGCTTCCACCATGGCATCGTCACAAGCCCCTTCTGCTCCAGCCTCCGCCCCCAAGGCACAAGCCGCCTACGGCCAGCGCGCAGGCCTGCCCCGTCATCTGCAGAACATCTTGTCGCTGCAGGACTTCGAGGCCGCAGCGCGCAAACACCTGCCCCGCCCTCTTTACGGCTATGTCTCCGGCGCGGCCGAAGACTGCGTCTCGCTGCAGGCCAACCGTGACAGCTTCAAGCAATACGGCTTCAGCTCCAAGGTCATGGTGGATGTGTCGCAGCGCAACCAGAAGGTCGAGCTGTTCGGCCAGACCTGGGACTCGCCCTTCGGCGTGGCCCCCGTGGGCATCAGCGCCATCTCGGCCTATCGCGGCGATCTGGTGCTGGCGCAGACGGCAGCTGCCAACCGCATTCCCGCCATCATGAGCGGCACCTCCCTGATCCCCATGGAAGAAGTGGCCAAGGCCGCTCCATCGACCTGGTTCCAGGCCTATCTGCCCGGCGACACCACGCGCATCGACGGCCTGATCGAGCGCATAGCAGCCGCCGGCTTCGGCACCCTGGTCATCACCGTGGACATCCCGGTCTGGGCCAACCGCGAAAACAATGTGCGCACGGGCTTTTCCATGCCGCTGCGCCCCTCGCTGCGCCTGGCCTATGACGGCATCATCCGCCCGCGCTGGATGCTGGGCACCATGCTGCGCACCCTGATCAACCACGGCATGCCGCACTTCGAGAACTCGTTTGCCACGCGCGGCGCGCCTTTGCTGTCGGGCACCGCCATCCGCGACACCACGGGCCGCGACCACCTGAACTGGAAGCACATTGAGCGCATTCGTCAACGCTGGCAGGGCAACCTCATCATCAAGGGCATCCTCAATGAAGACGACGCCGCGATGGCCGCCGATATCGGCGCCCAGGGCATCGTGGTCTCCAACCATGGCGGCCGCCAGCTCGATGGCGTGGTCGCGCCGCTGCAGATGCTGCCCCAGGTGGTGGACCGCGTGGGCCACCGCACGGCCGTGATGATGGACAGCGGCATACGCCGCGGCAGCGACGTGCTCAAGGCCGTGGCCCTGGGCGCACGCATGGTGTTTCTGGGCCGTCCCTTCATGTACGCCGCTGCCGTGGGCGGTGCGCAGGGCGTGGACCATGCCATTACCTTGCTGCGCGACGAGGTGGATCGCAATATGGCCATGCTGGGCGCCAACTCCATGGCCGAGATCACCCGCGACTGCCTGCGCTCGACGCCGCGCTGATTTGCGGCTGGGCCTAAGATAGGACGCTTGAACCAAAAAAGGAGAGCGTCATGCCCATGTTTGTAGACCACTCGCCCCCTGGCGAGTGCATTTTCTGCAAGCTCGTCAAAGGGGAGATCCCCTCGGCCAAGATCTATGAGGACGAGCTGAGCATCGCCTTCATGGACATAGGCCAGGCGACCAAAGGCCATGTGCTGGTGGCCAGCAAGCGCCATGCGGTGAATCTGCTGGAACTCACGCCCGAGGAAGCCGGCGCCGTGATGCAGACGGCCCAGCGCGTGGCCGCGGCCGTGAACAAGGCCTTCGATCCCGACGGCATCAATATCTTCCAGGCCAATGGCGCGCCCGCGGGGCAGACGGTATTCCACTTCCACCTGCATGTGCTGCCGCGCTTTGTGGGCGATGGCCTGTCCATAGTCTGGAAGCGTCAGGAGCCGGGTTTTGCCGTGCTCGAGGAACTGGCAGCACGCCTACGCACCGAGCTGCAGGGCGCGGCCTGAGCCAGCTATCAATAGTGATAGCTGGCGGCGCCATCAGCCCCATGTTTTTGGTGGAAAAACCCTTGAAAACCATGTCCATCCAGCGCCATCAGCTATCAAAATAACTGGTCACGACTGCGCAAACTGCTCGAAGCTCTGGTCCAGGCGGGCAATCCATTCGGCTTTTTGCGCATCGTCGGCAAAGCTGGCCTCCAGACTGTTGCGCGCCAGCTGGTAGGCCTCTGGCGCGCCCATGCCGGTGGCTGCAAACAGCTGGGTGTAGTTCTCGTTCACATAGCCGCCGAAGTAGGCCGGATCGTCCGAGTTGATCATCACCTTGAGCCCGGCCGCCAGCAGACGCGGCAGATTGTGCTCGGCCAGATCCTTGACCACGCAGAGCTTGAGATTGGAGAGCGGGCAGACCGTCAGCGGCACCTGCTCGCGCACCAGGCGCTGCATCAGCCGCTCATCCTTTTCGGACTGCACGCCGTGGTCTATGCGTTCCACCTGCAGAGTGTCGAGCGCGCCCCAGATATAGGCGGGCGGCCCTTCCTCGCCCGCATGGGCCACCAGACGCAGGCCCAGTTCCTTGCAGCGCGCAAACACGCGCGCGAACTTCTCGGGCGGATTGCCGAGTTCGCTGCTGTCCAGCCCCACGCCGATGAAGCGGTCGCGCAGCGGCAGCGCGGCCTCCAGCGTCTGCATGGCGCTTTCCTCGCTCAGGTGGCGCAGAAAGCTCAGGATCAGCGAGGCCGAGATGCCCTGCTCGATCTGCGCATCGCGGCAGGCACGGTACAGGCCGTTGATCACGGTCTCCATGCCCACGCCACGCTCGGTATGGGTTTGCGGATCGAAGAAGATCTCCGCATGCACCACATTGTCGGCCACGGCGCGGTCCAGGTAGGCGCGCGCCATGTCGTAGAAATCCTGCTCATGCAGCAGCACGCTGGCACCCGCGTAATAGATGTCCAGAAAGCTCTGCAGGTCGGTGAAGGCATAGGCCGCGCGCAGCGCCTCCACGCTGTCGTAGGCGAGCTGGACGCCGTTGCGCTGGGCCAGCGCAAAAATCAGCTCCGGCTCCAGCGAGCCCTCGATATGCATGTGCAGCTCGGCCTTGGGCATGGCTTGCAGCAGCGCCGGCAGGCGCGAAGCTTCGATCCGGGGCACGGTATTCATCAGCAGACTCCAAACGTGATGCCTTGGGCCTTGAGGAAACGGCGGTAGGCGGAGGACATGCGGTCCGCGGCCGAGTGCATTTCGGCACGCGGGTCCAGCGGCAGCGCCTTGGGCAGCTGCGACTCCAGCACCGGCTGGTCCTGCACAAAAATCGTGTGCTGGAAGCTCTGCAACTGCTCGTCACTGGATTCGAAGTCTGCCACAGCCAGGCGGAACCAGACGCGGCTGGTCTCGGGCGTGAGAGGGCAGATGAACAGGCCGATCTGCTCGCGCCAGCCCTGCTTGGACGTGCCCTCCTCGGGAATCTTGGTGAGCACCGCCGTGTACGCTGCCGTCACCTCATAGGTGTACTCGACCTCTGCGGCCTGGGTGGAGTGCAGATTGGACTGGGGCTGGACGGCCTTGCAGCCCGTGGCGAGCACGCCGTTGGCCGTGGCTTCGACCTCGTAGGCGGCGATGGCCGTGGCATCGCGGCTGCCCAGCCAGCCTTCGTGCACAAAGCCGAAGTGGGACATGTCCAGGAAATTCTCGATGATGCGCGGCGCGCTGGCGGCGACGTCATAGGGGCCGCAGTTGACCTTGCGCAGGTGTGCGTCCGTCTCGGCCGCAAACACGGGCAGCAGGCCGTCCCCGGATTCCAGGCGCACCCAGACCAGGCCATAGGCTTGCTGCACCTCGAAGGACTTCACGCACTGCCTGGCCGGCGGCGTGAATTCGGGCAGTGCCGGCACCTTCACGCACTGGCCGCCGCTGGCGAACTGCCAGCCGTGATACGGGCATTCCAGATGGCCGTTCTCGACACGGCCCATGGACAGACGTGCGCCGCGGTGCGGGCAGCGGTCCCAGAAGGCCTGGAGCCGGCCATCGGCATCGCGCCACAGCACCAGGGCCTGCTCCAGCAGCTGCACGGACACGGGCTTGTCGGCCACTTCATGGGCCTGGGCAACGGGGTGCCACTGGGTTTTCTCGATCATGGGGATACTCATTCTTGGATAAGAAAAGCCGCCCTGCGGCGGCTTCTCTACGACTACCGGGCAGGCGAATTACTTGGCCTCGCCGCCGGGAACCTTGCCTTCCACGCCCTTGACGTAGAAGTTGATGCCCTTGAGGAAAGCGTCGTCCGCCACCTTGTCGGCGGCGACCAGTTCCTTGCCATCCTGGCCGACGATGGGCCCCTTCCAGATCGCAAATGTACCGTCCTTCAGGCCCTTCTTCACGTCCTCAAGCTTGGCCTTGACTTCGGCGGGAACGTCTTCAGCCACGGACACGATGTCGATCGCCCCCTCCTTCACGCCCCACCAGGACTGCTGGCTCTTCCAGCTGCCGTCCAGCACCGCCTTGGCGGTCTGGATGTAGTAGCCCGAGGGGTTGAAGATGGCCGATGCCAGGTGGGCCTTGGGGCCGTAGCTGGTCATGTCCGAATCCCAGCCAAAGGCGCGCTTGCCCTTTTCCTCGGCCGTCTTGAGCACGGCGGGGGAGTCGGTGTTCTGGAACAGGATGTCGGCGCCGCCGTTGATCAAGCTGGTCGCGGCTTCGGTTTCCTTGGGCGGAGCAAACCACTCGTTGACCCAGACCACCTTGGTCTTGATCTTGGGGTTCACGGACTGGGCGCCCAGCGTGAAGCTGTTGATGTTGCGCAGCACCTCGGGGATGGGCACCGAGCCCACCACGCCCAGGGTGTTGGTCTTGGTCATGGCGCCCGCGATGACGCCGGCCAGGTACGCGCCCTCATAGGTGCGGAAGTCGTAGGTGCTGGCATTGGCCGCGGTCTTGTAGCCCGTGGCGTGCTCCCACTTCACGTCGGCGAACTCGGGGGCCAGTTTCTGGATCGTGTCCATGTAGCCGAAGGTGGTGCCGAAGATCAGCTTGTTGCCCTGGGCCGCCATGTCGCGCAGCACGCGCTCGGCATCGGCGCCTTCGGGCACGCTTTCCACGTACATGGTCTTGACCTTGTCGCCCAGCTCTTTTTCCAGGGCCTTGCGGCCCTGGTCATGGGCATAGGAATAGCCGCCATCACCCACGGGACCCACATAAGCGAAAGCGATCTTCAGCGGTTCGGCCGCCGCGGGAGCCGGAGCTGCGGCGGGAGCGGCTGCCGGTGCCGGAGCTTCCTCCTTCTTGCCGCAGCCCACGAGAGCGGCGGTGGCTACAGCCGACAGTGCAGCCACCTTGATCAGCGAACGCTTGTTCAAATCAGTCATCGGTTTTCCTTGGTGAAAGATAGGTATGTGAATGGGTCAATGAGCTGTGGCGTGGCGCCATGCCTCCCCGCCTCCGTGCAATATATGCATAAACCGGGCCAAGATGCGGCGGGGTATCGAGAAAACGACAGCCGTGGCCCGGCCCAGCAAAAAGGCCCCGCAGGGCCTTGAGCGAACGCGGCAGCGTTCAGCCTTGCTTATTTGGCACCGGGCACCGTGCCTTCTATGCCCTTGACATAGAAGTTGATGCCGCGCAGGAAGGCGTCGTCTGCCACCTTGCCGGCCTCCAGCACTTCCTTGCCGCTGTTGTCCTTGATGGGGCCGGTCCAGACCGCGAACGATCCGTCCTTCAGACCCGCACGGGCCTTCTCGACCTTGTCCTTGATTTCCTGGGGCACGTCGTCGGCAATCTTCTTGAGGTCGATCGCGCCTTCCTTCACGCCCCACCAGAAGTTGCCGGTCTGCCACTTGCCAGCCAGCGTGTCGTCCACCACCTTGGTGTAGTAAGGCGTCCAGTCGATTACGGCCGAGCCCAGGTGGGCCTTGGGCGCGAAGGCGCTCATGTCGCCGTCCTTGCCGAAGGCGCGGGCACCGCGCTCTTCGGCGGTCTTGAGCACGGCGGGCGAGTTGGTGTTCTGGTACATCACGTCCACGCCGCCGTTGATCAGGCTGGTCGCGGCTTCGGACTCCTTGGGAGGCGCGAACCATTCGTTGACCCAGACCACCTTGGCCTTGATCGAAGGATCGATGCTTTGCGCGCCCAGCACAAAGCTGTTGATGTTGCGCACCACTTCGGGGATGGGCACGGAAGCCACCACACCCACGGTCTTGGTCTTGGTCATGGCACCGGCCACGATGCCGGCCAGATACGCGCCTTCAAAGGTCTTGGTGTCGTAGACGGCCACGTTGTCGGCCGTCTTGTAGCCCGTGGCGTGCTCGAACTTCACGTCCTTGAGGTCGGCCGCGACCTTTTGCACAAAGTCCTGGTAGCCGAAGCTGGTGGCGAACACCAGCTTGTTGCCCTGGCCGGCCATGTCGCGCATCACGCGCTCGGCATCGGCGGACTCGGGCACGCTCTCGACCATGGAGGTCTCGATCTTGTCGCCGAACTTTTCCTGAATGGCCTTGCGCGCCAGCTCGTGCTGGAAAGTCCAGCCGCCATCACCGATGGGGCTCACATACATGAAGCCGATCTTGAGCTTGTCGGCAGCCGGTGCCTGGGCCGCAGGTGTGGCGGCGGGCGCGGGCGCCTCTTCCTTCTTGCCGCAGGCCGTCAGGGCTGCCAGCGAAACGGCCGACAGGCCAATCATCTTGATCAGGGCGCGCTTGCGCAGGGTCGTCATGGAGATGTCCTCTTAAGTAATTATTGGTAGAGAGCGGATTGCAGCACAGCCGGGCATCAAGAGCCAGGGTAGAAAGGCTTGCCCAGGGAGGCCGGCATGTTGACGCGAATCCAGGTGGGGTTGCGCGAGATCAGCACCAGCACCACGATGGTGGCCAGATAGGGCAGCATGGAAAGCATCTGGCTCGGCACCTGCACCCCCGTGGCCTGCAGATGGAACTGCAGCATGGTCACGCCGCCAAACAGATAGGCGCCCAGCAGCACGCGGGCCGGACGCCAGGTGGCAAACGTGGTCAGCGCCAGCGCGATCCAGCCGCGGCCCGAAACCATGTTCTCCACCCACAGCGGCGTATAGACCACGGAAATGAAAGCCCCGGCCAGGCCGCACATGGCGCCGCCGAACATCACGGCCAGCAGGCGGATGCGGCGCACGGGATAGCCCAGCGCATGGGCCGACGAAGGCGACTCGCCCACGGCGCGCAGCACCAGGCCCGCACGCGTGCGGTACAGAAACCAGACCATGAGCGCGGCCAGCACGATGGCGCCATAGACCAGGGGGTGCAGCGTGAACAGCGCCTGGCCGATCACGGGCAGCTCCGACAGGCCGGGGATCGCGTACTTGGGCAGCTCGGGCAGCTTGGCCTGCACATAGCCCAGGCCCACAAACGCCGAGAAGCCCGCGCCGAACAGCGACAGCGCCAGACCCGTGGCGTACTGGTTGGTGTTGAGCCAGATCACCAGCAGGCCGAAGATGGCGGCCAGCAGCGCGCCCGCGAGCATGCCCGCGCCAAAGCCCAGCCAGGTGCTGCCCGTGTGCACCGTGGTCGCGAAGCCCGCAATCGCCGCACACAGCATCATGCCTTCGGCGCCGAGGTTGACGATGCCGGATTTCTCGTTGATCAGCAGGCCCAGTGCCGCGAGCGCCAGAACGGTGCCGGCGCTGAGCGTGGAGCCCAGAAGCAGTGCATAGGATTCCATGTTCAGGCTCCCTTCACTGCGGCACCGGCGATACCGGCCTTGTGCGCGACCCAGCGGATGCGATAGGCCACCAGCGTGTCACAGGCCAGCAGGGTGAACAGCAGCAGACCCTGGAACACGCCGGTCAGCGCCTTGGGCAGGCCCAGGCGCGATTGCGCTAGCTCGCCACCGATATAGAACATGCTCATGAGAATCGCCGAGAAAACCATGCCCACGGGGTGCAAACGGCCAACGAAGGCCACGATGATGGCCGCGAAGCCGTAGCCCGCAGGCACATAGGGAGTGAGCTGCCCCAGCGGGCCCGCGACTTCGAGCGCACCCGCCAGACCGGCCGTGGCGCCGGAGATCAGCAGCGCGGTCCACAGCGCCTTGCGGGAGGAAAAGCCCGCGTAGCGCGCAGCCGCCGGTGCCAGGCCGCCGACCTGCAGCGCAAAGCCAGCACGGGTGCGGAACAGAAAGGCCCACAGCACGCCGGCACCCAGCAGCGCGATGATCACGCCGATATTCATGCGCATGCCCTGCACCAGGCGCGGAATCTGGGTAACGCGCTCGAAGGTCTTGGTCTGCGGGAAGTTGTAGCCCATGGGGTCCTTCCAGGGACCATAGACCAGATAGCCCAGCACCAGCGTGGCCACATAGACCAGCATCAGGCTGACTAGGATTTCGTTGGCGTTGAAGCGGTCGCGCAGCAGGGCCACGACGCCCGCCCAGAGCATGCCGCCCAGCATGCCCGCGACCAGGATCGCGGGCACGATCCACGGCCCCGTGGTCTTGTCGGCCAGCAGGGCCATGCCGCCAGCGGCAACGGCGCCGATCACGAACTGGCCTTCGGCACCGATGTTCCAGACATTGGAGCGGAAGCACACGGCCAGGCCCAGCGCGATCAGCAGCAGCGGCGTGGCTTTCACGGCCAGCTCGCCCAGCGCATAGCCGGACTTCACGGGTTCCCAGAAGAAGGCCTGCAGACCCTTGACCGGGTCCTTGCCCAGCAGGACGAACAGGCCCACACCGATCAGCACGGTGATGAGCAGCGCCAGCACCGGCGAGCCATAGGTCCAGAACCTGGAGGCCTGAGGACGTTGTTCCAGCTTAAGCATGGGCAGCTCCCGGTGCTGCAGCCCACAGGCCGCTCATCCATTCACCGATTTGCTGCACCGTGGCATCGGCACGCGCCACCGACGGGCTCAGCCGCCCCTTGGCCACCACATGCAGGCGGTCACAGATTTCAAACAATTCGTCCAACTCCTCGCTGAGCACCAGCACGGCGCAACCGGCATCCCGCAGTTGCAGGATTTCGCCGCGTATCTGCGCGGCCGCCCCCACGTCCACCCCCCAGGTGGGCTGGGAGATGATGAGCAGGCGCGGCTTGGCATCGATCTCGCGCCCCACAATGAATTTCTGCAGATTGCCGCCCGACAGCGACTGGGCTGCCGAATGCGGCCCGCCGGCCTTGACGTTGAAGCGGCCGATGATGCTCCTGGCCTGGGCCTGCAGCTGGCCCATGCGGATCCAGCCGCCCTTGCCCAGCGCATCCTTGCGCGTCAGCAGCAGATTGTGTGCCAGGCCCATGCTGGGCACGGCACCGCGGCCCAGGCGCTCTTCGGGCACGAAGTGCAGGCCCATGCCGCGGCGGCGACCCGGGCCCATGCGGCCCACGCCCTTGCCCAGCAACTGCACCATCTCGGGCGCGGCGCGCGTGTCTTCGCCGGACAGCGCATACATCAGCTCCTTCTGGCCATTGCCCGACACCCCGGCAATCCCCAGCACCTCGCCGGCGCGCAGCTGCAGCGCGATGTCATGCAGGTCCACGCCAAACGGGTCCTGGCTCTTGAGCGACAGCCCCTGCACGCGCAGCACGGTATCGCCGGTATGGGCGCGGTGGTGCTGCAGCTCCGGCGGCTCGGAGCCTATCATCATGCGCGACAGCGAGGCATTGGTTTCGTTGGCCGGATTGCATGCGCCCGTCACCACGCCGCCGCGCAGCACCGTGCAGGCCGTGCACAGCGAGCGGATCTCATGCAGCTTGTGGCTGATATAGAGGATGGAGCAGCCTTCGGACGCCAGCCGGCGCAGCACCACGAAAAGCTTCTCGACGGCCTGGGGTGTCAGCACCGAGGTGGGCTCGTCCAGAATCAGCACGCGCGGATTGGTCAGCAGGGCGCGGATGATTTCCACGCGCTGCATCTCGCCCACGGACAGGGTGTGCACCGGGCGGTGGGCATCGACCTCCAGGCCATAGTCGCGCGCCGTGGCCTCAATGCGCCCGACCACCTCGGCCAGCGGAATGCTCTTGTCCAGACCCAGCCACACGTTTTCGGCCACGGTCAGCGTGTCGAACAGGCTGAAATGCTGGAACACCATGGCGATGCCGAGCTGGCGCGCTTCCTGCGGGTTGCGGATCTGCACCGGCTTGCCGTCGACCAGCATGGCGCCCTCGTCGGGCTTGACGGCGCCATAGATGATTTTCATCAGCGTGGACTTGCCAGCGCCGTTCTCACCCAGGATGGCATGCACCTCGCCGGGGCGCACATCCAACGATACCTGATTATTTGCTACAACAGCGGGGTATCGCTTTGTAATACCCACCAGCTGCAAACGCGCAGGCGCATCCGCTGATGGAGAGTGTGTGGGGGGGGGATTCATCGCTGGATTGTCTCTCAATTTCAATAACAAATTGACTCAAACAGGCTCTCTGCATTGAACAGCATTGCGCCACAAGCTATTGATTTCGAAGCGTTAAAGCCACGTTTCGTACAGCATCGCGCAACCAGCGGGTAGCCGCACCGGCATGCGAACGGGCGTGCCAAAGCTGGTAATAGGTCAGTGGCGGAAATTCCACAGGACAGGGCAAGATGGTCAAAGGCAGGCGCTCGCAAAACCTCTCGCAGAACAAGCGGCCCGAGGTCATGACAAGCAAGCTTGATGCCACCATGTCGGGGATCAGGCTGAAATGCGCGCAGCGCGCCGTCACCTTGCGGCTCAACCCCATGCCGGCCAGTTGCTCGTCAATCACCCCCATGGCCCCCGGGTAGGCCGGCGTGGGGGCTATATGTTCGGCCTCCAGCCACTGCTCCACATCCCAGCCGCGGCGCACGGCCGGATGTTTGGGGCTGACCAGGCAGACCACCTCGTCCTCGAACAGCTTGGCCATGTGCAAGCCCTGCGGCGGCTGGGGCCAGTTGCCTATGACCACATCCACCTCCCCCTCGGCCAACTGGCCCTCGTAGTGGGACTCGGCGCTCAGTGCCTGCACATCGACGGGGCAGTTGGGCGCCTGCTGCTTGAGCGCGACCATGAGCCGCGGCAGAAACTGGGGATCGAGGTAGTCGCTGGCCGCAATGCTGAAGGTGCGCGTCGCCGTGCGCGGATCGAACTGGCGCGCATCGCTGAACAGGCCCTCCGCCGCGCGCAAAATGTCGGCGGCGGGCTGCATCATGCGCTGCCCCACCTCGGTGGGCTGCATCTGCGTGCCCGAACGCACCAGCAGCGGATCGCCCGCCAGATCGCGCAGGCGGCGCAGTGCCGCCGATACCGCGGGCTGGTGCATGCCCAGGCGCAGCGCGGCGCGGGAGACGCTGCGTTCCGTCAGCACCGTGTGCAGCACCCGGATCAGGTGCAGGTCAATCTTGTCGAACAGGGTCTGGTCGCGCATAGGCCATGGGTGCCGGCCTACGCATGGTCGGCAACGGCACGGGGAAATTTTGTATACAAAATGATGGCGAGCGTAACCCAGCCCGGGCTTTGCACAGCCAAGGACTTGCCCCTAGCCTAGAAAGACTAGGCTGTGCTTGCCGATGCGCGGGAGGCCGCCTCAGGCCGCGGCCGTGATGACCTCCACGCGGTTGCGCCCCTTGCGCTTGGCCGCATAGCAGGCCATGTCAGCGCCCTTGAAGGCCGTGGCCACCGAGTGATAGCTGGCATCGAGCACCAGCATGCCTATGCTGGCGCTCAGCATATAGCGCTGCCCCTGGTAAGAGCCTTCCCAGTCCTGGATCGCCATGCACAGCAGCTGCGCATGACGCATGCCCTGCTCGCGGCTGACGCCGGGCATGAGCACCGCGAACTCGTCGCCGCCCACACGGGCCACCCAGCCATGGGGGCGCAGCGAGGACTCGATCAGGCGCGCGATATGCCCCAGGACCTCATCCCCCACCTCGCGCCCGCCCTGGCGGTTGACCTGGGAGAAATGATCCAGATCCACATACAGGATCACGCCATGGGTCTTCAGCTGGGCCTCGGTGGCGTCCTCGGAGTCCATGCCCGCCGCGGCCGCCAGATTGGCCGACGATCCGCACTCCTGCAGCCATTCCTTGAGACGCATGGCAAAGGCCGCACGATTGGGCAGACGCGTGAGCGGGTCGTGCATGGCCTTCCAGCTCGACTGCTCGCGCATCAGGCGCTGGGTCGTGACATCCTCCACCTCCCAGACCAGATAGTCCTCCTCGTCGCCTTCCTGGCTGCTGAGGCCCCAGGACCGGCTCATGCGCTGCATGCTCTGGCCGTGGATCCGCACCCAGACCTGCCTGGCATCCTTGCGCACAAAGCACACCTCGCTATCGAACTGGCCGTAAATATCCAGATCGCGGCTGACCCTGGCCACCAGCTCCTCATAGCCCGGCCCGGTGGCGCAGAGCGCGCGTATGGGCAGGTCCTGCATCTCGCGGGGCTGGTAGCCGAGCATGCGCGCGGCCTGCATGCCCACCCTCAGCACGCGCTGGCCCCGGGTGACCACCAGGCCCACGGGCGCGTAATCCATCAGGGTCTGCAGCTGCAGCTGCAGCTGCCGCTCCTGCTCGCTATGACCTTCACGGCTGCGCCCCAGCGCCTGCAAAGCCGTGCGCAGGACCTGGGCCTCGCCCCAGTCGTGTTCCGACAGGCGCCGCCACCAGTTGGCACCATAGACCTTGGCATCCACTTCGCCGAGCACGCCGCGCCGGGCCGCACGCTCGGCCTTGCGAAACAGCGCGGTCAGGGGATGGGCGATCAGGGTCAGCACAATCCCCAGCGCCACGACCGTCAGCAGCAGCACGGCGGCCAGCGTCCAGATCAGCTGTGCGCCAAAGCCGGGCACCCACTCCTGTACATCGGAAACCCGAAGCAGCGCCCACTGCGTCCAGGGCAGGGGCACGACGCTCCAGAGCTTGGAGCCGCGCCTCTCGCTGAGCGTTCCGGCCTGGGCCGACCTGAGCCAGGCCGGATCGAGATTCTCAAAAGCCGCAGCCTCGCCGCCTGCAGCCTGCCACTGCCCCTTATGGCCTTCGGCCAGCAGCCGGGCGTCCTTGTCGAAAAGAAACATATCGCCGGCGACGCCGGCCTGCTCATCCTCCAGCGGCAACAAGGCCGGCATGGCCGCCCTGTGACTGGCGCCCAGCACCCCGAGCAGCTTGCCCTGGGCATTGCGTATGGGCACCACGCTCTGGAATTCCAGCTGCAGCCCGGCATCGCTGGAACGCACCGAGCTCTGCACCAGGGGCTTGCCTTCGACCAAGCCGCGCCGCAGCGCATCGCGCACGGGCTCGGCCAGCTGCGTCAAAGGTCTGCTCTGCCCCTCCTGCAGACTCAGGAGCAACTGCCCCTTGCCATCGGCAAGCTGCAGCTGGTCGAACTGACGGGCCATGGAGCTGGGCTGCAGCAGCAAGGCCTCCAGTGTTTCGCGGGGCTCATGCATATGCTCGGAAAGCACGGCAGCCAGGATGGGCAAGGGCTTTTGCTGCTGCTCCACCCTGAAGGCCAGGGAGCGCGCCACATATTCCAGGGCCCGGGTCTGGGCCGGCAGGGCGCCGTCGGCAGCCGCCTTGCGCATGGAATAGCCCACCCAGGCCGCCACGCCGCTCCCGACCAGCAAGACCGCCAGCGTCACGATCAGCAGCATGCTGCGCAGCATGGGGCCGGGCCCGCGGCTCAGCCAGGGCACGCGCGGCGTTTGGTTGCCGAGCTCCGAACGCTCTGGCACAACCCAGGGCGGCTCAGCGGGCATTGAGGAAGCGTCATCGGACATGTGCGCTCAGTATAGAGAGCCGTCCGAATTGTCCAATCGGAGGAACCCCGGGAGCGCGGCGGCGCCCAAACCCCTATCCGCCGCTCTCATCCGGAAGGCAAGTGCTCAATCACCTGCCCCGAACTCAGCCCAGCGCCAGAACCTCCAGCGCGCTGGGCTTGGGCAGATCGATGACGTTGCCGCGGCCGGCGATCAGACCATGCTCGCGCAGCTGGCGCAGCACACGCGAGAAGGTCTCGGGCGCAATGCCGAGCTGGGCGGCGATCAGGCGCTTGCGGGCCTGGAGGATCACGCGCAGCCCGCCTTCGGCATGCGGCTTGGCATGGTGCAGCAGCCACTGGGCACAACGTGCCTCGGCGTCCTGCGCCAGCCGGCTCACGGCCAGCTCGGTCTGGGAGCAATAGGCCTTGGCCAGATCCTTGAGCAGCTGCTGAGCGGGCTGAGGCAGATCCGCCACCGCCTTCTGAAAGCGCGCCATGGGAATCGCATACAGGCGTCCCGCACTCTGGGCCTGCATATCGAGGCAGGACGGCCGCTCCTGCAGCGCAAAAGCCGCATCCAGCCAGGCCGGTCCCTCCACCTGCCCCAGCTGGTGGCGCAGTGTGGACTCCTGCCCCACCCCCAGCAGCACGCTGCCGCTTTCCAGGTACAGCACGGAAGCTATGGGTTGACGGCGCAGCCTGAGCCATGAGCCCGGAGCAAAGCTCTCGGGCTGCCCAAACGTGGAAACGATTTGCGACATGGAGGGCATGGTGAACATATGCTGCGCAATGTGCCGTTCTTTGCCGCCCCGTACATTGAGCCACATCAACAAGGCACGCAGCGCAAAAAGCAAAAAGGCTGCAGTACGCAACTGCAGCCTTCTGGGGCTCATGGAATCAGAGCGAATCAGTTCACCGAAGCACCGGATTCATACCATTGCTTGATGAGATTGCGCTCGTCTTCCGACAGCGCGCCAGGATTGCCGAACGGCATCTTGCGCAGCTGAACCACCTGCTGGTAGACCTGCTGGGCATGGGACTTCACGGCCTCGGCAGAGTCCAGGCGCACGCCTTTCTGCTGAATCGCCGTTCCGTGGCAGACCACGCAATGCTGCTGGAAGATGGCATTGACCTTGGCAAAGCCTTCGCCACCGGCCGCAGGGGCTGCGGGAGCAGCCACTTCAGGAGCAGGGGCCGCGGGGGCTGCGGCTTGCTCGGCAGAGGGGGCAGTGGGTGCCGCAGCCACGGGAGCAGGGGCAGCCACGGGAGCGGGCTTGAGCCAGACGAACACGGCCAGCAGAGCAGCCACGCCAACAGCGGCGTAAGGCCAGGGATGGCTGTTACGACCCAGCTTGTAGCCGTGACGCATCACGAAGAATTGGCGGATAGCGGCGCCGGCAAACATCATGCCGATCAGCACCAGCCAGTTCATCTTGTGGCTGTACAGCCAGCCGTAGTGATTGGACAGCATGGCGAACAGCACGGGCAGCGTGAAGTAGGTGTTGTGCACGCTACGCTGCTTGGCACGCTGGCCGTGACGGGGGTCCACGGGCTGGCCGGCCTTCAAAGCGGCCACCACCTTGCGCTGGCCGGGGATGATCCAGAAGAACACATTGGCGCTCATGGAGGTCGCGATCATCGCGCCCATCAGCAGGAAGGCGGCTTGGCCGGGGAAGATGTGGCAAGCCAGGTAGGCTGCGATACACACCAGGACCAGCACCATGGCGCCGACGGTGGCGTCGCCATTCTTCTTCTGGCCAAAGGTGCGGCAGATGAAGTCATACAGCAGCCAGAACACCACCAGGAAGGCCAGCGCCGAGGCAATCGCCGCAGGCGTGCTCATGGCATTGGGGTCGCCAGGGGTGACCAAGTAGATGTTCGCGTTCCACAGATAGGAAACCGTGAGCAGCGCAAAACCCGACAGCCAAGTGGTGTAGCTTTCCCAATAGAACCAGTGCAGGTGGTCCGGCATCTTGGGAGGCGACACGTTGAACTTGACGGGGTGGTAGAAACCACCGCCGTGCACAGCCCAGAGTTCGCCGCTGACGCCCTGCTTTTTCAGGTCGTCGTCAATAGGTGGCGTCAAGCTGCTGTCCAGGAACACGAAGTAGAAGGAGGAACCGACCCAGGCGATGGCGGTGATGACGTGGAGCCACCGCAACAGCAGGCCGGCCCAGTCGAGAATGTAGCTTTCCATAGCTCTCAACCTTGGCAGCGCGGGGCTGCCGAACAAACCTGCTCACCACTGCGGGCGCTCTGAGCAGAAGAAAAGGCCGCGCTCCCGCACGTTGAAACACGGGGCACCGCTGCGACCATTCTGTCGACCGAAAGTGTATGCAATTTTTGCTGCCAAAACATCCGATCCAAGGGTATCCCGCCCCAGTGATTTCCCTAGGTCGAGATCAGCTGCAAGTTCCGGGCCAGCGATTTCCGGCCGGCCCATCTTGACGACGCCCACCCTGCACCACAAACCGGCACTCATGCCCGATAAGGTGCGCCTACAGCTGCTGGCTCTGGCGCTGCTGCAGCAGCTGCGCCGCCACGGCAACCGCAATCACCTCGGGCTCCTTGCCGTCGATGCCGGGCACGCCTATGGGACAGGTGACCTGTGCCAGCTCCTCGTCGCTGAAGCCGCGCTCGCGCAGACGGCGGCTGAAGGTGGCCCACTTGGTCTTGCTGCCGATCAGGCCGATATAGGGCAGATCCCCATGCTGGCGCTGGCGCAGCAGGCAGCTGGCCACGATCTCCAGATCCTCGGCATGGCTGAAGCTCATGATCAGCACCTGGCTGCGGGCCGGCAGATCGGCGACCGCGGCCTGCACCGGGTCGGAATGCTCGCACTCCACGCCGATCTGCTCCTGCTCCGGAAACACCGCATCGCGGCTGTCCACCCAGATCACGCGGTAAGGCAGGCTGCCGAGAATGCGCACCAGCGCATGGCCCACATGCCCCGCACCGAACAGCGCCACACAGCTCGTGGGCACGGGCAGCTGGCCGCGCAGCCTGGCGCCCTCCCCGGCGCCGAACCACGAATAATGCAGCTCCACGCTGCCGCCGCAGCACTGGCCCAGACTCGGGCCCAGAGCATAGCGCTGCACATGGCTTTGGCCCGAGCCATGCCCGGCCGCACTCCATTGGCGCAGCAATTGCCGCGCCTGCTCCATGGCCTGCCATTCCAGATGGCCGCCGCCTATGGTCCCCAGCATCCGGTCGGCGAACACCGCCATCCAGGCTCCCGGCTCGCGGGGTACGGAGCCGCGCGCGGCATGCACCCATACCCAGCACAGCGGTTCATGCTCGAGCCGCGCCAGAATCTGTTTGTAGGTTTCGCTCCACATGGCCATGACTGTCTTGATAGAGAGGGAGATCAATATTCGCCGAATTCCACCCCGGCCATAGATCTGTCCCGGTATGGACTGGCTAACAAAGCACGCATAGTCGATAACGCCCGCTGCGCATCTGTTGCATCTGCTTGCCAGCTGCCGCCCGGGGTTTCTGCAGGGCCGCCGCTTTTCAGGATACGCTCGGCGGCATGCCCGAACCCATAGCCCCCTCCACCAGCATTGCATCCGCGCCACGCACCAAAGCCTGGCTCTGGGCCGGTATGGCCCTGTCCGTCGCAGCCCTGCTCTCCGCCTGCCAGACGCCACCCAGCTCCGCGCCCCAGGCCTCGGCAACGGTCAACAAGCTCTATCGCCAGGATGCGGCCCAGCATATTTATGCGCGCAACGCAGACCGTATCTACAAGGGCAAGCTGCCACCCCTGCTGTATGCGATCGGCGTGCTGCAGGTCCAGCTCGATGCCCAGGGACGCGTCAAGAACCTGCACTGGATGCGCAAGCCCACGCACGCTCCCGAAGTGGTCGCCGAGATCGAGCGCACGGTGCGCGCGGCCAGTCCCTTCCCGGCTCCGGGGCGCACGGGAGCCGTGAGCTATACCGATACCTGGCTCTGGGACGAGTCCGGCAGATTCCAGCTCGATACCCTGACCGAGGGACAGCTGAGCCAGTGATTCCGGCCGCAGCGCCTGCTGACATAAAAAAACCGGCGCATGCCGGTTTTTTTATGGAGGGGGAAGTGATTCCTCCCTGGGGCAGGATTACTCCACGACCTTGGTGATCTTGGAGCCCTGCAGCGACACGCCGGCTTCCAGACCCGCATTGGTCAGCACATAGCTGGTCACGGGTGCCTGGGCCGTAGTGGTGTCGATGCTGCCGTTGGCGCCGATCTTGCCGGCCGCCACCGTGGCGTCAGCCCCCACGGACCAGCCGTTGCTGTTGATGAACTTGTCCAGCGCCTCCTGGGTGTTGAACACATAGATCACGGCCTTGGACTGGCCGCCGGCCTGCCAGCCGATGGAAGCGCCCGTGGTGCTGTAGTAGCTGTGGTTGCGGCCGTTGATGCGCAACACGCCGCGGCCATGCTCGACACCGACCACAAAGCTGCCGCCGATCACCGACGGGAAGATCAGCACGCCCCTGGCGCGCTGCACCATTTCCTTGGAGCCGGGAGCCGTCTGGTACAGGCGCTCCAGCGCGGAATTGGCGCGGGTGTTGAGAGTCGTTGCATCTGCGCGCGGAGCCGAAGCCGTGTCGGGACCGGTCGTGGTGCAGGCGACCATGGACAGAGCACCCACGGCCACTGCAGCGGCCATTGCCAGAGAACGCAGAGAATTTTGACGCATACCAATACCCTTTCTTAGGATGAATGTGCTCGCACATTCCAAAGTTATAAAAGGACGGAAGGACTCGCACGGCAACCATACGGTCACCGCTCTCATCCTCCACACACTGACAGCCTCAAGACAGGGCTGTCCCGATCCTAGTGCAGCTGGTTACGGAATAAACACTATAGCGGCAGCTTGCGCTCTTGACCTACAAAAAGCGGGTCTGTGCCGCAAAAAGCACTGGCGGCGATCTGCAGGCATGCAGCCGCTGTTGAACGAAACGGCAGCGCTTGCTGCCATGCCTTGATGAGCGGAAGATGACAGAACGCAGAGAATTTCGGCGCTAGCATTCCCGCCACAACAACAGCGTCGACAACGGGGAGTTCATGAGGTTCTGGAGTTACTTTCACCATCCACAGGCAGCCATGGTGCTGCTGCGCGTCACGCTGGCCGTGCTCATGCTGTTTCATGGCTGGGCCAAGATCCGCTACGGCATCGGCGGCATAGCGCACATGATCGAGGCCAAGGGCGGCCCGGGCTGGCTGGCCTATGCGGTCTATCTGGGCGAGGTGGTGGCGCCGCTGCTGCTGCTGGTAGGACTGTGGGTGGTGCCGGCGGCGCTGGTGATCGCCATCAATATGCTGGTGGCCTTTTTGCTGGTGCACACCCGGCAGGTGCTGATGCTGCATAGCTCGGGCGGCTGGGCGCTGGAGCTGCAGCTTTTGCTCTTCGTCGCGGCCCTGGTCGTGGCCATGAGCCATTCCAAGAGCAAATAAGTGCTACAGGCCCCGCGCGGGCCTTCAAATAAATGAGCGGCCTGCGCCTTTCATCTTTGAACCTCAGACATATTTCAATCTGAAATCAAGGATAAATCGGCGCAAGCCGCTTTCATTTTTGCCATGTTCCTCAGTACGAGCGACAAGCCCGTCCTGGTCCGCGCTCAGGAGCCGCGGTAGGTGGAATAGCTCCAGGGGCTGACCAGCAGGGGCACATGGTAGTGCTGGTCGACATTGGCCACGCCGAAGTCCAGGCTCACCTTGTTCAGAAAGCTGGGTTCGGGCAGCTGCACGCCGCGGGCCTTGAAGTAGGCCGCAACGTCGAAGGTCAGGCGGTAGGTGCCGACCTTGAGCGTGCTGTTGTCGAACAGCGGCGCATCGGTGCGGCCGTCATGGTTCAGCACCAGGCTCTTGATCAGCGTGGCCTTGTCGCCTTCGGTGGAAAACAGCTCGACGGCCATGCCTGCGGCGGGGCAGCCATTCATGGTGTCGAGAACGTGGGTGCTCAGGCCCATGGGAATCTCCTCGGAGGCGGACCAGGCCCGCCTTGGTTGTGTCAAACGTCAATACATGCCAAAGCTCCGAAGCCGCACGCAGCCTCGCGGCGCTCCAGTCTTTGCCAACACAAAGTGTATACAGTTTATGTACTCAAACCAAGGCTCTACAGACCTGACTTCTAGGTACATATCCGCAGTGGTCAGCAATCCTCAGGGTGGCGCCGACCGGCGCACCTACACTGCGCGCTATTCCGCCAGCCCGCGAGCGGCTGTATTCCAACCACAAACTCCGGAGACACCATCATGCAATTGCGCGCCACCGCACAAGCGGCCTGCCTGGCGATAGCCATTGCCGGCCTGGCCGGCCTGAGCGCCTGCAGCAGCACGCCCGCCGATCCCGGCAGCAACACCGCAGTGCCAGTGGCCACAGCCGCCGCAGCGCCCGCAGCCGCCCCCATCACCCAGTCCAATGCAGCCAAGGCCGCCGCCTCCGCCTATGACTTCGACATGGATGTGTTCCATCCCGTCGAAGCCAGGAGCGGCATGGTCGCCTCCGAGCAGGAACTGGCCACCCAGATCGGCGTGGACATTCTGAAGGCCGGCGGCAATGCCGTGGATGCGGCCGTGGCCGTGGGCTTTGCACTGGCCGTGGCCCTGCCCAATGCCGGCAATATCGGCGGCGGCGGCTTCATGATGGTGCACGACGCCAAGAGCGGCAAGGACATCGCGCTGGACTTCCGTGAAGTCGCGCCCAAGGGCGCCTCGCGCAATATGTACCTGGACGCCCAGGGCCATGTCATCGATGGCAAATCCCTCTACACCCACCATGCGGTGGGCGTGCCCGGCACCGTGGCCGGCATGACGCACGCGCTCTCGCGCTGGGGCTCCATGCCGCTGGCCAAGGTGATGGCACCGGCCATCGCGCTGGCCGAAAAAGGCTATCCCGTGAGCGCGACCCTGGCCAAGACCCTGGATCAGGAAAAAAAGAATATGGGCCAATGGCCCGCCACCCAGGCCATCTTCTGGAAGAACGGCGCGCCGCTGAAGAGCGGCGAGCAGCTGGTGCAAAAAGACCTGGCCCAGTCCATGCGCCTGATCAGCCAGCAAGGTGCCAAGGCCTTCTACCAGGGCGCGATCGCACAGAAGATCGCGGCCGAAATGACGCCTCACGCCCATGCCATCACGCTGCAGGATCTGCGCGACTACCAAGTCGTGGAGCGCGAGCCCGTGCGCGGCAGCTACCGCGGCTACCAGATCGTGACCATGCCGCCGCCCTCGTCGGGCGGCGCGCATCTGATCCAGATCCTGAACAAGATGGAGCACTGGCCCATGAAACAGTGGCGCGCCGACAGCGCGCAAAGCGTGCACTACATGACCGAGGCCATGAAGCTGGCCTATGCCGACCGCGCCGAATACCTGGGCGACCCGGACTTCGTGAAGATTCCGCTCCAGGGTCTGATCTCCAAGAGCTACGCCAGCGAGCTGGTCGCCACCATCCAGCCAGGCAAGGCGCGCCCCAGCCGGGAGATCAAGCCCGGCAAACCCCAGCCCTACGAAAGCGACCAGACCACGCATTACTCGGTGGTGGACAAGGCCGGCAATGCCGTGGCCGTGACCTATACGCTGAACACCAACTTCGGCAGCGGCATCGTGGCCAAGGGCACGGGCATCGTGCTCAACAACGAGATGGACGATTTCTCGGCCAAGCCCGGCGTGGCCAATGCCTACGGCCTGGTGGGCGGCGATGCCAATGCCGTGGCGGCGGGCAAGCGCCCGCTGTCGTCGATGACGCCCACGCTGGTGCTCAAGGACGGCCAGCCCGTGCTGGTCACGGGCAGCCCCGGCGGCGCGCGCATCATCACCACGGTGCTGCAGCAGGTCGTCAACTACATAGACCACGGCATGAACCCTATGGAGGCTGCGGCCACGCCGCGCTTCCACCACCAGTGGACGCCCGATGAACTGCGCATAGAGAAAGGCTTCAGCGCCGACACCGTGGCCCTGCTCAGGCAATGGGGGCACAACGTGGTGCTCAAGCCCGCCATGGGCCGCACCCAGACCATAGAGATCAAGAACGGCATGCTGTACGGCGCCTCCGATCCGCGCAACCCCGACGGCAAGACCATGGGGTTTTGAGGCCGCCCTGAGCCGCTGGCGCGGGCAGCCATCGCCTCGGAAGCCGCGACGGAGCCCATAAAAAAGCCGCGCTCACCGAGCGCGGCTTTTTGCTAGCAGGACGACGACGCTCCAAAGACGCAGCACGCATTGATGCGCCCGGCCGCCGCCGCCCACCCCACCAAACGGATCAGTCTTCGACCTTCTGGCCGATTTCGAAGTTAGCCTGGATTTCCAGGGCACGCACCATGCCGGAGTGATCCCAGGCAGCGCCGCCGTGGGCCACGCAGCTGTTAAACAGTTCCTGCGCCTGGGCCGTGTTGGGCAGCGATACGCCGAGCTGGCGCGCGCTGGACAGGGCCAGATTCAGGTCCTTCTGGTGCAGGGCGATGCGGAAGCCCGGATCGAAGGTGCGCTTGATCATGCGCTCGGCATGCACTTCCAGGATCTTGGAAGAGGCAAAGCCGCCCAGCAGGGCTTCGCGCACGCGGGCCGGATCGGCGCCGGCACGCGAGGCGAACAGCAGGGCTTCGGCCACGGCTTCGATGTTCAGCGCCACGATGATCTGGTTGGCCACCTTGGCGGTCTGGCCGTCGCCGTTGCCGCCCACCAGGGTGATGTTCTTGCCCATCTTCTCGAACAGGGGCTTGACGCGCGCAAAAGCCGCGTCGGGGCCGCCCACCATGATGGACAGCGTGCCGTTCTTGGCACCGACTTCGCCGCCGGAGACGGGAGCGTCCAGGTACTGGGCGCCAGCGGCTTCGATGCGCTTGGCGAAGTCCTTGGTGGCCACGGGGGAGATGGAAGACATGTCCACCACGATCTTGCCCGAGCTGCCCTTGAGGCCGGCGGCCACGCCGTCTTCACCGAACAGCACCTTTTCCACGTCGGGCGTGTCGGGCACCATGATGAAGATGATGTCGGCACGCTCGGCCACGCCGCGGGCCGTGGTGCACTGGGTGGCGCTGCTCTCGGCGATAGGTGCAGGCACCTTGCCGTGGGTGTTGACGAACAGCTGGTGGCCGGCCGAGATCAGATGGCCGCACATGGGGGCGCCCATGATGCCCAGGCCGATGAAACCCAGCTTGAGGGACGATGCGTTCATGATGTACTCCTAATCTTTCTTCTCAATCTAAATTCGATAGCTGGCTGCGCGTGCCTATCAAGGCTTATGCAGCCACCGCAGCTTTTGTCCAGCCGCCGATCTTGGTCAGCCAGCCCAGGCCCGACTCGGTGCCGTTGGCGGGCTTGTATTCGCAGCCTATCCAGCCCTGGTAGCCGATGCGGTCCAGATGCGCGAACAGGAAGGGGTAGTTGATCTCGCCGGTGCCCGGTTCGTTGCGGCCGGGGTTGTCGGCCAGCTGGATGTGACCGATGCGGCCCAGCTGCTTTTGCATGGTCGCGGCCAGCTCGCCTTCCACGCGCTGGGCGTGATAGATGTCGTACTGCACAAAGGCGTTGGGCGCGCCCACTTCGTCCAGGATGGACAGAGCATCGTCCGTGCGGTTCAGGTAGAAGCCGGGGATGTCGAAGGGGTTGATGGGCTCGATCAGCAGGCGGATGTTGGCGGCGCTCAGAGCGGCCGCAGCAAAGCGCAGGTTCTCGACAAAGGTACGGCGCACCACGGCGGCGTCGACGCCGGCAGGAACCTTGCCAGCCAGGCAGTTGAGCTGGGGCACGCCCAGGGCGTGGGCATAGGTCACGGCCTTGGCCACGCCGGCGCGGAACTCGTCCACGCGCTTGGGGTCGCAGGCAATGCCGCGCTCGCCCGCATCCCAGTCGCCCGCAGGCAGGTTGTGCAGAACAATCTTCAGGCCTGTGGCGTCCAGACGTTTCTTGATCTCTTCCACGGTGTGGGCATAGGGGAAGAGAAACTCCACGGCTTCAAAGCCTGCGTTTGCGGCACGCTCGAAACGCTCGAGGAAAGGCACCTCGGTGAACAACATGCTCAGGTTGGCTGCAAAACGGGGCATGGTAAAAGTCTCCGGTAATCGTTGATGTGGGGCTGGCGGGCGCCAAGCAAGGGCCGCCCCGCCGCGAAGGCGTCGTCCCCCTCCCGAAGAGAGAGGGGGGAAGCGGCGCAGCCGCTCAGGGGGAGCTCTCTCTCAGTCCAGCAGAGCCAGAGCGCTGGGCGCGTCGGCCTTCTCGGTCGCCAGGTCTTCGAACTCGACCACGTTGTCGATTTCGGCGCCCATGGAGATGTTGGTCACACGCTCCAGGATGCACTCGATCACCACAGGGGTCTTGTGCTCGGCCATCCAGGCTTCGGCCTGTGCCATGGCGGGGGCAAAGTCTTCGGCACGGTGCACGCGGATGGCCTTGCAACCCAGACCTTCAACGACCTTAACATGGTCGACCCCGTAGCCGCGAGTGGCATCACCCTCATCCATGTTGATATTGTCGAACGCCAATTGCACGCAATAGTCGATCGAGAAAGCGCGCTGCGCCTGGCGGATCAGGCCCAGGTAGCTGTTGTTCACCAGCACGTGAACATAGGGCAGCTTGAACTGAGCGCCCACGGCCAGCTCTTCGATCATGAACTGGAAGTCGTAGTCACCCGACAGGGCCACGATCTTGCGCTTGGGGTCGGCCACGCGCACGCCCAGGGCGGCGGGAGTGGTCCAGCCCAGAGGACCGGCCTGGCCGCAGTTGATCCAGTTGCGGGGCTTGTACACGTGCAGGAACTGGGCACCGGCGATCTGCGACAGACCGATGGTGGACACATAGGTCGTGTCGCGGTCCAGAGTGCGGTTCATGCACTGGTAGACGCGCTGCGGCTTCATCGGCACGTTGTCGAAGTTGGTCTTGCGCAGGTACTCGACGCTGTTCTTGCGGCCCTGGCACTCGGCCACCCAGGCCTTGCGGCACTTGAGCTTGCCGGTAGCCTTCCACTCCTTGGCCACGGCAACGAATTGCTCCAAAGCCGCCTTGGCGTCGGAAACGATGCCGTAATCGGGCGCGAACACGCGGCCGATCTGGGTGGGCTCGATGTCCACGTGGATGAACTTGCGGCCCTTGGTGTAGACCTCGACCGAGCCGGTGTGGCGGTTGGCCCAGCGGTTGCCGATGCCGAACACGAAGTCCGAAGCCAGCATGTTGGCGTTGCCGTAACGGTGGCTGGTCTGAAGACCGCACATGCCGACCATCAGGGGGTGATCGTCGGGGATGGTGCCCCAGCCCATCAAGGTGGGGATCACGGGCACGTTCAGGATTTCGGCCAGCTCGACCATCAGCTCGGAGGCATCGGCGTTGATCACACCGCCACCGGAGACCAGCAGGGGACGCTCGGATTCGTTGAGCATCTCGATGGCCTTCTCGGCCTGCTTGCGCGAAGCCGCTGGCTTGTAGGCGGGCAGGGGCTCGTAGGTGTCGATATCGAATTCGATCTCGGCCAGTTGCACGTCGATAGGCAGATCGATCAGCACGGGGCCGGGACGGCCGGAGCGCATCAGGTGAAAAGCCTGCTGGAAGGCGCGCGGCACCTGGGCGGGTTCCAGCACGGTGGTGGCCCACTTGGTCACGGGCTTGGCGATGGAGGCGATGTCCACGGCCTGGAAGTCTTCCTTGTGCAGACGCGAGCGAGGTGCCTGGCCGGTAATGCACAGGATTGGGATGGAGTCGGCGCTGGCCGAGTACAGACCGGTGATCATGTCGGTGCCGGCGGGGCCGCTGGTGCCGATGCACACGCCGATGTTGCCGGCCACCGCACGGGTATAGCCTTCGGCCATGTGGCTGGCGCCTTCGACGTGGCGGGCCAGGATGTGGCCGATGCCACCGTGGTCCTTCAGCGCTGCGTACAGCGGATTGATCGCAGCACCGGGAACGCCGAATGCAACGCTAACACCTTCTTTTTCGAGCACGCGGACTGCGGCTTCGATCGCTTTCATTTTGGCCATGAGGTCTCCTTCAAACTGGAATCGACTTTATTCAAGACCCATGCTTGCTGGAAGCCGCTTGCGGACCATAAAATTTATTCCACTGAAGAATAAATAGGAGACAAAACCATGGACAGACTCGATGCCATGCACATGTTTGTGCGCGTGGTGGAGACCGGCAGCTTCACCAAGGTGGCGCAGGAATTCGCCACCACCCAGCCCACGGTGACCAAGCAGGTCGCGGCCATGGAAACCCGGCTCAAGGTGCGCCTGCTCAATCGCAACACGCGCGGCGTGAGCCTGACCGAGGCCGGCGCGCTCTACTACGAGAAGTGCAAGGTCATCGTCAACGACGTGGCCGAGGCCGAAAGCGTGGTCAAGGTGCGCCAGTCTCAGGTCCAGGGGCAGTTGCGCATCGGCAGCTCAGTGGCCTTCGGGCGCCGGGTGCTGATCCCGCTGGCCATGGAGTTCATGAAGCAAAATCCCCAGGTCCAGGTAGACCTGAGCTTCGAGGACCGCTACACCGACCTGGTGGCCAACGGCATAGACGTGGCGCTGCGCCTGGGCAAGCTGGCCGACTCGTCTCTGGGCGCACGCATGCTGGGCGTCAATCCCTGGGTGCTGGTGGCCTCCAACACCTATCTGCGCAAGCACGGCACGCCGCGCCGGCCCTCGGACCTCAAGGAGCATTCCACGCTGATCTACAGCAGCGTGCAGGGCAACGACATCTGGCGGCTGCGCAATCCCAGCGGCGAGCCCGTGTCCGTCCCCGTCACGGGGCGGCTGCGCTCCAACAACCTCTCGGCCCTGCTGGCCGCCGCACGCTCGCACATGGGCATTGCGGCCCTGCCCCGCTACGTGGCCCAGGACTCGCTCAAGGACGGCCGCGTGGTCGAGGTGCTCAAGACCTGCCGCCTGCCCGAGCAGGAGATTCACGCGGTCTACCCCTCGCCGCGCCTGGTGCCGCAGAAGGTCCAGTCCTTCATCGCTTTTCTGCAGGGCAAGTTTGACGAGGCCTGGTGGGAAGACCTGCCGCGCGGTGGGTGAAACCCTTCCCCCTGAGTCGCTTCGCCTCGCGGCTCCGCGCCTTCCCCCTCTCTGTACGCGCTACGCGCTAACGGAAGGGGACGCAGCCCTCGCCGCGAGGCGGCTCTTGCTCGGCGGCCCCTATTTGGGTCGCGCCAGATTCATGCGCTGCGGATATAAAAAAAAGAGCAGCTACCGCTTGATGAGCGGTAGCTGCAGATTGTTTTCACGCTGAAATCTTTGGATAGCCAGCGCAAGCAGCTATCCAATTTGAAGTTTTCAGAGAATCAAAATCGCGCGGAAGTCATTCACATTGGTATGCGTGGGCCCCGTGACCACCAGATCGCCGAGCGCCTCGAAATAGCCATAGGCGTCGTTGCGGTCCAGATAGTCGCTGATGCGCATATTCTTCTCCGCTGCACGCTGGAGCGTGCAGGGCGAAACGCGCGCTCCGGCGTTGTCCTCCACGCCGTCGATGCCATCCGTGTCGGCAGCCAGCGCCCAGACCTTTTCCTGGCCCTGCAAGGCCTGGGCCAGCCCCATGCAGAACTCGCCCGCACGACCGCCACGGCCCTTGGCTGCGCCCGGTTGACGAGGACGAATCGTCACCGTGGTTTCACCACCCGAGAGAATCACGCAAGGCTTGGCAAAGGGCTCGCCACGCTTGGCGACGGCGCGGGCCAGAGCCGCATGCACCTTGCCCACTTCGCGTGATTCACCTTCCATTTCGTCGGACAGCACATGCACGGCAATGCCTGCCTCACGCGCCGCTGCCGCAGCCGCTTCCAGCGACTGCTGGGGCGTGGCGATCAGATGCACCTCATGGCCCGCAAAGCGCGCATCGCCGGGCTTGGGCGTCTCCAGCGTGCCGTCCAGCAGCGCGGCGCGCACGGCATCGGGCACGCCGATCTGGTAGCGGTCAAGAATGGCCAGCGCGTCGGCGCAGGTCGAGGCATCGGGCACCGTGGGGCCGCTGGCGATGATGGAGGGATCGTCGCCGGGCACGTCGCTGATGGTCAGCGTCACAACCTTGGCCGGATGGCAGGCCGCGGCCAGGCGCCCGCCCTTGATGCGCGAGAGATGCTTGCGCACGCAGTTCATCTCGCTGATGGCCGCGCCGCTTTCGAGCAAGGCCTTGTTGATGCGCTGCTTTTCCTGCAGGTCTATGCCTGCGGCCGGCAGGGTCAGCAGGGCCGAGCCACCACCCGAGATCAGGCACAGCACCAGATCGTCCTCGGTCAACCCCTGGGTCAGCGCCAGAATGCGCTCGGCCGCGGCCAGGCCTGCGGCATCGGGCACGGGGTGGGCGGCCTCCACCACTTCCAGACGCTGGGCCAGGCCTGCGGGACGCGGCGGAATATGGCCGTAGCGCGTGACCACCAGGCCCGACAGCGGTGCATCTGCGGGCCACAGCGCTTCCAGCGCCTGGGCCATGGAGCCGCCGGCCTTGCCGGCGCCCAGCACCACGGTGCGGCCCTTGGGCGGACTGGGCAGGTAGCGTGCCAGGCCTTCGATGGGCAGGGCGTTGCGCACGGCCACGTCGTAGAGGTGGCGCAAAAAGCCTGCCGGATCCTGCTGGGGCGAGGGCGCAGCGGGATCCTGCGCGTGCGAGGAGGTATTCTGTGCTTGCATAGTTCATTCATTGTGCATTCCGGCATTTTTGCCTCACAGGCGCCCGCCGGTCACAACACTGCTGATATTTGCTGCAGCAATGGCGCAAATCCTTGCCACGCCTAGATTTGCCTGAACCAGCATCCGCTTTGCACATGCAGTCCTGGGGCAAACACCATGTTTGGTCGACAGAAACTGTATACAAAACTTGTCTTCAACCGCTATGATGGATTTATGGAAACTTCCACCACCAGTTTCATTGTCGAAAGCCTGACCAGGGCCATCGTCGAGCATCGGCTGATGCCCGGCACCAAGCTGGCCGAACAGAAGCTGGCCGACCACTTTGGTGTCTCCCGCACCCTGGTACGCCAGGCCCTGTTCCAGCTCTCGCAGAACAAGCTGATCAAGCTCGAGCCCGCGCGCGGCGCCTTTGTGGCCACGCCGTCCGTGGACGAGGCGCGCCAGGTGTTTGCCGTGCGCCGCATGCTGGAAGCCGAAATGGTGCGCAGCTTTGTGACCCAGAGCACGCCCGCCAAGATCCGCGCGCTCAAAGCCCATGTGGCCGCCGAGAAAAAGGCCATGGAAGCCAATGACGTGGGCCAGCGCACCGAGCTGCTGGGCGACTTTCACGTGCGCATGGCCGAGCTCATGGGCAACGAGGTGCTGGCTCAGCTGCTGGGCGAGCTGATCTCGCGCTGCGCACTGATCACGCTGATGTACCAGTCGGCGTCGGCGGCCGAGCACTCCCACGAGGAGCATGCCTCCATCGTCGCGGCCCTGGCCGAAGGCGATGCCGAGCGCTCCGTGCTTTTGATGCAGCAGCACCTGGACCACGTGGAAGCAGGCCTGACCTTTGACCGCGATCTGCCAACGAACGACCTCTCGATGGCACTTTCCTCCATCTCACTATGATTTACGACTCCACCGCCTCCTACCCCCGCGACCTGATCGGCTACGGTCGCACCACGCCCAACCCTGAATGGCCCGGCAAAGCCCGCGTGGCTGTGCAATTCGTACTCAACTACGAAGAAGGCGGTGAGAACAATGTGCTGCATGGCGACCCCGCCAGCGAGCAGTTCCTGTCCGAGATGTTCAACCCGGCCGCGTATCCCGCGCGCCATATGAGCATGGACGGCATCTATGAATACGGCTCGCGCGCCGGCGTCTGGCGCATCCTGAGCGAATTCGAGAAGCGCGGCCTGCCGCTGACCGTGTTCGGCGTGGCCACGGCCCTGCAAAAGCACCGCGAGCTGGCCCAGGCCTTTGCCGAGCTCGGCCATGAAGTGGCCTGCCATGGCCTGAAGTGGATTCACTATCAGAACGTGCCCGAAGAAATCGAGCGCGCCCATATGCAGCAGTGCCTGGAGATCTTCGGCGAGCTGTACGGCCATGACGGCGACCACGGCCTCGGCTGGTACACGGGCCGCGACAGCCCCAACAGCCACCGCCTGGTGGCCGATGCCGGCCGCTTCAGCTACGACAGCGACTACTACGGCGACGACCTGCCGTTCTGGATGAAGGTCGCCAAAACCGACGGCGGCACGCGCAACCAGCTCATCGTGCCCTACACGCTCGATGTGAACGATATGCGCTTTGCCCTGCCCCAGGGCTACTCCCATGCCGACCCGTTCTTCCAGTACATGAAGGACACCTTCGACACCCTGTACGCCGAAGGCGATCCGTCCGGCGACAACGCGCCCAAGATGATGAGCATCGGCATGCACTGCCGCCTGCTGGGCCGCCCCGGCCGCATCACGGCGCTGCAGCGTTTCCTCGACCACATCCAGAAACACGACAAGGTCTGGGTGTGCCGCCGTATTGACCTGGCTCGCCACTGGGCCGAGCGTTTCCCCTGCAAGGATTGATTGCGACATGGCTTTGACCCTGGAACAACTGAACGCCGCCGACGCGGCCACCGCCACCGACCTGCTCGATGGCCTGTACGAGCACTCGCCCTGGATTGCCGCCAAGGCGCTGGAGCAGCGCCCCTTCAAATCCATGGCCCACATCAAGCACGCCATGGCCAAGGTGCTGGCCGAAGCCAGTGAGCAGGCCAAGCTCGATCTGATCCGCGCTCACCCGGAGCTGGCCGGCAAGCAGATGGAAACCAACACGCTCACGGCCGAATCGACCAATGAGCAAAAGAAGGCGGGCCTCACAAACTGCACGCCCGAGGAGTTGGAGCACATCCGCAAGCTCAACGCCGAATACGGCAAGCGCTTTGGCTTCCCCTTCATCCTGGCAGTGCGCGGCGCGCGCGGCCTGGGCCTGTCCAAGGCCGAGATCATCGCGACCTTCGAGCGTCGCATGTTCAACCACCCCGACTACGAACAGGCCGAGGCACTGCGCAACATCCACCGCATTGCCGAGATCCGCCTCAACGACAAGTTCGGCTACGAGCCCGTCGCAGGCAACGAAGTCTGGGACTGGCAGGAGCGCCTGTCCACCAACAGCGACCCCGGCTACGCCGAAAAAGGCCAGCTCACGGTGACTTATCTGACCGATGCCCACCGTGCCTGCGCCCAGCGCATCAGCCACTGGATGCGTGAAATCGGCTTCGACGAAGTCGAGATCGACGCCGTGGGCAACGTGGTCGGCCGCTACAAGGCGGCCACCGAAGGCGCCAAGACCCTGCTGACCGGCAGCCACTACGACACCGTGCGCAACGGCGGCAAGTACGACGGCCGCCTGGGCATCTTCGTGCCCATGGCCTGCGTCAAGCAGCTGGCCCAGCAAGGCAAGCGCCTGCCCTTCAACATCGAAGTCGTGGGCTTTGCCGAAGAGGAAGGCCAGCGCTACAAGGCCACCTTCCTGGGCTCTGGCGCCCTGGTCGGCGACTTCAAGCAGGAATGGCTGGAGCAAAAGGACGCCGACGGCATCACGCTGCGCGAAGCCATGACCCACGCCGGCCTGTGCATAGACGACATTCCCAAGCTGGAGCGCGACCCCGCCAAATATCTGGGCTTTGTCGAGGTGCACATCGAGCAGGGTCCCGTGCTCAACGAGCTCGACATCCCCCTGGGCATCGTCACCTCCATCAACGGCAGCGCCCGCTATGTCTGCGAGTTCATCGGCATGGCCAGCCACGCCGGCACCACGCCCATGAACCGCCGCCGCGATGCGGCCGCAGGCGTGGCCGAGCTGTCGCTGTACATCGAAAAGCGTGCCGGCCAGGATGGCGACAGCGTGGCCACCATCGGCCAGCTGAACGTGCCCTCGGGCTCGGTCAACGTGGTGCCCGGCCGCTGCCAGTTCTCGCTGGACCTGCGCGCCCCCACCAACGAGCAGCGTGACGCCATGATCAACGACATCATGGCCGAGATGGCAGCGATCGCCGAGCGCCGTGGCCTGCGCTATACCACCGAGCTGTCGATGAAGGCGGCTGCTGCCCCTAGCGCCCCCGCATGGCAAAAGCGCTGGGAAAACGCTGTGGACGCACTGGGTGTGCCCCTGTTCCGCATGCCCAGCGGCGCCGGCCACGACGCCATGAAGCTGCACGAAATCATGCCCCAGGCCATGTTGTTCGTGCGCGGCCTCAACGCCGGCATCAGCCACAACCCGCTCGAGTCCTCGACTTCCGACGATATGCAACTGTCCGTGGATGCCTTCACCCACGTTCTCAACCAACTGGCTCAAGAACAGCAATGACCAATATGAACCAAGACAAGCAAGCCACCTACGCGGCCCTCGACGCCTGGATCGACCAGCACTTCGACGAGGAAGTGAAGTTCCTGCAAGCCATGGTGCAGGTCCCCACGGACACGCCTCCCGGCAACAACGCTCCCCATGCCGAGCGCACGGCCGAGCTGATCAAGACCTTCGGCTTCGATGCCGAGAAGCACGCCGTGCCCGAAGCCGATGTGAAGGCCTACGGCATGGAGTCCATCACCAACCTGATCGTGCGCCGCCCCTATGGCGACGGCGGCAAGACCATCGCCCTGAACGCCCACGGCGACGTGGTGCCTCCGGGCGAAGGCTGGACCAAGGACCCCTACGGCGCCGAGATCGAAGACGGCAAGCTGTACGGCCGCGCCGCTGCCGTGAGCAAGAGCGACTTCGCCTCGTTCACCTTCGCCGTGCGTGCCCTGGAAGCCGTGGCCAAGCCCAGCAAGGGCGCGGTGGAACTGCACTACACCTACGACGAAGAGTTCGGCGGCATCATGGGCCCCGGCTGGTTGCTGGAAAAAGGCCTGACCAAGCCCGACCTGATGATCGCAGCGGGCTTCAGCTACGAAGTAGTTACCGCTCACAACGGCTGCCTGCAGATGGAAATCACCGTGCAGGGCAAGATGGCTCACGCCGCCGTGCCCCACACCGGTGTGGACGCGCTGCAAGCCACTGCGGTGCTGCTGACGGCTCTGTACGCCGAGAACGTGAAGTACAAGCAAGTCACCTCCAAGGTGCCCGGCATCAAGCATCCCTACCTGAACGTGGGCCGCATCGACGGCGGCACCAACACCAATGTGGTGCCCGGCAAGGTCATGCTGAAAATCGACCGCCGCATGATTCCCGAAGAGAATCCCGTGGAAGTGGAAGCCAGCATCCGTGCCGTGATCGCCAAGGCGATTGCCGACTTCAACACCCAGGGCGGCTACACCGGTGAAGACGCCGTGCGCGTGGACATCAAGCGCCTGCTGCTGGCCAATGCCATGACGCCCCTGGACGGCAACAAGCCCCTGGTCGACGCCATCCAGGCCCACGGCGAAGCGGTCTTCGGCGAGAAGCCTCCTGCAGTGGGCACGCCTCTGTACACCGACGTGCGCCTGTATGTCGAGCGCGGCATCCCCGGCGTGATCTACGGCGCCGGCCCCCGCACCGTGCTGGAATCGCACGCCAAGCGCTCCGACGAGCGCCTGGTGCTCGAGGACCTGCGCCGCGCGACCAAGGTCGTGGCCCGCTCGCTGGCAGACCTGCTGGCCTGAACGCGCAGCACTATTTGAATGCCTGACCTTCGCCTATCAAGGCAAGGGTTTTCAAGGAGCCTGGACCCGTCCAGGCTCCTTTTTTTCATGTGCACCATCCGGCCGGCACCGCCTGCGCATAGCCCAGGTCCACGTGCGCCTTCAGGAAGTCCAGCACGGCCCGCGTTCGCGCCGGCAACTGGCCGGGTTTGCCCACGTAGACGGCATGAATCGGTTCGAGATCGCCGGTATTGAAATCCTCCAGCACCACCCTGAGCCGGCCCGACTGCAAGTCTTCCCAGGCGTGATAGAGCGACAGCCGTGCCAGGCCGGCACCCGCAAGCACCAGCGCGCGCATGGTTTCCCCGTCATTGACGCGCAGCACCTCCCCCATGGAGACCGCCTGCTTGTGACCCTGCACCGCAAACGGCCAGTGCGGCACGGCACGCGGGTAATTCCAGCCTATGCGCACATGCCGCTGCAGGTCCTTCGGCCGAGCCGGCGTCCCTTGCTGCCGCAGATATGCGGGCGAGGCCACGATGACCTGCCTGGTATGACCGAGCAGGCGCGCCACCATCTCCGATGACGGCAACCGCCCCCAGCGCAGGGCGATGTCGGCGCGGGCAGCGATCAGATCCACGACCTGATCGGTAAAGCTCAGGTCCAGCTGCAGCTCCGGATGCTGGCGCAGCAGGGCCGGTACCAGCGGCACCAGCAGCCTCTGCCCGATGCTGGAGCTGGCATTGATGCGCACCAGCCCGCTGGGCTGGCCGCAGCGAGTCACGGCGGACTCTAGCGCCATCCAGTCGGCCAGCAACGTTCTGCCCTGTTCCAGCAACTGCTGCCCTTCCTCGGTCAGCTCCAGCCGGCGCGTGCTGCGGCGCAATAGCTGCACGCCCAGACGGGCCTCCAGCCGCGCCACGATCTTGCTCACAGCCGAGGGCGAGACCTCGCGCTGACGCGCGGCCGCCGAAAAGCTGCCCAGCTGCGCGACCTGCACAAAGGTCTGCAGCTCGGTAAAGCGGTTGATTTCCTGACCCGGGGCGGGAGCGGGCAGCGCATCCCTGGCGCGTTTTTCCATCATGAACCGCATGGTATTACCTCGACTGTTTCCTGTACGGCACAAATGCATTTCCTTCTGACGGGCTACCGCCCACAACGCGGGCGGCTCACAGTCTGGGTTCTCGGAAATCTTCACGAAGGACCTCATCGTGCCTGCAGCCTTGCTTGCATTGGCCGCCGGAGCTTTTGGCATCGGCACCACGGAATTCATCATCATGGGGCTGCTCACCCAGGTCAGCCAGGATCTGGGCATCGGCATTCCCACGGCGGGGACGCTGATCTCGGGCTATGCCATGGGCGTGGCCGTCGGCGCGCCCGTGCTCACCCTGCTGACCCGCCACTGGCCACGCAAGCGCCTGCTGCTGGCCTTGATGGGCATCTTCATCGCGGGCAATGCCGCCGCCGTGTTTGCCCCCAGCTATGGCTGGCTGATGGCGGCGCGGCTGCTGACCTCGCTCACGCATGGCACTTTTTTCGGCGTGGGTGCCGTGGTGGCGACGGGGCTGGTGGCCCGGGAGAAACAGGCCTCTGCCATTGCGCTGATGTTCTCGGGCCTGACCCTGGCCACCCTGCTGGGCGTGCCTGCGGGCGCCTGGATAGGCCAGCAGTTCGGCTGGCGCATGGCGTTTGCAGCGGTGGTCGTGGTAGGCCTGCTCGCATTCACCATCGTGGCACTGCTGGTGCCCAGCCGGATTGCGGGCTCGGGCCCGCAGACGCTGGCACAGGAGCTGGTGGTGCTGCGCCAGCCCAGGCTCTGGCTGGGCCTGACCATCACGGTCGTGGGCTTTGCCGGGGTCTTTGCTCTCTATACCTATATAGAGCCGCTGCTGACCCAGGTGACGCGGATGGACAACCAGCAGGTAGCGACCACCTTGCTGCTGTTTGGCGCCGGCCTGGCCCTGGGCAACCACGCGGGCGGCAAGCTGGCCGACCGTTTCGGCACGCAGCGCTCGCTGCTGGCCACACTGGCGGCCCTGCTGCTGGTGCTGCTGGCCGGGCACTGGACCTTCAACCAAGCCTGGGTCGCCATGGTCTATGTGCTGGTGCTGGGTGTTGCGGCCTTTGCCACCGTCGCCCCCATGCAGATGTATGTGCTGCAGGCCACGGAGGGCAGCTCCTCCAGTCTCGCGTCCAGCCTCAATATCGCCAGCTTCAATATCGGCAATGCTCTGGGCGCCTGGCTGGGCGGTGCCGTCATCGGCCATGGCTTAGGACTGACGACCCTCGGCTGGACCGCATCGGCCCTGGCCGCAGCCGGCCTGCTGCTGGCCTATGGCAGCCGGGAACCCGCCGCCTCCCTGAGCCAGCCGGCTCCGGCCCGGGCCTGAGATATTCGGCGTCAAGCAAGCGCAGCCGCATCCCGCGGGCTGCGCTTTTTTGCTGCTGCAGGGCAATCCGGCGACCGCATGAAAGGCGATGGCGGCCCTTTTCTGCCCCGCATCCAGCATCGGGCGTTCTCTACCGCCAGGTCTTAACTGCCTCAACCGAAATACGCATAAGCCACCGCCCATGGCCGCATATTGCATATTGTGCAAAGTTTGCTATTAAAAATATAGCTTATTACACCCAAAAAATATATGGATCAACCCGAAACTTATAAAAAATCTTGATGTAACAATTGCATACAGCTATTCTTTTGATAGCTGAAGCCTGATCCCAGGCCATCCCATGCGTTTGCCGCATAACTCCAGCCCAATGTCGCCGGCTGATGAAATTTGAGCAGGGTTTACCGGTAGAAGCAGTCATTTATACCTTGTATACACTTTTTGTATGGATTGCTGCAAAGAGCAGATCAAGGCAATCCCTTCCCTATATGGAGTGAGGAGACAAGTTTTATGACATCCCAAGTGCATCCCGTGGATGAGGTTCTGCCCTTCGGCAAGCTCACCGCGCTTGGCCTGCAGCACGTGCTGGTCATGTATGCCGGCGCCGTGGCCGTGCCGCTGATTGTGGGCCGCGCGCTGAACCTGCCACCAGAGCAGGTCGCGCACCTGATTTCAGCCGACCTGTTCGTCTGCGGCCTGGTCACGCTGATCCAGGCCCTGGGCGCCACCCAGTGGTTCGGCATCAAGCTGCCGGTGATGATGGGCGTGACCTTTGCCAGCGTTGCCCCCATGGTCTCCATCGCCCAGTCCACGGGCGGCAATGCGGGCGCGGGGCTGATCTTCGGCTCGGTCATAGGCGCGGGCGTGATCTCCATTCTGATCGCGCCCGTCATCAGCCGCATGCTGCGCTTTTTCCCGCCCGTGGTGACCGGCAGCATCATTGCCGTCATCGGCATCAGCCTGATGCGCGTGGGCGTGAACTGGATCTTCGGCAACCCCGTGGGCCCGACCGCTCCCAACGTGGTGAACCCCGAATACACCAAGTGGCTGGCCGAGGCCCAGGCCATGGCCGGCGCTCCGGGTTCGGCCCTGCCGCCCGTACCCAAGGGCTTCACGGTGCTGCCCACCGTGCCTAACCCCAAGTACGCCGACCTGTCAGGCGCCGCAGTCTCGGGCATTGTGCTGCTGTCCATCCTGCTGATCGCCCGCTTTGCCAAGGGTTTCATCGCCAATATCTCGGTGCTGATGGGGATTCTGATCGGCGGTGTGATCTCCGTGGCCATGGGCCTGATGAACTTTGACAAGGTCGCCAAAGCTGAATGGTTCACCGTGGTACTGCCCTTCCAGATCGCCATGCCCGTGTTCGATCCCGTCCTCATCCTGACCATGAGTCTGGTGATGATCGTGGTGATGATCGAATCGACCGGCATGTTCCTGGCTCTGGGCGACATGACCAAGCGCGAGATCACCCAGGACGAGTTGACCCGCGGCCTGCGCACCGACGGCCTGGGCACGCTGATCGGCGGCATCTTCAACACTTTCCCCTACACCAGCTTCTCGCAGAACGTGGGTCTGGTCGCGGTGACGGGCGTGATGAGCCGCTGGGTCTGCGTGGCCGGCGGCGCCATCCTGGTCATCCTGGGCGTGCTGCCCAAGATGGGCGCGCTGATCGAGTCCCTGCCCACCGTGGTGCTGGGTGGCGCGGGTCTGGTGATGTTCGGCATGGTGGCCTCCACCGGCATCCGCATCCTGTCCAACGTGGACTTCCGCGACAACAAGCACAACGCCATGATCGTGGCCGTGTCCATAGGCGTCGGCATGATTCCTCTGGTGGCGCCCAATTTCCGCCAATGGATGCCCCACTCCATTCATCCCCTGATTGAATCCGGTATCCTGCTGGCTTCGATTACCGCAGTGGTTCTGAACCTTTTCTTCAACGGAGCTGCCAAAGACAACAGCGCTGCCATCAACGCGGCGCGCCAGGCCGACGCACACTAAGCGTAATGCCATGAATCGCCAGCTTACCGGCTGGCCCGAGCCCCCTGCCACATCAAGATGTGCCAGGGGGCTTGTTGTCGGTGCAGTTCAGGCAAAACAGACCTGACCCAAAATCTTCTGGCCATCCGGTAAGCTCTCAGAAGCAACTTGCTGATATTTTTGTATGACACAAAACCTGTCCACCGCCGAACAAGCCCTGCGCGACGCGGCCCGCGAATACCACCGCAGCCCCGTCAAGGGCAAGATTTCCGTCACGCCCACCAAGCCCCTGTCCAACCAGCGTGACCTGTCACTGGCCTACTCGCCCGGCGTGGCCTACCCCTGCCTAGACATCCAGGCCGATCCCTCCTGCGCTGCCGAGTACACCGCACGCGGCAATCTGGTGGGCGTGATCACCAACGGCACGGCCGTGCTGGGCCTTGGCGACATCGGCCCGCTGGCCGGCAAGCCGGTGATGGAAGGCAAGGGCTGCCTGTTCAAGAAGTTCGCCGGCGTGGACGTGTTCGACATCGAACTGGCCGAACGCGATCCGGACAAGCTCATCGAGATCATCGCCTCGCTCGAGCCCACGCTCGGCGGCATCAACCTCGAAGACATCAAGGCGCCCGAGTGCTTCTACATCGAGCAGGAACTCTCCAAGCGCATGAACATCCCGGTGTTCCACGACGACCAGCACGGCACGGCCATCATCTCCAGCGCCGCCCTGCTCAACGGCCTGGAACTGGTGGGCAAGCAGATCGACAAGGTCAAGGTCGCTGTCTCCGGCGCCGGCGCTGCCGCTATTGCCTGCGTGAACGTGATGGTGGGCCTGGGCGTCAAGCGTGAAAACGTCTTCATGTGCGACTCCAAGGGCGTGATCTACGAAGGCCGCCCCGGTGGCCTGGATGCCTCCAAGGCCCAGTACGCGCAAAACACCGAGGCCCGCACCCTGGCCGACGCCGTCAACGGCGCCGACGTGTTCCTGGGCTGCTCGGCTCCCGGCGTGCTGACCGCCGACATGGTCAAGACCATGGCCGACAAGCCCATCATCCTGGCCCTGGCCAACCCCGAGCCCGAAATCCGCCCCGAGCTGGCCAAGGCCATCCGTCCGGACTGCATCGTGGCCACCGGCCGCTCCGACTACCCCAACCAG
Organism: Comamonas guangdongensis; assembly: GCF_041079535.1. Taxonomy (NCBI): domain Bacteria; kingdom Pseudomonadati; phylum Pseudomonadota; class Betaproteobacteria; order Burkholderiales; family Comamonadaceae; genus Comamonas; species Comamonas guangdongensis. The sequence continues at coordinate 130,002 of NZ_JBFYGN010000002.1, read as the reverse complement.
GTCAACAACGTCCTGTGCTTCCCCTACATCTTCCGTGGCGCGCTGGACTGCGGCGCCACCAAGATCACCGAAGCCATGAAGCTGGCCTGCGTGCGCGAAATCGCCGCCCTGGCCAAGCAGGACGTCAGCGATGAGGTCGCCGCCGCCTACCAGGGCAAGGAGCTGACCTTCGGCCCCGACTACCTGATCCCCACGCCCTTCGACACGCGCCTGATCCTGCGCATCGCTCCGGCCGTGGCCCAGGCCGCCGCCGAATCCGGCGTCGCCACCCGCCCCATCGAGGACATCGCCGCCTATCGCGAGAACCTGACCCGCTTTGTCTACCAGACCAGCATGTTCATGCGCCCCGTGTTTGCGGCCGCCAAGGCCAAGCAGCAACGCGTGGCCTATGCCGAAGGCGAGGACGAGCGCGTGCTGCGCGCCGTGCAGGTGGCCGTGGACGACGGCCTGGCCAAGCCCATCCTGATCGGCCGTCCCGCCGTGATCGAGGCCCGCATTGCCAAGGCCGGCCTGCGCATCCAGCTGGGCAAGGACGTGGAAATCTGCAACCCTGAAGACGATCCGCGCTTCCGCCAGTACTGGGAAACCTACCACCGCCTCATGGGCCGCAACGGCGTGACGCCCGAAGCCGCCAAGGCCGCCGTGCGCCGCTCCAACACCTTGATCGCCGCGCTGATGGTGCATCTGGGCGATGCCGACGCCATGCTGTGCGGTCTGGTCGGCAAGTTCGACGGCCACCTCGCACATCTGCAGGACGTGCTGGGCCTGAAGCAGGACGCCAAGGAGTTCGCCACCGTCAACGCCGTCATGCTGGAATCGGGCACGCTGTTCATCGCCGATACCTATATCAACGAAGACCCCACGGCCGAAGAGCTGGCCGAAATCGCCAAGATGGCCGCCGACGAGGTGGCCCGCTTCGGCCTGCCGCCCAAGGTGGCCTTCCTCTCGCACAGCAACTACGGCTCCTCCACCCGTGGCTCGGCCCGCAAGATGCGCGCCGCACGCGACCTGTTTGCCGCCGCCAACCCGCATATCGAGTGCGACGGCGAGATGCACGGCGACGCGGCCCTGTCCGCCGAGGTCCGCAGCCATTCGCTGCTGGAATCCTCGCTCAGCGGCACCGCCAATGTGCTGATCTGCCCCAACCTGGACGCCGCGAACATTCTGTTCAACGTGCTCAAGACCACGGGCGGCCATGGCACCACCATCGGCCCCATCCTGATGGGCGGCTCCGCCTCGGCCCACGTGCTGACCCCCTCGGCCACCGTGCGCCGCGTGGTCAATATGACGGCCCTGGCCGCTGCCCAGGCGATCACCCTGCGCGGCTGATCGGCTTCGGCCTGAAAACAGAAAACGCCCTTCGGGGCGTTTTCTGTTTCTGCCTTCAATGCGACCGCCGGCACTCTATGGTGGAAGCGACGGCAAAGCGGTACTCGACTCGTGCATAGGCCCCTGATTCACCAGTATCAATCCCCACTTGGCTGCTTCGTCCACCAGCACGATGAAGCCTCCCTTACCCATATCTCTAGGCTCTATGGCGTGCAGCTGCCAACATAGCCCGCCGTTCACAGCCTGGCCCACGGAGCCCCAGCATCAGGAGCGGGTCTGGTACCCAGGAATCTAGCAGGCTGGCCGACTCGAACCTCGATCACAGAAAACAGGCTCATGCGCTCACGGTGTAACCGTTGAATGCTATCTTTAAATGAGCAAAAACAAAACTCCCGGAACGCAGCTGGCACTGGATTCCTTGTGTAGAATCCCGCTATCCGGAGGTTTGGGTGAGTGGTTTAAACCAGCAGTCTTGAAAACTGCCGAAGGAGTGATCCTTCCGTGAGTTCGAATCTCACAGCCTCCGCCAGATACCCCCCAAAAAAAGCGCCTTCGAGGCGCTTTTTTCTTGCCGTCTCAGTCGCCAAGTTGCTTGCGGCTGGCAGGAAGCCTGAAGCTATGAATGGAATGCGGGCCCGCTGTACTTCTACAGGAATCTGCCTGCTACAAGCCCGATCTTGATCACGATCAATCTTGCGAATACAGGCTTCAAAAAGATATATCTATCTTCGGTGATTCAGTAAATCTCTGGTATCTGGAAAAAATCCTTACGACAAACTCAAACTTCGGGTTCAAATTCTTAGTTAGGAATTTTCAATATCTGAATGGTGATTCATACTTTTGGCATGCAAAAATATCTTATTCACCGGATGATATTTCACCTAACAACTGACGAGCCCAAGGAGTATTCATCTCGATTTTTTCGAGCCATTTTCTTGACCTTTCACACCCAGCTCGAAGATTCATACAGCGAATACAAGAATATCGAGAAAAATCATTGAAGACAATGATTTATAAAGGCGTCAATCCACCTCTTATTTGCAGGTTATTGCAACCTCGTATTGGCTTGGTCATTCCATTCATTTATCCAATTTTGAAACCGATTTAAATTTTCCTCTTCGAGTTCAAAAAAAAATAACGGAGAGCCTCTCTCTATTAAATTACCAAATGCTTGAAGCTCAATTACATCTAAATCTCCCAAAATTTTTAAAAATAATTATTGGATAGTTTTTCAGACTACAGCGAGAGTTGCGCGATGCCCCACCAACTGGGAGCTGCTTAGTGACATGCTTGTCTTCCCGGTGCTATTAATTTGCGCAAAACTTTCTATCTCATTACGTTTCACATTGTTATCATTGTTGCCATTAATAACATTGGCTAGGTGAACTTTCCAAGGAAAGGCCTCTGCCTCTTGTCCTACCGCCGGACCACTGGATGAAGCAAAAGGGAGAAGGAGTCAATATGCAAGAGGGAGCGGCGCATAGCGCACTATCGGAGTCACTGCGACTGGCTCAGTTCCAGGCCCTCGATCGGGCGATGGCCATGGCCGCGTTCGCGGTGGATGGCACGCTATGCCATGCCAATACCAACTACCTGCAGCTGCTGGGACTCACGCAGGAGCAGGCCCAGGGGCGTTCGCACCGCAGCTTCTGCACTCCCGCACTGCTGGACAGCAATCGGTATGAAGCCATCTGGTCCCGTTTGTGCGCGGGCCATGCCTATTCGGACGTCGTGGAGCGGCTGCGCAGCGATGGCAGCAGCTGCTGGCTGGACACCACCTATTCCCCGGTGCTGGACGCCCAGGGCCAGGTGATACAGATTCTGAAAGTCGCCACCGACATCACGGAGCGCCGCGCGCGGGAACAGGCACAGCAGGAACATCTGCGCCGCCTGTCGCTGGTGGCAAACGCCTCCGACACCGCAGTCATCATCAGCGACAGCGCTTCGCGCATCGTGCATGTCAACGGCGGCTTCATCCGCATGTTTGGCTGGCAGCCCGAGGAGGCCACGGGGCGAGCCCCCATAGACCTGCTTGCGCCCCATCTGCCGCAGGAGTTCTCCGATCTCTACCATGCCGAGCTGCGCGCCGGCAGGCCCGTGGAGCGCGAGGAGATCGTGGTCGGAAAGAACGGCCAGCGCTACTGGGCCAAAGTCATCAGCAACTCCATCCTCGATACCGACGGGCAGTGGCGCTACACGGTGTCCATGCTGACCGACATTACGCGCTCCAAGATGCACGAGGCGCTGCAGCATCGCGTGCTGGAAGCCATGGCGCGCGAGCGCCCCTTGACCGAGGTGCTGGAGATGGTCTGCCGGGAGGTGGAGCGGATCGCACCCGAGGTGACTGCCTCGATTCTCGAAGTGGATGACCAGGGCCTGCTCCATCCCCTGGCCAGCCCCAGCCTGCCGCAGACCTATTCCGCACTGCTGGACGGACTGGCGATGGGGCCGAGCGCAGGCTCCTGCGGCACGGCCGCCTGGCGCAATGCTCCGGTGCTGGTCGACGATATCGCGCAGGACCCGCTGTGGCAGGATTACAAACATCTGGTCCTGCCGCTGGGCTACCACGCCTGCTGGTCCACCCCGATACGCAACAGCCAGGGCAAACCCATAGGGACGTTTGCCTTCTACTACCGCGAGCCGCGGACCAGCGCCTCGTCGGAATTCCACCAGCAGCTGGTCAACGCCTGCACCCATCTGTGCGCGCTGGCGCTGGAGCGCGAGCACGACCGCGCCCGCATCCGCCAGCTGGCGTTCTACGATGGCCTGACCGGCATGCCCAACCGCAGCCTGTTGCAGGCCAAGGCCGACCTGGCCATCAACCTCGCCGCACGCAATGACGAACAGCTGGCGGTGCTGTTCATCGACCTGGACCGATTCAAACAGGTCAATGACTCCCTGGGCCATCAGGCCGGGGACGAGCTGTTGCGCAACGTGGCCACCCGCCTGCAGCAGACGCTGCGCGCCTCCGATATCGCGGGGCGGCTGTCCGGCGATGAATTCGTGGCCGTGCTGCCGCGCTGCGACGCCGAGCATGTGACCAATACCATAGAGCGCTTCCAGGAGCAGTTGGCCATGCCAATGCTCATTGCCGACACCTCGCTCACCATCTCCACCAGCATAGGCATTGCGATGTTCCCGGTCGACGGCCGGGACATGGATACGCTGCTGCACCGCGCCGACATGGCCATGTACCAGGCCAAGAGCAAGGGCCGCAGCGGTTTCAGCTTCTTCAGCAGCGAAATGAACCGGCTGGCGCAGGAGCGGCTGGCGCTGGAAAACGCCTTGCGCAAGGCGCTGCAGGCGCAGGAGCTGCATCTGCACTACCAGCCCCAGATCGATCTGGCCACGGGCCGGCTGTATGGCGTGGAGGCCCTGGCGCGCTGGACGCATGCCGAATTCGGAGATATCTCGCCCGCACGCTTCATCCCTCTGGCCGAGGAATGCGGGCTGATCGCCGACCTCGGCCGCTGGGCCTTGAACCAAGCCTGCCAGCAGCTCGCGCAATGGCGGGCTCAGGGGCTGGAGGTGCCCGCGGTATCGGTCAATCTCTCGCCGACCAGCTTCCACAATCTGGACCTGCCGCGCATGATTGTGGACACACTGGACCGCAACGCTTTAGTCCCTCAGGATCTGACGCTGGAACTGACCGAGAGCATTCTGCTGGACACCAACCCCTGCACCATGCAAACCATAGAGGAAGTCCATGCGCGTGGCGTGCGCCTGTCCATGGATGACTTCGGCACCGGCTACTCCAGCCTCAGCTATCTGCGCCGCCTGCCGGTCAGCGAACTCAAGCTCGACCGCAGCTTTGTCGCCGATCTCGAATATGACGAAGCGGCACGGGCCCTGAGCAGTGCGATTCTGGGCATAGGCAAAAGCCTGTATCTGACCGTGGTGGCGGAAGGCGTGGAAACTCCGACCCAGAACCAGATGCTGCGCGAACAGGGCTATCCCGTGGCGCAGGGATATTTATTCTCCCGCCCGCTGCCGCCCGAGGAACTCGAGCGCTGGCTGGCCGAGCGCCAGGTCAGCGCCTGAATCGGCCGAGCTTTCTCCGCCGCTCCTGAGGCTCCGGATGTGATGCATCCGAGGCCCGGCCGGGCCGCCGCGGCCTGCGGTCCGGTAGCTGCTCACTGCCATCCGGGCCGGACAGAGCCCGTTGCCGCCCCCTCAATCACTTCACCGCTGAATAGCCGCCACGTTCGGGCAATCGCCTCGGTCTTAGCCTGCGCGGGTCGCAGCGTAGCCGCCGGCCATCCCGCTGCGGCAACAGCACCCCCGTAAGACAAAATTTTGTATAGTCATATAATTGACTATACATATATAAGAGTTCTCGAACCCTAAGCTCCTTTGAAGTCATGAAATTCACTCTGAACGGCCAGGAAGTGGATGCGCAAAGCGCCGCTCCCGACACTCCTCTTCTTTACGTGCTGCGCAACGACATGCAGCTCAACGGTCCCAAGTTCGGCTGCGGCCTGGGCGAATGCGGTGCCTGCGCGGTGCTGATCGACGGCAAGGTGGCGCGCTCGTGCTCCGTGCCCGTGAGCGTGGTGGCCGGCAAGAAGGTCACGACGCTGGAAGGCCTGTCGCCCGACGCCAGCAAGGACGCCAGCGAACAGGCGCTGCACAACCGCGCCGTGCTCGACGTCAGCGCCGCAGCCGGCGATGGCAAGGCCCAGGCGCCTCGCCGCACCCATACCCTGCATGTGGTGCAGCAGGCCTTCATCGACGCGCAAGCCGCGCAGTGTGGCTACTGCACCAACGGCATGATCATGGCTCTGGTGGGCCTGTTCAACCAGAAGCCCCAGGCCAGCGACGACGAGATCAAGCAGGCGCTGTCCGGCCACCTGTGCCGCTGCGGCACCCATGTGGAAATCATGCAGGCCGCGGCCCGCGCCCGCGAGCTGATTGCGCAGGGCCGCAGCGCCGCCATTCCCGCTGCATCCACGGAACAGAAGGCTGCCTGATCATGAAATTCTTCACCAAAGACAATCAAGCCCAGCTCACACGTCGCCAGTTGCTCAAGGCCGGCGGCATGCTCATGGTCGGCTCCGTGGCAGGCGGACATCTGCTGATGGCCCAGACCGCCCCCGAAGCGACCGCCAAGGGCGCTTTCGCCATTCCTTCGGCCAAGCTGGTGGACAGCTTTATCGCCATTGGCGCCGACGGTTCCGTCACGGCCTACAATGGCCACGTGGACCTGGGCACGGGCGTGCGCACGGCACTCGGCCAGTTGGTGGCGGACGAGCTGTACGTGGACTTTGCCGCAGTGACCATGGTGCTGGGCCACACCGCCCGCACCCCGGATCTGGGCCCCACCATTGCCAGCAACACCATCCAGGTTTCGTCCCTGCCCATGCGCCATGCCGCAGCGCAGGTGCGCCAGTTGCTGATCAAGCTGGCCAGCGAGAAGTCCGGCGTGCCCGCCGATCGCATCACCACGCAAAAAGGCTTTGTCATCGCCGGCGGCAAGCGCTACGGCTATGGCGAGCTGGTCCAGGGTCAGGATCTGCAGATCGAGGTCGACGACAAGATCGAGCTGCGCAAGTCCGGCTTCGAATATGTCGGCAAATCGGTGCAGCGCGTGGACATCCCCAACAAGGTGCTGGGCGCGCTGACCTATATCCACGACCTGCGCGTGCCCGGCATGCTGCACGGCCGCGTGATCCGTCCTCCTTACACCGGCGCCGATGCCACGGCACCGCTGGGCTCCAGCCTGGTGTCCGTGGATGAAAAATCCATTGCCCACCTGCCCGGCATCGTCAAGGTGGTGGTCAAGGGCGACTTCGTGGGCGTGGTGGCAGAGCGTGAAGAGCAGGCCATCGCTGCCATGCGCCAGCTCAAGGTCACCTGGAAGGAATGGAGCGGCCTGCCCGATATGTCGCTGAGCGGCCTGCACCAGACCCTGGTGGACCACGCCAAGACCGACCGCGTGCTGCAGGAAGACGAGGGCGCGCTGCAGGCGATCGAGCAGGTCAAGACTGCACTGACCCGCGACTATGTCTGGCCCTATCACGCTCACGGCTCCATCGGCCCGTCCTGCGCGATTGCCGAAGTGGGTGACGGCCAGATCCAGGTCTGGACCGGCTCGCAAAACCCTCACGACGTGTGCAAGGACATTGCCAAGCTCATGGACGTGAAGGCCGACAACATCAACGTCACCCGCCTCGAAGCCTCGGGCTGCTACGGCCGCAACTGCGCGGACGACGTCTGCTCGGATGCCGTGCTGATGTCTGCCGCCGTGGGCAAGCCCGTGCGCGTGCAGCTGATGCGCGAGCAGGAAGCCGGTTGGGAGCCCAAGGGCACGGGCCAGCTGATTCGCGTGCGCGGCGGCCTGGACGAGCAAAACAATGTGGCCGCCTACGAGCTGCGCACCTGCTACCCCTCGAACAACGCCACGGCACTGGCCTTGATCCTCACGGGCAAGGTGTCCGCCAAGATCGAGGCCCAGCAAATGGGCGACCGCACGGCCATTCCGCAGTACGAATATCCCAAGATGCGCGTGATCTCCCAGGACGCCGTGCCCATCGTGCGCGCTTCCTGGATGCGCGGCGTTTCCGCCCTGCCCAATGTGTTCGCCCATGAGTCCTGGATCGACGAATGCGCCTATCTGGCCAAGGCCGACCCCATCGAATACCGCCTGCGCTACCTCAAGGACCCACGCGCCGTGGCGCTGATTGCCGAAGCCAAGAAGCAGTGCCACTGGCAGGAAGGCCCTGCGCGCCGCAATGCGGCGCCCGATGACCAGCGTCTAGTCAAGGGCCGCGGCTTTGCCTATGCGCGCTACTTCCACAGCAAGTTCCCCGGCTACGGTGCGGCCTGGGCGACCTGGGTGGTCGATGTGACCGTGGATCGCGAAACCGGTGAAGTCAAGGTCGACAAGGTCTTTGTCGCCCAGGACACCGGCGCCATGGTCAACCCTGCGGGCGTGCGCCATCAGGTGCACGGCAACGTGGTGCAGTCCACCAGCCGCGTGCTCAAGGAATTCGTCACCTTCGACAAGAGCGGCGTCACCTCCGTGGAATGGGGCGGCTACCCCATCCTACGCTTTGACGAGCTGCCCGAGATCGACTCGCTGCTGGTCGAGCGCCCCAACGAAGCCCCCATGGGCGCCGGCGAATCGGCCTCCGTGCCCAGCGCTGCGGCCGTGGCCAATGCCATCTTTGACGCCACCGGCGTGCGCCTGCTGGAAGTGCCGTTCACGCCCAGCCGCGTGCTGGCCGCGCTCAAGGCTGCCAAGTCCGGCCAAGCCGCATCCAAGTGACCCGCAGAACAGAGACGATCAAGATGAAAACCTTCAAGAAAATCGTGCTGGGTGGTGCCGCACTCGTGGTGGTTTTGGCCGCTGCCGGCCTGGCCCTCACGCATCAAGGTGAAATTGCACCGCAGGCCAGCATTCCGACTGCCGAGTTCTCGCCCCAGCAGATCGCCAAGGGCAAGCTGCTGGCGGCCATGGGCGACTGCGCGGTCTGCCACACGGCTGCCAACGGCAAGACCAATGCCGGCGGCCTGGCCATGCCCAGCCCCTTCGGCACCATCTACACCAGCAATATCACGCCCGACGTGCAGACCGGTATCGGCGGCTGGAGCTTTGAAGCCTTCGAGCGCGCCATGCGCCATGGCGTGGACCGCGAAGGCAACTACCTCTACCCGGCCTTTCCCTACACGGCCTTCAGCCGCGTGACCGATGAGGACATGAAGGCGCTCTACGCCTACCTGATGAGCGAGCCGGCCGTGGAGTACACCCCGCCCAAGACGGAGCTGAACTTCCCCTACAACGTGCGCCGCGGCATTGCGGCCTGGAACTGGCTGTACCTGAAGCCCGGCGTGGTCAAGGACGACGCCGCGCAAGCGCCCGAGTGGAACCGCGGCGCCTATCTGGTCGAAGGCCTGGGCCACTGCAGCGCCTGCCACACGCCGCGCAACGGGCTGGCCGCCGAGAAGACCGGCGCTGACCACTTTGCGGGCGGCAGCGCCGAAGGCTGGGATGCACCGGCCTTGACCGCCAGGTCGGCCTCGCCCCTGCCCTGGACGCATGCGGATCTGGTCACCTATATGAAGGACGGCTACTCGCCACGCCACGGCGTGGCCGCCGGCCCCATGGCTCCCGTGGCCCACGGCCTGGCGCAGCAGTCGGAGGCGGACCTGAACGCCATCGCCACCTATCTGATGAGCTACCGCGACGCCAACGCCGCTCCCGGCGACGCCCAGGCCCTGATCAAGGAAAAGACCGCCACACCGAAGCTGGCACTGGATTCCGAAGGCTACCGCCTCTACCAGGGCGCCTGCATGGCCTGCCACCGTGCCGACCCTTCGGGCAGCACCTTCGGCGTGCGTCCCCAGCTGGCCTTGAACACCAGCCTGCATGCGGCTGCGCCCGACAATGCCATCCTGTCCGTGCTGGAAGGCATACAGAAGCCCGCTCACCCCGAGCTGGGCACCATGCCGGCCTTCCGCCACAATCTGAGCGACGCCCAGATCGCCACCCTGCTCAACACCATGCGTGCGCAGTATGGCCTGCAGGAGTGGAAGGATCTGTCGGCCAAGGTCGGCCAGCTGCGCCAGCAGACCTCAGCCTCCGAGCACTGAGCCCGGCCTGCCCCGCAAGCCGGGGCGGCACACGGCCTTTCCACCGCCCGGGCGCTGAGCAGCAGCGCACCGGAGCCGGCGGAAAGGCTTTTTTATTCAGCCCTCAGGGGCCAGCGCACCGCCTCGCCCGGGAAAGCCTTTACCCGGCCGCTCGGCTGCTGCGCACATGGCCACTCGGGGTGAAGGAAAATATCGGATGCCCACGGCCAGGCCGTTGCGGCATCTGCTGAAAGGACCACAAATGGACAACATCGATGTCATGGTGCTCAAGGCCTTGCGCGACTGGCGCCTGGCCGGCCAGCGTGCCCTGCTCGCCACCGTGGTGCGAACCTGGGGCTCATCCCCCCGGCCCATGGGCTCGATGATGGCGCTGCGCGAGGACGGCCGCGCCATAGGCTCCGTCTCGGGCGGCTGCATCGAGGACGATCTCATTGCACGCCATACCCGCTCACTGAACCAGAACCTGGGCATTCCGGACGGCCCGCCGCAACTGGTGCGCTATGGCGTCAGTGCCGACGAAGCCCACCGCTTCGGCCTGCCCTGCGGCGGCACGCTGGAGCTGCTGCTGGAATTCAACCCCGATGCCGCCAGCCTGCAGCAGCTGGTGACGCAGCTCGAAACCGGCAGCCTGGTGCAGCGCAGCGTCGACTGCGACAGCGGCGCCGTCACGCTCACTCTGGCGCAGCAGCCCGAAGCCCTGGAATTCGACGGCCACAGGCTGAGCAATCATCTGGGCCCGGGCTACCGCATGCTGCTCATAGGCGCCGGAGCTCTGGCCGAGTACCTGGCCACCATGGCTCTGTTCAACGGCTTCACGGTCACGGTCTGCGACCCGCGCGAGGAATACATGGGCAGCTGGTCGGTGGAACAGGTCCACAAGGTCACGGACATGCCCGACGATGCCGTCACGGCCTTCAGGCCCGATTCCCGCAGCTGCATAGTCGCGCTCACCCACGATCCCAAGCTCGACGACCTGGCCCTGCTCGAAGCCCTGCACAGCCCGGCTTTCTATGTGGGCGCCATAGGCTCGCGCCGCAACAACCATGCGCGGCGCGAGCGCATGATCGAGCATTTCGACGAGACCGAGGCTTCGCTGGCCAGGCTGCGCGGCCCCATCGGCCTGTATATCGGCAGCAAGACGCCGGCCGAGATTGCCGTGAGCGTGATGGCCGAGATTCTGGCCGTCAAGAACGGCGTCGCCCTGCCCCAGGCCATGTCCGTGGAAAGCGCCAAGCAGGAGCACGATATCGCCATGAGCGCGGCCAACACGCACTGCGCTATCCCCGAGATCGTCAGCCCCGCTAGTGCAGCACCGCGGCGCTGAAACAAGTGCTTGCATCGTTGTGGCCATAAAGTGCAGCCCCAGGGCTGCACTATGCTTTTGGAAGCATTCAGGCGGCGTACCATTGCCGCCTGAATGACGTCCGCCAAGAAAAAGAAGACGCCGGCGCGCAAGCGCGGCACCGCCTCCAAAACCCTGGCCTTCGGCCTGTCCCGCGCCAAACGCTTTGCGCTGTCTGCGGGTGCCGCCGCACTGGCCAGCTTCCAGATCGCCAGCTGCAGCTTCAACCCGGCCTGGTCCGCGGAGAGGCTGCTCAACCAGACCCTGGCGGCGCTGCACATGCCGGCGCTGGACGCTTTCCGCAAGAACGGCTGGCCCGACTTGGCCGGTACGGGCGCGCACACCACGCCCGTCGGCGGCAGGGTCGGCCAGGCCGATGTCACGGCCGCTGCGCAACCCACGCGGTTCGCAAGCTGCCCGCAGTTCTTTCCCTCGGGCCTGGCGCCGGCGCTACAGCTGCATCCCCACGAGCGCGAGCTGTGCTTCAGCAGCTTTGCCGTGCTGCACAACGGCGAGACCAAGACTCCGGTGTTTGTCGCCGAACGCCTGAACCGCCACTCCCTGCAGCAGGGCCAGGGCCTGAAACGCACCGACAAGTTCTATGCCGACGCGCGCCTGCCGCGCGCCGAGCGCTCGGAGCTGGACGACTACAAGCACTCCGGCTATTCGCGCGGCCATATGGCTCCCGCTGGCGATATGAGCACGCCCGAGGCCATGGCGCAAAGCTTCAGCCTGGCCAATATGGTGCCGCAGAACCAAGTGCACAATGCCGGCGCCTGGAGCCAGGTCGAGCAGGCCACGCGCAAATACGCGCTGCGCGCCCAGGGCGATGTGTTCGTCTTCACCGGCCCGGTGTTTGCGAAGAACGCCCCGACCATAGGCGGCGGCAAGGTGGCCGTACCCGATTACATCTTCAAGCTGGTCTACGACGCCAGCACCGGCAAGAGCTGGGTGCACTGGCAAGCCAACAGCGCCGACACGCGCATGGACACGCCCATCAGCTACGAGGAGTTCACGCGGCGCACGGGCATGCCGCTGCTGTCCCGGGTCAGGAGCTGAAAAAAACAAAGCCTGCGGGCATAAGCCGCAGGCTCTCGAAAATCGCGGCGCTAAGCGCTTGAACGTCAAGCGCTGCGGCTTTAGAAGCTCAGGACCTTGTCGGCGGCCAGCGTCCAGTCGGCCAGCTCGGGCAGGGTGCCGATCTCCACGCCCGGAATCAGCGTCAGCTCGGCCAGGCCGCGCGCCAGCGCGCAGGTACGGCACAGCTTGAGGGTCACGCCCTCGGCCACCAGGGTCTCGACGATGGCCTGCAGACCCGTGCCCGCGCCATCGCGCTGGTTGGGCAGGCCGACCACAGTGGCGTCGGACATCAGAAACACCTTGACCTCGGGCCTGCCATCGTGGGCGGCCAGGGCCGTGGCCACACGCAGCGCCGACAGGCAGCGCTCGCTGCCATAAGGCGCGGCGTGAATAACGATAACGATTTTTTGTGTCATGGCGAAATTCTCGAATTGGTATTCAGGGCACAGCGCCTAAAACTGGCGCAACCCAACAAAGGGACAGCCAGCAAGCGCCGCCTCGCAGCAAAGCTGTCGTCCCCCTCCCCTAGCGCGAAGCGCGTAGAGAGAGGGGCGCCCGGCTAGGGGGAAGCGGCAAAGCCGCTCAGGGGGAGCTACCTCATCGACGGATGAGGTAGCGAATCGTCGGGCCGTCCTGCTGGATCTCCAGCACCTCGTAGCCATGGTTCTTGGCATCCAGGGGGATGTTGTTGATGGACTGCGGGCAGTCCGAAACCACTTCCAGAATCTGGCCGGGCTGCAGCTGGGGCAGGGCCTCCAGCGTGGCTACCGCGGGATAGGGGCAGGGCTCGCCCAGCATGTCGAGGCGGAAATCGGGAACGTATTTGGTGTGGCTCATGGTCGAATCCTTGGACATCGGAGATCAGGCGATGCTGACCGCCGCAGCGGTGCGGCGGGCCTTCCTGGCAAAGAAATGCTTTTCCCACCACAGCACCAGCGCCAGCGAAACACCCAGCATCACATAGGTGGCCAGCAGGCCGCCCTGCGGCCCCATCTGCTTGAGCAGATTGACCTTGTCGTAGTTGGTGGCGATCACGGGCGCGATGTCGTCCCAGACCAGGGCCAGCAGCGTGGAGCCGATCACATTGCCCAGGCCCACCAGCCAGTAGTGCACCTGGCCTTCGACGGCGCGGTACATCCAGCCGGTCTCGCAGCCGCCGGCCAGCACGATGCCGAAGCCGAACAGCAGGCCGCCGATCACGGCATTGGGGCCGGCCCAGAAGATCTTGGGGTCCATGCCCAGCTGCACATAGCTGTAGATGCCTATGGTGCCCACGGCCATGCCCGCGATGATGGCCTTGGCCATCTGCGTGCGGCCCGTGATCCAGAGGTCGCGGAAGGCCGAGGTGAAGCAGACCTGGGCCCGCTCGATGATCAGGCCGAAGGCCAGGCCGAACAGTATCGCCATGCCCAGCTTGGGCGCTTCGGCGGCCTTGCAGATGCCCCAGGCCACACAGGCCAGGAACAGTGCCATGCCGATGCGGAACCGCCGCTTGGCCTGGGCCTCGCGCTGCTCCAGCGGCTTGGGGGCGCTGACCTTCTGCAGCTTGACGGGAATGCGAAAGATGGGCAGCAGGCTGACCTTGGCGCCGGCCAGCGAACCTATGGCCGTGGCGATGGCGAAGAACCAGGCGTGCAGCGAGAACTGGGGAATGCCCGTGAAGAAGGCCGCCAGATTGCAGCCCATGGCCAGACGCGCGCCAAAGCCCGCGATGATGCCGCCGACTATGGCCTGGAACACGCGTATGCGGTGGTTGGGCAGGCGCAGCTTGACGTTGTTGGCCCATAGCGCGGCCGAGAAACAGCCCGCGAACATGCCTATGATCATCAGGCCGTCGACGCGGCTCAAGGGCGTGCCCTGCAGGCCTATGATCTTGAAGTAGCCCCAGTCGCTCAGATCCACACCGGCAAACTGCAGCAGATGGCCGCCCCAGCGGGTGAATTCGCCGGTCACGGCCCAGAAGGTGCCGGTGATGCCGAAGTAATACGCGGATAGGACGCCGGCCGCAATCACTGCGGGTACGGGCGACCAGAAGCGCACCAGGTATTGGTGCTTGAAGTCTTGCCAGCTCATGCCTTGCTTTCTTGCCACGCGGGTCTGCGTGGGCTATTTCCGATCGCACCAGACAAAAAACGCAAACACCCGCCGGGTCTTTGCGTTTTCAGGGTTCTGGTGGACGGCTACAAAAAGTGGCCCGTCCATGGGCCGAGAATCCGGGCCCTAGGGCCCAACGATTCACATAAGCTAACAATTATCCACCTGCAGGCCGGCCAGCGTGCCGGCTCCGGACTTACCTTACTGGACTGCTGCGCCACCGGCCGCCGGCGCCGCGGGGGCCGCCTGCGCCGTGGCGGCAGGCTGCCAGCCGGCGGGCAGCGCGGCATCCAGCCAATGCAGGCGCCAGGCCAGCAGCGTGCCCAGCATCAGCAACGCCAGCAGCCACAGCGTGTTGCGCCAGCCATGGGTCTCGGCAAACGGGTCGGCCAGATTGCGCTTGGCATTGAGCGGCACCTTGGCCGTCTGCGACAGGCTGCGGCCCAGGCCCTGGTTGATGTTCATGCGGCCGTTGATGGCCCAGCCGCTGGCGTCGAGGATGGGGCCCAGGCTGCGCTGGCGCAGCTTGAGCCAGGCGATCAGCATGCTGGGTCCCGAGATGGCCAGGATGATGCCCAGAATGGCCACGGGAATCCAGGGGCCGAGTTCGATGAACTTGCCGAAAATGCCCACCGCCACGGCACTCAGGGAACCCAGGGCCACGCCGATCGCGGCCACCGTGCCCACATCGGTCTTGCGCGGGGTCGAGGCCGCGGCGGGCGCCAGATCCTTGGGCGCCGACACCAGCTTGCCAGCGCTGTCGCTGAGGCTGGCGTTGACCAGATCGTTCTTGGCGGCCGCATGCTTGGCCACCTGCTCCTCGACCATGCGCACAAACTTCTTGTAGGGCGAGAAGAAGGCCTGGCCGATGCTGGTCGGGTTGTCTATGAGCTTGACGATGGTCGCATCCCAGTCCTTGCCCGCGCGGTCGTAGAACACGCCGTTGCGGCCCACGAACAGAAAGTCCACATCGCCGGCCGTGAAGGCCGCGACTATGGTCTTCTTCTCGCCCTGGCGCCTGCATTCGCAATAGGCGAGATAGGTCTTGGCCATGGCCGCCAGCGCCGAGTGCGCGGCCGCATCGGCCACCTCCACGGTCAGGTCGCAGCTGCGCCCGTCCAGGAATAGAGTCCCCGCTTGGAAGGCCGCACCCTCGCGGCGGTAGAAGCTGGAAAACGAGACGAAATTGTTGAGCAGCGGCAGCAGGTCGCGCTGCAGGCGGATCAGCTTTTCCAGCGCCACGGCCTGCCGGCCATGCTCCTTCTCGGCATCGTCATGATCGAGCAGCGCCGTCAGCGCGGCCTGCTGGCCGCTGGCCAGCAGCTGCTGCACCTCGGCCTCGGTCGGCGTGCCCAGCGGTGTGGCCGGGCAGGCCGCCAGCCACTGCTGGCAGTTGGCCAGCATGGTCTTGAGCTGTTCCCACTGCGTCTCGCTCAGCGCCGTCAGCGCCTCGCCGAACACCGGCAGCACCGCCTGTTCGCGCAGCGTCTGCAGGGCTGCAGCCCAGGCGGGGTTGACGCCATAGACCAGGGGCAGGCTGCGCTCGCCCGTCACCGCGGCCAGCGGCAGCGCGGCAATGGCTTCGGAGGCCTGGCTCAGCACCTGGGCGCCCAGCGCCGCATAGCCTTGCTCGGTGGGGTTGAGCGGCGCCCTGGCGCCGGCATCGAACTCCACCAGCCGCGTGCGCGCAAAGAAGTCGTCGACCTTGGCCTGCACGGCGTTCACCGCCTCGGCCGCCGCCAGCGCCAGCGCGCGCGGCTGCAGATGGCAGCCCAGCTCGGCCGCCTGGGCAAACCAGGTCCGCAGGCTTTGGACATCGGCCCAGAAGGCCTCGGCCTTGGCCCGGTCTATGCCGGGCACACCGTCGCAGCCGTCCACGGCGCCATAGGTTTCCTGGATGCGCGCGATCAGCGCGGCCAACGCCGCATCGTCCGCGGCCGTGGCCGCCGACACCACGCCGTCGCCGTTGAAGCGCAGCGCCTGCAGCGAAGCCAGGCGCTGCTGCACCTGCGCCAGAGTGATGGAGTTCGCCTCCGGCATCCCCGCCAGCGCCAGCACGCGCCTGGCCTCGGCCAGCAGCAACGCGCCGTCCTCGCTCTGGTCGTTGATGCTGGCCAGCTGCAGCACATCGCCGCCATCGGCCAGCACCTGGGGGTCGCGCACCCGCGCCACCGCCCAGGCACAGGCGGCCACCAGCTCGGGCGGACGGATGCGCCCGTCCTTGCTCTCGTCGATCAAATCCAGCGTCGCGCCGTCAAATTCGATGCCTCTGGTGGGACAGGCCAGGGCCACCCACAGTTTCTGATCCAACTCACCAATGTGGGCAATGTCCTGGCCCGTGCGTATGACCACCTGGTCCACATCTCCGGCACGGAAAAACTGCCACGCGTACTGCTGCTGCATGAAACTACCAACTCCCAGGCGTTCTCGGCCTCTGTCGACGCGGTCGGCAGCTTTTGCTGCCGGTACCGAGCGCTATCAAAACCAGGAGTTTAAAAGTCATTCCGACCCCGGAATTGGTGACATTTGTGAACTCTTGGCGAACGCCAGGCCTTGCCGTCCCGGGGTTTTGTGCCCCGGCTCCGCAATTTGTGCAAAAATAAAGTTATTGTTTAGATACTTTATTTAACCAGGCCATGAGCACCAGCGCCGCAGCCCAAACCCGCGACAAGCTGCATCTGCAGCTGGCCCGGCTGTTCCGCAACAAGATCGCGACCGGCGAATGGACTGTGGGGCAGAGCATTCCCACCGTCGAGGAGCTTGAGACCCTGCACGGCGTCTCGCGCACCACGGTGCGCATGGCAGTGCATGCCCTGGTCGATGAAGGCCTGCTGGAGACCCGCAAGCGCGGCGGCACCCGGGTCATGGGCCAGCCCTACCGGCCGCCCTCGTTTCTGCTGCCTACCAGCTGGCAGGAACTGGTGGCGTTTGGCGAGCAGATCCGGCAGCTCACGCTGCACACGGCCGATGACTGCGTGCCGCCGATTCCCGCCGGCTTTCCGCTGCCCGGAGAGCTGGCGGCCGCCTATGTGCATTTTCTGCGCGTGCATACTCATGGCAAGGCACGCTTTTGCCTGTCCGAGCTGTACCTGGAGCAGCAGCTCTACCCGCAGCTGCAGGCGCAGCTGGAACGCGCCACCCTGGCCCAGGCGCTGGGCAGCGACCCTTCGCGCATCGCCACCGCGCGCCAGTACCTGAGCGTGGTGCCGGCCGACGAGCTGATCGCCGAGCATCTGGGCGTGGCGCTGGGCACGCCGCTGATGCAGGCGCTGCGCTGGGCCTGCAACCCCCAGGGGCTGATCGTCTACTGGGCCAAGGTGCGCTTTATCAGCGAGTACGTGCATATGGAAATGGATTTGCTCAAATGACCACCGCCGTCCTCCCATCCTCTGCGGGCCGCCCGCATGCCGGCCGCGTGGCCTGGGTCACAGGCTCGACCAGCGGCATAGGCTGGGCCATAGCCCGGCAGCTGGCCTCCGAAGGCGCGGCCATCGCCCTGCATGGACGCGAAGCCGCCTCGGCCAGAACCGAGGCCCAGTTGGCCGAGCTGCACGCCCTGGGCGTGGCCGCCCGCTACTACGCGCTGGACCTGGCCGAGGGCGAGGCGATTGCGCCGCTGGCCGCGCGCATCGAGGCCGAGCTGGGCGCGGTGGACATACTCGTCAACAACGCGGGCATGCAGCATGTGGAGTCGGTGCTGCAGTTTCCGCCAGCCAAATGGGAGGCCATGCTGGCCGTCAATCTCTCGGCGCCGTTCCGCACCATCCAGGCCTGCACGCCCGCCATGCTGGAGCGCGGCTGGGGCCGCATCATCAATATGGCCTCGGTCAGCGGCCTGGTGGGCGTGGCCCGCAAGCCCGCCTATGTGGCCAGCAAGCACGGGCTGCTGGGCCTGACCAAGTCCGTAGCGCTGGAGCTGGCGACCACGCCCGTGACCTGCAACGCCATCTGCCCGGGCTGGGTGCTCACGCCCCTGGTGCAGGCGCAGATCGATGCGCTGGCCAGCCGCGAAGGCCTGGACCCAACTGCGGCCCGCGCCAAGCTGCTGGGCGCCAAGCAGCCGTCTCAGGCTTTTGTGACGGTGGAGCAGGTGGCCTCGCTGGCCAGCTACCTGGCCAGCGACCACGCGGCCCAGGTGCGCGGAGCGCAGTGGAATATGGACGGCGGCTTCACGGCGGCCTGAAGCTATTAAATCAAGAGCTTATAGCGCTGATGGATAAAGCGCTGACAGCTTGTTTCATGCAAATCAATCCAAGGAGATCAACATGGCACTGAACGAAACCCATGACGCCGGCCTGCAAAGCTGGGTCGCCTCGGCCAATACGGGCAAGAGCGACTTTCCCATCCAGAACCTGCCGTTCGCGGTCTTCCGCCGCAAGAGCAACGAACAGAACGGTAGCGAGTCCTTCCGCGGCGGCGTGGCCATTGGCGACCAGGTGCTGGACATGGCGGCCGTGCATCAACTGGGTACGGCCAAGGTGCTGGGCGGCGATGTGCAGGCCCAGGTCGAAGCCGCGGCGGCAAGCCAGCTCAACGCGCTGATGGCCATGAGCCCCGCGCAATGGTCGGCCCTGCGTCTGGCCCTGTCGCGCGCGCTGCGCGCCGGCGCCGCGGAAGAAGCGGCGCTCAAGGCCTGCCTGGTGCCCCAGTCCGAAGTCGAATACACCGTGCCCGTGCAGGTGGGCGACTACACGGACTTCTACACCTCCGTGCATCACGCGACCAATGTGGGCAAGCTGTTCCGCCCCACCAACCCGCTGATGGAAAACTACAAGTGGGTGCCCATCGGCTACCACGGCCGTGCGTCGAGCATCCGCATCTCGGGCGTGGACTTCAAGCGCCCCAACGGCCAGCTCAAGACTCCCGATGCCGACCCCGTGCTCAAGCCCTGCAACCGCCTCGACTATGAGCTGGAGATGGGCATTTACGCGGGTGCCGGCAATCCCTGGGGCGATGCCATCGGCATCGAGGACGCCGAAAACCATATCTTCGGCCTGTGCCTGCTCAACGACTGGTCGGCCCGCGATGTGCAGGCCTGGGAATACCAGCCCCTGGGCCCCTTCCTGTCCAAGAACTTCGCCACCAGCATCTCGCCCTGGATCGTGACGCTGGAGGCGCTGGAACCCTATCGCACGGCCTTCACCCGCCCCGCCGAAGATCCCCAGCCCCTGCCCTATCTGAGCTCCGCCGCCAACTCGCAGCGCGGCGCGCTCGATGTGCAGCTGAGCGTGGCCATCCAGACCGAGAAGATGCGCGCCGCCGGCCAGGCCGCCGAGCAGATCACCCAGACCAGCTACCGTCATGCCTACTGGACCATGGCCCAGCTCGTGGCCCACCACACCGTCAACGGCTGCGATCTGCAGCCCGGCGACCTGATGGGCACGGGCACGCTGTCCGGCCCCACCATGGCCGAAGCCGGCGCGCTGCTGGAGATCACCGAAGGCGGCAAGAAGCCCTTGAGCCTGAGCAATGGCGAGAGCCGCACCTTCCTGCTGGACGGCGATGCCGTGGTCTTCACCGGCTGGTGCGAAAAGCCCGGCGCCGCACGCATAGGCTTTGGCGAGTGCCGCGCCACCGTGCTGCCCGCACGCCAGGCCTGACAGCGCCACGGCCCGCAAGAAAACCGGCCCGGCGCCGGTTTTTTTGTGCGCGGGAATCCAGGCCGCCAGGCGTAACGTCATGACACAATTGCGCTCATGCCTGCCGCCTCGGACACTTTGACGCCCGCCTCCGCCGCTGCCTCCGAGCAGCGCCAGGAGCCCGTGCTGCATCCTGCAGCGACCAGCCCCAGCCCGCTACCGGCCTCCATCGCGGGCGCTTTCGCGGCCGCGGCCTATTCCCTGCAGCAGGAGCTGCAGAACGACGCACCGGCCGAGGAAGAAGACGGCGGCCTGCTGCCCCAGCTCTATGCCAGCCGCATAGGTCCGCGCTCGCGCGGCTACTACCTGGCCCAGTTCAAACGCTTCGACGCCCTGGACCGTAGCCTGCCCAGCTGGAATATGGCGGCCGCCTTCTTCACCCTGGCCTGGTGCTGCTGGCGCGGCCTGTGGCGCGAGGCCGCGAAATATCTGGCCGCCGCCGCGGCCCTGGCCCTGGTCTGGTGGTTCGGCCTGCGCCCCGCCCTGCCCGAGGCCTTTGCGCTGGGCCTGGGCGCGGCGCTCTGGCTGGTGACCCTGGCCGTGCCGGGCCTGCTCGGCAACAGCTGGTACTGGCGCAAGACCAGAGCCCAGACCCTGAAGGCGATTGCGGCCGCACCCAATATGGCCCAGGCCCATGCGGCTCTGCAGGCCCAGGCCCTTCCCACCCAGAACAAGATTGCCACCCTGCTGGTGCTGGCTCTGCCGCTGGCCGCCGCCGTGGGCGCCGGCCTGGCTCTGCTTCCGGCCCGGGATGCGGCGCCGCAGCCGGCCCCCAGGGCCATGCCCGCAGCCCCTGCGACGCCTGCCCCCAGGCTCGCAGCGGCCGCTGCGCCCGCCACAACTCCTGCCGCTGCTCCGGCCGCCGAGCCGGAGCCTGCACCCCAGGCGTCTGCCCCGGCCGAGCCCGCCGCATCCGAGCCGCCGCCCGCTGCCCCCGAGGCCAGGCCCGCGGCCCCCCGCAGCGAGCTCGAGCCCGGCAAGTTCTATCTGAATGTGGGCGTGTTCGCCGACCCCGCCAATGCCGGCCGCGCGCTGGCGCAGCTTGAAAAATCCGGGCTGCCCGCGCTGACCCAGACCCTGCCCAGCAACAAGGGCGAAGCCACCCGCGTGCGCAGCGGCCCGTTCGACAGCCGCAAGCGCGCCGAAAAAGCGGCCCGCAAGCTGCAGGCACTGGATCTGGAAGCCTCGATCTTCCAGGCCGCGGAGCTTGCTAGCAAAAAATAAGCTGGCAGCGCTTGTCTACGGCGGTTTCATGGTTGTTCAAGGTTGAGACATCAGCATGCCGGGCGCCAGCAGCTTTGAAGTTTGTAGCAAGCGCCGCGCCCGCAGCGGTTGCACCCGCTTGCACTTTGCTGCGCGATTCTCGCCCGGGCCCGCCTGCAGACCGGCTATCGTCTTGTCCATGACAAGAACGCAAGCTCCATTTTTACTCCCGGTCCGTGCCGCTCTTGGCTGCGGCGCTGCCGCCCTGGCCCTGCTGATGGCGGGCTGCGCCAGCACCGGCCCGGGCTCGCCGGCCACGGCACCGCACCCGCTGCAGATCTGCAACGACAAGCCCGTGCAGTTCTACCTGGGCCACAACACGGCGCCGTCCACGCTGGAGATGATCCGCCAGAAGTCGGGCTCCTATATGCTGCGCGTGCTGCGCGAGGGCCAGCCCGCAACCATGGACTACAACCAGGAGCGTCTGAACGTCATCACCAACGATGCGGGCAAGATCACGGCCCTGCACTGCGGCTAGGTGACGGAGATCGGGCTCGTGCGGCCAGAAGCCTTTCCTGCGGATCGCTGAGAAAGTCGAAGCCGCGCTCGGTGGGCAGCACGCGGCCCGGATCGCGCAAGCACCATACGCCGAGCAAGCACGCCGGAAGCCGGCATCGAATCGCGACGAGGACAGGGCCGAGAGCACGGCGGCAAAGACCCGAGGTACGGCCCCGGCCTCGTCTCAGCGAGCCGCAGGCGGGGGAAGGGTTTCGTATCCGAAAAGCTGCGGGGTGGCACGAATATCGAGCACCAGACCGCCTTCCTCGGGCGTCCTGGCAAGCCGCTCGTAGTCCTGGGCGGACATTTCTTGGATTTTCCTGAAGTCTCGGGATCGGCTGAAAACGCCATTGCGCCATTGATACACTTCGTCCAGCTTCTGGTCGAAGGTATAGGCATGGTGGTTGTCGTTGTAGAAATCGCCGAATTTGCCACGCCCGAGATAGATGGCGTTGGAACCTTCATATCCCGTCTTCTGCGAAGATCGCGGATCCGTATTGACGAAATAAGCCCAGTCGCCCGGAATGAAGTTGCGCGGCGCGACCTGCTCTGCAATGCGAAGCAATTTACCGGGTCGCGGCAATGTCGCCGGGTCGAATTCCTTCTCGAAACTCCACATCCGGGGCGGCTCCACGTCAACCAAGGGGTCGCCATCCAAGGCCAGCCGTCTTTCGACGCCAAGCTCCCGGCTGGCATCCGGTCTTACGCGCTGGAAGTAGTCCACCACGCCCTGGGCCATCAACAGTTTGGCTGCGGTATAGCAGCCGATCGCGTATTTGTTCTGCGACTGAAAAGCATCCATCAGCGCGGCGGCAGTCGACACGCCATTCCTGGGGACGCCATTCGCCCAGTAGCGCACGTTCCAGCGCGCCCGCCCACCATCGGGCCAAGTCCATTGCAAGACTTCGGTCCAGGCCACGATGTTCTGGCGCAAGCCTATATGCTCCTCCAAGGCCCCCAGGCTGCAGGCGTCGTCATCGAAGGACGTCGTCCGGCCATGCTGGAGCACAGACAGCAGGATTTCCTTTTTGGAAACCGTGGCCACCTTGCGCAGCTTGCCTCCGCGCACCGGCAATTGGACGCTTTCGAGCGGCACCTTGTACTCCACGCGGCGGACTAGGTCCAAGGTGTCGGTGTCGTCCGCGGGCGTGGCCAGCGCATAAGCGACGGCTCCGGTGTCCTGCTGCTCTGACTGGGTGACCAGCGCGGGGTCGATGTCCAGCTTGCCAAGGTACTCGAGCATCTGCTTTTCAAGCATGGGCAGCTGAGCCGGGTTGCAGACAAAGCGCAGGTCGGCTTTGGCCGGCGCTGCCACAGCCATCATGCCAAGCAGCAGGCACGTACGAAGCCCGAGGCAGACGAGGCTGCCAGCGACTGCGCCATGAAACGCCAGTCCTCTGAAAAGTCGCTTGAATCCGAACCTGTACAAACCAGGACGGCCAGAACCCGCAAAAACGGCGTGACGTAATTTCATGGCGACGGCTTTCCTAGTCAAGGCAAGCGGAAGAACGCTCTGCTGGTCTGCCATATTCGGCGCACAGGCAGCGACTTCGACGCCCCATGCGCAAGCTGGCAGCAGCCCATCACGGCAATGATTTTCGCGCTCAGCCAGGATGGTCCGCAACAGTTTCGCGCCGAGTTCATGGCTCGACTCAGACTGTCCTCAGGAATGCCATGGCAGGTGGGGCGCCCGGCGCCGCGGCCGACACCGTCCGGCAGGCCTGGACCTCCCGTTTTTCCATGGCGGCCCGCCTCTCAGTCGGCCAGGAACATTTCCTGCAGATCGCTGAGAAAGTCGAAGCCGCGCTCGGTGGGCACCACGCGGCCCAGGTCGCGCGTGATCAGCCCCCTGGCCTGGGCCTGATCCAGCCCCTTGGCGATGGCCGACAGGGGCAGGCCCGTGCGCTCCATGAACTCCTGCAGCGCAAAGCCGCCGCGCAGGCGCAGGGCGTTGAGCATGTACTCGAACGGCAGATCGGCGCGCTTGACCTCGCTGTCCTGGGCCAGCGGCGTGCCGGCCAGCGCCATGTCCATATAGCGCGCGGGATCGCGAAAGCGCACCTGGCGAGCTATGCGGTGCGCAAAGCTCAGCTTGCTGTGTGCGCCCGCGCCTATGCCCAGATAGTCGCCGAACTGCCAGTAATTGCTGTTGTGGAAGCACTGGTGGCCGGGCCTGGCATATGCCGAGACCTCGTAGCGCTGCATGCCCGCCGCGCCCGTGCTGGCCGTGATCAGGTCCAGCATCTCGTAGGCCGTATCGTCCTCGGGCACCACGGGTGGGTACTTGGCGAAGTAGGTATTGGGCTCGATGGTCAGGTGGTAGATCGACAGATGCGGCGGCGCAAACGACAGCGCCGTATCCACGTCGCGCTGCAGGTCCTGCAGCGTCTGGCCGGGCAGCGCATACATCAGGTCGATGTTGAAGGTCTCGAAATTGTCGGCGGCCTCGCGCACCGCGGCCTTGGCCTGGGCCGCATCATGGACCCGGCCCACGGCCTGCAGAAAACGGTCGTCAAAGCTCTGCACGCCGATGGACAGGCGGTTCACACCGGCCGCGCGGAAGGCCTTGAAGCGGTTCTTCTCGAAGGTGCCCGGGTTGGCCTCCATGGTGATCTCGCAGTCGGGCTCCATGCGCAGCCGCGCGCGCAGGCCCGCGATCAGCTGGTCAATGGCCTGCGGCGAGAACAGGCTGGGCGTGCCGCCGCCCATGAACACGCTGTGCACCGTGCGCCCCCAGATCAGCGGCAGCGCGCTCTCCAGATCGGCCATCAGCGCGGCTATATAGCGCTCCTCGGGCAGCGCGTCTCCCTTGGCCCAGGCATGGGAGTTGAAGTCGCAGTACGGGCATTTCTTCAGGCACCAGGGCAGGTGCACATAGAGCGACAGCGGCGGCAGGCTGCCCAGCTGCAAGGTGCCCGGGCGCATGTAATGCTGGATATCGCGCTGAACCGCGGCCTCGGCCGCCTCGGTGCTTTGTGGCTGAATAGGGATCATGAAAATAGCTCTTGCCGAAATCGACGCTGCTGAAACTAGCATGCCCAAAGCCAGAGATGCCAAGCAAGGGCCGCCCCGCAGCGAGGGCATCGTCCCCCTCCCGCGTAGCGAGAGAGGGGGAAGCCGCAAAGCGGCTCAGGGGGTGTTTACAACCACCTTTCGCGCACCATGGCCAGCATTTTCTGAGAGGAGCGGCCACGGTGGCTGTGCGCATGCTTGAGCTCGGGCGTCATCTCGGCAAAAGTCAGGCCCACTTCGGGAATGAACATCACGGGGTCGAAGCCGAAGCCGTGGCTGCCATGGCGCTCGGTGGTGATCAGGCCCTGGACGCGGCCCACGGCGATCAGCGGCTCGGGGTCCTTGGGGTTGCGCACGCCCACCAGGGTGCTGACCACGGCCGCACGGCGGTTTTCCACGCCCTGCATCTGCTCGAGCAGAGCGCGCACATTGTTGTCGTCGCTTTTCTCGTAGCCGAACTGCGTGCAGTAGTAAGCCGTGTCCACGCCGGGCAAGCCCCCGAAATGGTCCACGCACAGGCCGGCATCGTCGGCAATCGCGGGCAGGCCCGTGTGCTCGGCCGCAAAGCGCGCCTTGGACAGCGCGTTCTCGACAAAAGTGCCATAGGGCTCGGGCGCCTCGCCCTCGAACAGATCGCCCTGGCGGATCAGCTCCACGCCCAGGGGCGCAAACATGGCTTGCAGCTCGGCCAGCTTGCCGCGGTTGTTGGAGGCCAACACAATTTTCATAATAAAAGTCCATGCCAGCGCTTGCGGCGCTGGCGTCATCAGCTATTGGTTCAGTCGTAAGCGCGAGCCCGGCGCGCCGGGCCGCAGGTCCCGGCTTCAGGACTTGGCTTTGTGCCGCTCGGCGGAGCGGCGTATGGCGGCGTTGATCTCGGCGATCGAACGCTCTATGGCCTCGTCGTCGAGCTCATCCTCGCATGCTTCGAGCGGCCCCATCTGTATCGTGGATTCAAAGCCCTCGTCGGCAATCTCCTGCGTGGAGATGGAGGACGGCTCAAAGCTATTGGGCGTTTCCCATTCCAGCGCCAGCGCGGTGACGTTGTCGCTAGCGTCCCCCGCACGGCGCAGCGCCGTATCCACGAGCATGGGCACGAACTGCGCCACCGGACGGCCGCGCATGCTTTGCAGTATCTCGGGGTTGGGCACGCTGCTCCACAGGCCGTCGGAACACAGCAGCAACTGGTCGCCCTGCTCGAGTCGCCTGAAGTCGCTCACGTCGTAGATCGGCTTGGAGGGCGAGCCCAGGCAGGTGAACAGCACGTTGCGGTTGGACTGGGTCACCAGGCCCGAGACCTTGCGCATCTCGCTATAGGAATGGTCGCGCGTGCGCTCCACCTGCTGGCCGTCGCGCACCCAGTACAGGCGCGAATCGCCGCAGTGGATCCAGCACACATGGCCGGCCTGCAGCACGGCCGCCACCAGCGTGGTGCGCGGCGTGTCCATCATGCCCTTGGCGCTGGCATAGCGCAGGATCTGCCTATGGGCCTGCAGCAGTGCGTCTTCCAGAAAGGCGCGCGGATCGTCCAGCGTGGGCTTGGCCTTTTGTTGGAACTGCACCGACACCACCTGCAGCGCGATCTGGGCCGCGATCTCGCCGTCGGGGTGGCCGCCCATGCCGTCGGCCAGCACGAACAGCGCCGCCTCCCGCGTATAGCAGTAGCCCATGCGGTCTTCATTGAGTGCGCGCCCGCCGCGGCGGCTCAGCTGGAATACGGAGAATTTCATGTTTTGCGCTTGCTGTCGGGCACCACGCCCCGTTCCGTGCCACCGAATTTCTGCAGGTTTCTCTTGGCGTCATGCACCATGTTGTCGAACTGCATGCGCATGCGCTCCTGCACCTTGAGCTTGGTGTAGCGGCGCTCGCCTTCGCGAGTCAGCTCTTTTTGCAGCGCAAACACCGACTGCGGGCGCGACAGCGGGTCCATGGCCATGCACCACTCGACCACCTCGATCAGATTGTCCGAATACACGCCGCGCAGCTTGCTCAGGGACAGGGTCAGCCTGTCTTTTTCCTGGCGCTGCGGCGCTTCGGTGGGCGGCATGCCCTGCATGCAGGCGTAGATGCAGGCGCCTATGGCATAGATATCGGTCCAGGGCCCGAGCTGCGAGTCGCGCCGGTACATCTCGGGCGCGGCAAAGCCCGGCGTGTACATGGGGCGGATGAAATTGCCTTCCTTGGACAGCACCTCGCGCGCCGCGCCGAAGTCGATCAGCACCGCCTTGTCGTCATTGGTGATGAAGACATTCGCGGGCTTGATGTCCAGGTGCAGCATCTTGTGCTGGTGCACGATACGCAGGCCGCGCAGCACCTCGTCGAACAGGGAGCGGATGGTCGATTCGCGGAAGACCTTGTTGGCCTTGAGCTCGCGCGCCGTGACGATGAATTCCTGCAGGGTCGCCCCTTCCAGGTAGTTCATCACCATGTAGACGGTTTCGTTCTCGCGGAAAAAATTGAGCACGCTGACCACGGAGGCGTGCGAAATCTGGGCCAGCGAGCGTCCTTCCTCGAAAAAGCTCTTGAGCCCGAGGCGGTACAGGGACAGTTTCTCTGGTGCGACCACCGGCTGCAGTTCGTTGGAGGCTCGGGTGGCCAGCGAGGCGGGCAGGTATTCCTTGATTGCGACCTGCTTGCCCTCGGAATCCAAGGCCAAGTAGACAATCCCGAATCCCCCCGAAGAAATCCTGCGCACCACCCGGTATCCGCCTATTGTGCTGCCCGGCGGCAATGGCGCTGGCTTGATCTTTGTAGACATTTTTTACCGGTAAACCTCAAGGACGATGCGAAACCCGGATAATCGGGCAATTGCAAGCATCCATCAAAAGTCCAATGCCAGTTTACAGCATGACCGGATACGCGAGTGCCCAGCACAGCGCTTCCGTTGAGGGTGGTCAAGAGCCCCAGTCCAGCAGCCGCCTGGGCCTTGAGATCCGCGCGGTCAACAGCCGCTTCCTGGATTTGTCCTTCCGCCTTCCCGACGAACTGCGCGCCCTTGAACCGGCCCTGCGCACCTTGCTCACGGCGCGTCTCAAGCGCGGCAAGGTGGAAGTGCGCGCCGCCATCGACGTCACCGACAACCAGTCCCTGTCCACTCCTGCGGCCTCCCAGCTGCAACGGCTGCTCACGCTGCAGGACTCGATCCAGGCCTGGCTGCCCAAGGCCCGCGACCTGTCGGTGGCCGATGTGCTGCGGCTGTGCAGCGGCAGCGGCGCCGCTGGCACGGACTGGAGCGAAATCGCTCCGTCCCTGGCCGAGCAGGCTGTGACCGAGCTGCTCGCGGCCCGCGCCCGCGAAGGCGAGCGCCTCTCGGCCATGCTGCTGGACCGCATTCAGCAGCTGCGCGAGCTGGCCAAGCAGGCCGCCCCCCTGGTGCCGCAGCTCGTGGAGCAGCAGCGCCTGAAGTTTCTCGAGCGCTGGAAGGAAGCCATGGCCCTGGGCGATGGCGCCGTCGCTCCCGAGGCCGCCCAGGACCGCGCCCTGGCCGAGGCTACGGCCTTCGCCATCCGCATCGACGTGGCCGAGGAAATCACCCGCCTGGGCTCGCACCTGGACGAGATCGAACGCCTGCTCAAGAAGGGCGGCGACATCGGCAAGCGCCTGGATTTCCTGATCCAGGAGCTGCACCGCGAAGCCAACACGCTTGGCTCCAAATCTGCCACGCTGGAGCTGACCCGCATCAGCGTGGACATGAAAGTGCTGATCGAGCAGATGCGCGAGCAAGTGCAGAACATCGAGTAAGCCACCTCTTCCCATGCGTAACCTACCCTCTACGCACACCGTCATGGACCATCCCGGAAATCTATTTGTCGTGTCGGCGCCCAGTGGCGCCGGCAAATCCTCCCTGGTGCGCGCACTGCGTGAATTCGATGCGCGCGTCTACCCCTCGGTCTCCCACACCACGCGAGCGCCTCGCGGCCAGGAAAAGCATGGCCGCGAGTACTACTTCGTCTCGGACACCGAGTTCGACGCCATGGTGACCAACAACGGCTTCGTCGAATGGGCCAATGTGCATGGCCGCCGCTACGGCACGGCCAAGAAGTCCCTCGAAGAGCGCATCAAGGGCGGCACCGATGTGCTGCTCGAGATCGATTACCAGGGCGCTCTGCAGGTCAAGAACGCCTTCCCGAATGCGGTGCTGATCTTCATCCTGCCGCCGAGCTGGGACGAGCTGCGCGCGCGCCTGGAAAACCGCGGCGAGGACGCTCCCGAAGTCATCGAACTGCGCCTGAGAAACGCCGAAGAGGAAATGGCCCAGGTCGCAAAATTCGACTTCGTTATAATCAACGAATTGTTTGAGAGCGCGCTTTTTGATCTGAAAGCGATCATCCACGCGCAGCGTCTCAAATATGCGGCCCAGCGGCGTCTTCGCGCCGATACCTTCGAGTCGCTCAACATCCCTGAATCCAACTGACCGTTCCCGGAGTTCCTGATGGCACGCATTACCGTTGAAGATTGCCTGGAGCAAATCCCCAATCGCTTCCAGCTCGTTTTGGCCGCTACCTACCGCGCCCGCATGCTCAACCAGGGCCACACCCCCAAGATTGAGACCAAGAACAAGGCCGGCGTCACCGCCCTGCGCGAAATCGCAGACAGCAAGGTGGGCCTGGAAATGCTGAAGAAAGTACCGGGCTGAGCTGTTGCATCGCAGCAGCAAAAGACTCAATTAAGCACCGCCAGTCGGTGCTTTTTTGTGCCTATAAGTTTGCACTACCGGCTGGCAGGCTACATTTAAGGAATATGACAGCGGCCCCGAATTCGACGATTGCTCCCTCTCCCCCGGCACCGGCCCAGCCTCAGCGCATGTCAGCTGAACAGGCAGCCAGCGTGTCTGCCGCTGCTTTTGCCGGCCTGCTGGAGCACCTGGGCTATCTCGATGCCGACAGCGTGGAGCGCGTGCGCCTGGCCTATGTCTATGCCGACCAGGCCCATTCCGACCAGTGGCGCAGCAGCGGCGACCCCTATATCACCCACCCGATTGCGGTCACCAGCATCTGCGCCAACTGGAAGCTCGATGCGCCGGCCCTGATGGCGGCCCTGCTGCACGACTCCATGGAGGACTGCGGCATCACCAAGGCCGATCTGCTCGAGCGCTTCGGCGAGGACGTGGCCGAGCTGGTCGACGGACTGACCAAGTTGGACAAGCTGCAGTTCAACACCCGCGAGGAAAGCCAGGCCGAGTCCTTCCGCAAGATGCTGCTGGCCATGGCGCGCGATGTGCGCGTCATCCTCATCAAGCTGGCCGACCGCACCCACAATATGCGCACCATGGGCGACATGCCGCGCGGCAAATGGGGACGCATTTCGTCGGAAACACTGGAAATCTACGCGCCCATCGCCCATAGGCTGGGGCTGAACCAGACCTACCGCGAGCTGCAGGACCTGTCGTTCAAGCATCTGCGCCCCTGGCGCTATGCGACGCTGGAAAAAGCCATCGCCCGCTCGCGCAAGCGCCGCCGCGACCTGGTGCAGCGCGTGCAGGACGAGGTCAATGCCGAATTTGCCAAGCATGGCCTGCCCGTGCGCCTCATGGGCCGCGAGAGCACGCTGTATTCGCTGTACCAGCGCATGCAGAAAAACCAGCTGAGCTTTGCCAAGGTCACGGACATCTACGGCTTTCGCATCATCGTGCCCAAGACGCTGGACTGCTACACGGCCCTGGGGGTGCTGCACCAGAAGTACAAGCCCATGCCGGGCCGCTTCAAGGACTACATCGCCATCGCCAAGAGCAACGGCTACCAGTCGCTGCACACCACGCTGGTCGGCCCCTCCAGCGTCAGCATCGAGTTCCAGATCCGCACCGAGGAGATGAACATCGTGGCCGAGGCCGGCGTGGCCGCCCACTGGCTGTACAAGGCCCAGCAGGGCCGCGATTCCGAACAGCTGAGCACCCAGTGGCTGCAGTCGCTGCTCGACATCCAGAACGAGACCCGCGATGCCGCCGAGTTCTGGGACCATGTGAAGGTGGACCTGTTCCCCGACGCGGTCTATGTGTTCACGCCCAAGAGCGAGATCATGGCCATGCCGCGCGGCGCGACCGTGGTGGACTTCGCCTACGCCATCCACAGCAAGATCGGCCACCGCACCACGGCGGCCAAGATCAATGACGAGGAAGTGCCGCTGCGCACCGAACTCAAGAGCGGCGATGTGGTGCAGATCATCACCTCCGAGACCGCCACGCCCAACCCCGCCTGGCTGGGCTTCGTGAAGACCGGCCGCGCGCGCTCCAAGATCCGCTCCTTCCTCAAGAACGCGGCCCAGACCGAGGCCGGCCAGCTCGGCGAAACCCTGCTGGCCCAGGCGCTGCGCGCCGAAGGCATTGATGCCATACCGCCCCAGGACGAGGCCAACAAGCCCGTATGGGATGAGATTCTGCGCATCACCGGCAACCGCGCGCCGGCCGACCTGATGGTCGATATCGGCATGGGCCGGCGCATCGCCTCCCTGGTCGCGGCGCGCATGACGACCTCCATGACCAAACAGGGCGTGCGCCCCGATGCGCTGCTGATCACCCAGGAGCGCTTCAACACCAGCAACCGCCCGTTCCAGGGCGCCGTCACGCTCAACGGCGACGAAAGCAGCTCGGTCTATTACTCGCACTGCTGCCGCCCCGTGCCCGGCGATCCCATACTCGGCTATCTCGGCGGCCAGGGCCTGGTGGTGCACCATGCCCAGTGCAGCAATGCGATCAAGCTGCGCGAAAAAGATGCCGACCGCTTCATCACCGTGGACTGGGCCGACGACATCACGCGCCTGTTCGAAGTCGGCATCGTGGTCACCGTGCACAACAACAAGGGCGTGCTGGCCCGCGTGGCGGCCGAACTGACCAATGCCGAGGCCGACATCGTGCGCATCGACATGGCCGACGAAGTGGCCGTGGGCACCACCGACCTGCGCTTCGTCATCTCGGTGCACAACAATGTGCAGCTGGACAATGCCCTGCGCAATCTGCGCCGCCTGCACTCGGTGATCCGCGCCAGCCGCCTCATAGCCTGATCGGCGCGGCCCGAGCTTTGTTTGCATTCCGCAGCCCGTGCGGAATGCCTGGCGAAGCCTTCACGTCTTTGCAGGCAAGCGACAATCGCCTCATGCCCAATACCGCTTCTACGCCCCTCAACGCCGGACAGCAGTTGCTGGCCGCGGCCGTCGCCGCGGCCCTGCTCGCAGGCTGCGCCACCCGCCCCGAGCCCACCCCGGCAACGGCGCCAGCCGCAGCGCCGGCGGCGGCCGACAGCGAGGCCCAGGCCGAAAGCCGCATACAGGCCAGCAACTTCGCGCACTGGAAGCAGGAATTCGCCGTGCGCGCGCGCGCGGCCGGAATCACGGAGCGCACGCTGAGCAGCGCGCTGGCCAATGCCAAGCTGCAGCCCAGCATCATCAAGCTGGACCGCGCCCAACCCGAGTTCACGCGCACGCCCTGGCAGTATCTGGACAGCGCGGTCTCCGCGCAGCGGGTCAAGACCGGCAAGGCCAAGCTGCAGGAATATGCGGCGCCCATGCAGGCCGCAAGCCAGCGCTATGGCGTGCCGGCCAGCGTGATCACGGCCATCTGGGGCATGGAGAGCAATTACGGCAGCAACTTCGGCAGCTTCTCGGCCATCGATGCGCTGGCCACCCTGGCTTTTGACGGGCGCCGTGCCGAATGGGCGCAGAAAGAGCTGATTGCGGCGCTGCGCATCATCGACAACGGCGATATCGACGCCGCCCACATGATCGGCTCCTGGGCCGGCGCCATGGGCCACACGCAATTCCTGCCCTCGGTGTTTCTGCAATATGCGGTCGACGCCGACGGCGACGGCCGCCGCGACATCTGGGGCTCCATGGCCGATGTGGCGGCCTCCACCGCCAACTATCTGGCCAGCTCGGGCTGGAGCGCCGACGAGCCCTGGGGCGTGGAGGTACGCCTGCCCGCCGGCTTCGACTATGCGCGCACCGAGCTTGCCACGCGCCAGGATAGCAGCGCCTGGGCCGCCGAAGGCGTGCAGAGCATGGATGGCCAGCCCCTGCCCGCCATGGCCGGCGCCAGCGTCATCGCGCCCGCGGGTGCGCGCGGCCCCTCGTTCATGGTGGGTGGCAACTTCCGCGCCATACTGCGCTACAACAACTCCACCAACTACGCGCTGGGCGTGGGCCTGCTGTCGCAGCAGTTGATGGGCGCAGGCGGCGTACAGGCCCAATGGCCGCGCGATCTGAGCGCCATGAGCCGGGAGCAGACCAAGGCCCTGCAAGCGGCCCTCAACCAGCGCGGCTTCGCCGCGGGCAGCGCCGACGGCGTGATGGGCCCGGCCACGCGCGCCGGCCTGCGCCAGTACCAGCAAAGCCAGGGCCTGGTGGCCGACGGCTATCCCACGGCGGAGCTGCTGCAGCGCCTGCAGGCTGGCAACTGATGCAAAAAAGATAGCTTTTGGCGCTTGCCTGTCGATGAAACAGGCATGCATCTAGCCGGAAACCGATGACTGGATGGCGTTGCCCGCTCTCAAATAAAAAGCGCGACTCCGATACCGGAGCCGCGCTTTTTTTTGTTGGGGCCTGAGTTTGGGCCTGGTTCAGCTCTTGCCGGCGGGCTTGGGGTAGCTGACCTCCAGAATCTCCAGCATGCGCACGCCCGCGGGCGTGGGCAGGGCCACCTCGTCGCCCACGCGCGCCTTGAGCAGCGCGCGCGAGACCGGCGCAATCCAGCTGACTTGGTTCTTGGCGCTGTCGGCCTCGTCTATGCCCATGATGGTAATGCTGCGCTCCACGCCCTCGTCATCCACATAGCTCACGGTCGCGCCAAAAAACACCTGGTCGCTGCCCGCGTGCACAGCGGGGTCCACAACCTCGGCAATTTCCAGGCGCTTGGTGAGAAAGCGGATGCGCCGGTCGATCTCGCGCAGGCGCTTCTTGCCGTAGAGATAGTCGCCGTTTTCTGAGCGGTCGCCATTGCTGGCCGCCCAGTGCACGATCTCCACGATCTTGGGACGTTCGTTGTCGATCAGCTCAAACAGCTCGTCTTTAAGGCTTTTGTAGCCCTGTGGCGTGATGTAGTTCTTGCCGCCCGCGGGCAACGGCGGCAGAGCGCCGACCTCATCATCGTCGTCGCCATCGGATTCTTTGGTGAAAGCCTTGCTCATGACCCTGATCTTCACACAGATCGGACGCTGGCAAACACAGTGCGGGTTTGGAGGCAGAAAACGAAAAAGCCTCAGAATCTTGCGACTCTGAGGCTTGTCGTTTGGTGCGGCTGGCAGGAATCGAACCCACGACCCCTTGGTTCGTAGCCAAGTACTCTATCCAGCTGAGCTACAGCCGCTGAAGCAATTAGTATAACCGAGTTTTGCCACCCATTTGGGAAAACCCGAACTTTTCTGCTTGAGATGCAAAACAACCGTTCCGGCCATCCCGCCAGGCGGGCTCAAAGCTCTGGCATGGCGCGCGCGATCAGCTCGTCCATGGGTGCCGAGACATCGAGGGTGCCGAAAGCCAGGCCATGGCCGCCGTCCAGGCGCGAGTGGCAGAAGGCCGCTGCGACCGCATCCGGCGCCCCCGCCGTGAGCAAGGCCGCCTGCATGGCCAGGGCCATGCGCTCGACCACGTAGCGGCTGTTGTGCTCGAGCACGGCCGTGTCGTTCAGAGCCTTGACCAGCCACTCGGCCTCGCGATCCAGGGCCGCGTGCTGGCCGCGCACGCGGTACAGCTCGGCAAACAGGGCATCCCGCACCTCGGGTTCGCGCCGCAAGGCGCGCAGCACGTCCAGGCACTGCACATTGCCGCTGCCTTCCCAGATGGAGTTCAGCGGCGCCTGGCGGTACAGCCGCGGCAAAATGTTTTCCTCCACATAGCCTATGCCGCCCAGGCATTCCTGGGCCTCGTTGACAAAGGCCGGAGCGCGCTTGCAGATCCAGTACTTGCCCACGGCCGTGACCAGCCGCGCCAGTGCGGCCTCGTGCGCGTCATGCGGCGCGCGGTCCACGGCCCTGGCGATGCGCATGGCCAGCGTGGTCGCGGCCTCGCTTTCAATCGCCAGATCCGCCAGCACATTGCGCATCAGCGGCTGGTGGATCAAGGTCTTGCCGAACACGCTGCGCTGGCAGGTGTGATGCAGGGCCTGGACCAGGGCCTGGCGCATGCCGGCCGCCGAGCCCACGGCGCAATCGAGCCGCGTGAGCGCCACCATCTCGAGAATCGTCGCCACACCTCGCCCCTCGGCCCCGACCGGATAGGCCGTGGCACCCAGGAACTCGACCTCGGACGAGGCATTGCTCCAGTCGCCCAGCTTGTCCTTGAGCCGCTGGATGCGCACGGCATTCAGGCTGCCGTCGGGCAGCACGCGCGGCAGCAGAAAGCAGCTGAGGCCGCCCTCGGCCTGGGCCAGCACCAGATGCGCATCACACATGGGGGCCGAGAAAAAGAACTTGTGGCCCACGATTTCATGGCTGCCATCGCCCTGGCGCAGGGCCCGCGTGGTGTTGGCGCGCACATCGGTGCCGCCCTGCTTTTCCGTCATGCCCATGCCTATGGTGCAGGCCGTCTTCTGCGCCTGGGGCAGGGTACGCGGGTCATAGACGCTGCCCAGAATCCTGGGCAGCCACTCCTCGGCCAGCGCCGGGCTGTGGCGCAGAACGGGAATCGCCGCATGGGTCATGGTCAGGGGGCAGCCCGTGCCCGCCTCGGCCTGGCCGGAAACATAGGACAGGGCCGCGCGCACCACATGGGCGCCCTCTCTGTCCTCATGCTTCCAGGAAAAGCTGTGCACCTGCGCCGCCATGCTGTGGCGCATCAGCTCATGGTAGGCGGGGTGAAACTCCACCTCGTCGATACGCCGGCCATAGCGGTCATAGCTGTGCAGAACCGGCTTGTGCGCATTGGCCAGCTCGCCCTGCGGCATCATCTCGGCGCCGCAGACCCCGCCATGCCAGTGCAGATGCTCGGCGGCCCAGCCGCCACCCTCGCGCTCCACGCAGTCGCGCAGTATGCGGTCGCTGGACCAGAGGTTGTAGGCGGGCATGGGCCGGGGCTGGTTCAGAACCTCATGCGTCAGAAAACTGGCTTTGATCGACATCTGCAACGACCTCCATGGCTCTATAAAATATTACTTTCCGCAAAAATTCAAGTCAATATAAGTAATATTTAGCCTCAAGCCATGACGCGGGACCTCCGAACCGCTCCTCCAGAACCAGGATTGCCAGCATGCTGCCCCCGCCCCCAGACACCCAGGCCGCGCCCGGCGCGCGCGAACTGCTGCTCAAGCTCCTGGCCTCGCGAAAAGAGCAGGCATTGAGCGCCAGCGAAGCCATACGCGCCGGCGCGCTGTTCGATATAGCGCCCAACAATGTGCGCGTCGCACTCAACCGCCTGCTGGGCAGCGAACTGGCGGAAACGACGGGACGCGGCAGCTACCGCCTGGGCAGCAAAGGCCTGGCGCTGGGCCATGAGATCTCGGCCTGGCGCCACAGCACCGAACGCCTGACCGCCTGGAGCGGCCACTGGATTGCCGTGCTCGGCGATGTGCACGGGCGCAGCGACCGCAAAGCCCTGCGCTCGCGCGACCGGGCCCTGTCGCTGCTGGGCTTCAGGGAACTCGATCCCGGCCTGTATATCCGCCCCGACAATTTTTCAGGCTCCGCCGCCGGCGTGCGCGAACGCCTGAAGGATCTGGGCCTGGCGCAGGATATCCCGGTCTTTCTGGCCCAGGCTTTTGATGCCGTGCGCGAAGCGCGGGCCCGAACCCTGTGGGACAGACGCTTGCTGGAGCTGGCCTATGGGCAAACCCGGCGGCAGCTGGAGCAATCGCTGACGCGGCTGCCGGCCATGCCGCTGGAGGCTGCGGCCCGCGAAGCCTGGCTGCTGGGCGACCGGGCCATACGCCAGCTGGTATTCGATCCGCTGCTGCCCGAGCCGCTGGTGGACGGCGGCAGCCGCCAGGCCTTCATCGAGGTATTGCGCCGCTACGACGCGGCGGGAGTGCGGCTGTGGGAGGACTATCTGCAGACGGCCGCGGAAAGCCATGACACATAGACAAAAGCCTCAGAGTATTTCTACTCTGAGGCTTGTATCTGGTGCGGCTGGCAGGAATCGAACCCACGACCCCTTGGTTCGTAGCCAAGTACTCTATCCAGCTGAGCTACAGCCGCATTGGCGGAGAGGGTGGGATTCGAACCCACGGTACGTTTGCACGTACGCCTGATTTCGAGTCAGGTACATTCGACCACTCTGCCACCTCTCCTGTGTCGAAGCATCTATTGTAGCCTAAAAATTCAGGCCTTCAGCAAAGTTTTGCCGCCCATGTACGAAACCAGTGCTTCTGGCACGGTGATCGAGCCATCGGCGTTCTGATAGTTCTCCAGCACGGCGACCAGCGTACGGCCCACGGCCAGGCCCGAGCCGTTGAGCGTGTGCACCAGTTCGTTCTTGCCCTGGGCGTTCTTGAAGCGCGCCTGCATGCGGCGCGCCTGGAAGGCTTCGCAGTTGGAGACCGAGCTGATTTCACGGAAGGTGTTCTGCGCCGGCACCCAGACCTCGAGGTCATAGGTCTTGGCCGAGCCAAAGCCCATGTCACCCGTGCACAGGCTGACCACGCGGTAAGGCAGGCCCAGCTTCTGCAGCACGGCTTCGGCGTGGTGCGTCATCTCTTCCAGAGCCTCGTAGCTCTTTTCGGGATGCACGATCTGCACCATCTCGACCTTGTCGAACTGATGCTGGCGGATCAGGCCGCGCGTGTCGCGCCCGCCCGAACCGGCTTCGGAGCGGAAGCAGGGGCTGTGCGCCGTGAGCTTGATGGGCAGACGGTCCTCGGCCAGCACCTCGTCGCGCACCAGATTGGTGAGCGGCACTTCGGCCGTAGGGATCAGGTACAGGGCCGCGGTGTCGGGCACGGGCTCGGCGTCCTGGCCGCCCTTCTGGGCTGCAAACAGATCGCCCTCGAACTTGGGCAGCTGGCCCGTGCCCCTGAGCGAGTCGCCGTTGACGATATAGGGCACATAGCATTCGGTATAGCCATGCGCCTCGGTCTGCAGATCGAGCATGAACTGCGCCAGGGCCCGGTGCAGGCGCGCGATCTGGCCCTGCATCACGGTGAAGCGTGCGCCGGACAGCTTGACGCCGGCTTCAAAGTCCAGGCCGATGGGCGCGCCCAGATCCACATGGTCCTTGATCTCGAAGTCGAAATTCTTGGGCGTGCCCCAGCGGCGCACTTCCACATTGCCTTCCTCATCGGCGCCCACGGGCACGCTTGCGTGCGGCAGATTGGGCACGGCGGCCAGCATGGTCTGCAGCTCGCCCTGAATCTGGTCCAGGCGCGCGGCCGACTGCTCGAGCTCGGTCTTCATGGCCGCGACTTCGGCCTTGGCGGCTTCGGCGGCGTCCTTCTCGCCCTTGCCCATCAGCATGCCGATCTGCTTGGACAGCTGGTTGCGCTTGGATTGCAACTCCTCCGTGCGGGTCTGGATGGACTTGCGTTCGGATTCCAGCGCCTTGAAGGCTTCCACATTCAGGAAGGCTTGCGGATTTTTGCGGGTTTGCAGTCGGGCGACGACTGAATCCAGGTCTTTGCGGAGAAGTTGAATGTCGAGCATAGGCTGCAATTTTAGAGCGTCCGGCCGGACCCGGCTGCCACGCATGGGTTTGGACGCAGCGGTTTGTGCACAATCGCCGGCAAGCCGCGGCGGCCGCACCGAGCCGATCCAGCCCCAAGCCCTCATCCCCAGGAGCTGCCATGTTTTTTGTTTTCGGTCCCAACGGACAGATGGTGCGCCATGCGGCCGCCCAGCTTTCACCGGTCTCCGGTATCCGGCGCATCGACCGCCCCCAGGCCCTGCGCACGCGTGCCGAGGATGCGCCCCCCTCTTTTCAGCAGATCTGGCGCGAAACCCGGCACGGGGGGCCGGACGCCCTGCCCGAGCACGCCGCCGAGAATTCCCATGCCCAGGCCGCCATCCACGCCTATGCGGCCACCGAGCAGGAGCTGCGCCCCGAACGCCGGCCGCTGCAGCATGTTGCCGACGTGATGAGCGCGCGGCCCATGACCGTGGCGCCCGATACCGTGGTCAACCAGGCCTGGCAGCAGCTGGCCGAGCGCGGCGTGGCGCAGGCACCCGTGGTCAATGCGGAAGGCGGCGTGATCGGCCTGCTGCTGCGCGCCGATATGGCGCCGCTGGATCTGCTGCCCGAGCCCGGCGCCATCGAGCAGGCGATTGCGCTGGCGCGCCGGCCGGTGCGCGAGGTCATGCTCTCGCCCGTGCCAGCGGTCTCGCCCGACACCGAGCTGCGCCGTGTGGCCACGGCCCTGCTGGATACCGCTCTGCCGGGCCTGCCCGTGACCGACGAGAGCGGCCTGCTGGTCGGCTTCATCAGCCGCAGCGACATTCTCAAGGCCGTGGCCGCCGATCCGCCGCTGGATCTGTGGAGCTGATTGACCGCTATCAATAGCAAAGCGCCTTGCGCCAGCCATCCCTGCGGCTCCGGTTGATTCAACCTTGGAACCCAGACATGGCCAGCGCAAGGCGCTATGAAATCAGCGATTGATGCTCAGCGACCGGTCTCGGGCGCCTTGCGCACCTCGATTTCCAGCCCCGTGGCTGCGTCGATCTTCAAACCCTTGGGCAGCGGGAACTTGATGGTTTCCTCGATGCCGTCCATCTTGCGCACGGCCACGGCGCCCAGCTGCTTGATGCGCGCTATGACCTCGTCGACCAGCACCTCGGGCGCCGAAGCGCCGGCCGTCAGGCCCACGCGCGCGGCGTCGGCAAACCATTCTTCGCGCAGCTCGCCCGCGTTGTCCACCATATAGGCGGGCGTGCCCAGGCGATCGGCGAGCTCGCGCAGGCGGTTGCTGTTGGAGCTGGTGGGGCTGCCGACGACGATGACCAGGTCCACCTGGGGCGCGAGAATCTTCACGGCATCCTGGCGGTTCTGCGTGGCATAGCAGATGTCCTGCTGCTTGGGCTCGCGCACCTTGGGAAAGCGCGCGCGGATCGCGGCCTTGATGCCGGCCGCGTCGTCCACGCTCAGCGTGGTCTGCGTGACCACGGCCAGCTTCTCGGTCTGGCGCGGCTGCACGCGGACCACATCGGCCTCGTCCTCGACCAGGTGGATGCCTTCGGACAGCTGGCCCATGGTGCCTTCGACCTCGGGATGGCCCTTGTGGCCGATCATGAGGAACTCATAGCCTTCCTTGGCCAGCTTGGCCACCTCCACATGGACCTTGGTCACCAGCGGACAGGTGGCGTCGAAGATGGCAAAGCCGCGCTGCTCGGCCTCCTGCTGCACGGCCTTGGAGACGCCGTGGGCCGAGAAGATCAGCGTGGCGCCGGGCGGCACTTCGTCCAGCTCTTCAATGAAGATGGCGCCCTTGGCCTTGAGGTCGTTGACCACAAAGGTGTTGTGCACGATCTCGTGGCGCACGTAAATGGGCGCGCCGAACTTGGCCAGCGCCCGCTCGACGATCTCGATGGCGCGGTCCACGCCGGCGCAGAAGCCGCGCGGCTCGGCCAGCAGGATTTCCTTGGCGCCGACCACCTCAGAGCACTCCGATCAGCTTCACTTCAAACGTCACCGGCTGGCCCGCCAGCGGGTGGTTGAAGTCGAACAGCACGGCGCCATCCTCGCGCACCTGGACCACGGCGCCCGCATATTGCCCCAGGCCGTCGGGCGTGGGGAACTGCACCACATCGCCGGCAGCATACTGCTCGTGCGGATCGCCGAGCTCGTTCATGAGCTTGCGCGCCACCCACTGCATCATCTCGGGATTGCGCTCGCCAAAGGCCGTGCCGGCGGGCAGATCGAAGCTAGTGTGCGTGCCCTCGGGCAGACCGATGAGCTTTTCCTCCACGGCCGGCGAGAGCTCGCCCGCACCCAGAGACAGGGTGGCGGGCTTCTCGTTGAAGGTGTTGATCACATCGCCGGCCGGTCCGGCCAGACGGTAATGCAGCGTAAGAAACGAGCCGGCCTGCACGACGGGCAGGTCCGAGGCAGCGGCGGTGGGGGTTGCGCTTGTGGTCATGAAAGTCCCGATAAACTGGCTTGCATTGTAGAAAATCCCTCATGTCCCCGCGAGCTGTGCTGCGGATGGCCTCTGCAACACCCGCTCCATCCACCCGAAACCTGATGCCCATCAAAGACCTGCCCCTGGATGCCCAGCCGCGCGAGAAGCTTGCGCAGCGGGGTGCGGCCGCGCTCGCCGATGCCGAGCTGCTGGCCGTGATCCTGCGCACCGGCATGGCGGGCAAGAGCGTGCTGCAGCTGGCGCAGGAGCTGCTGGAGCTGCCCGGCGCCGGCGGCCTGGCCGGACTGCTGGCCGCGGGCGGCAAGGAGCTGGCCAGCATCAAGGGCCTGGGCCCGGCCAAGCGTGCCGAACTCATGGCGGTGCTGGAGCTGGCCCGCCGCGCCACGGCCCAGCAGCTGCGCGAACGGGAAGTGTTTTCCTCACCAGAAGCCGTCAAACACTATCTGCAGCTGCATCTGGCAGCCAAGTCCCACGAGGTGTTTGCCGTGCTGTTCCTGGACGGCCAGCACCGGCTGCTGGCATTGGAAGAAATGTTTCGCGGCACCCTGACACAAACCTCGGTCTACCCACGCGAAGTGGCGCTGCGCGCGCTGCACCATCAGGCCGGCGCGGTCATACTCGCGCACAACCACCCCAGCGGCAGCGTGCAGCCCAGCAGCGCCGACCGTTCGCTGACCGCCACGCTCAAGTCGGCCCTCGCGCTGCTGGACGTGCGCGTGCTCGATCACATCATCGTGGCGCCGGGCGCCGCCTGTTCGATGGCCGAAGAGGGCCTGCTATGAACCACGCCCGCCACAGCCTGCAGGACCTGGCCGGCATCTCGCGCCAGCTCAAGGCCGCACGCGAACAGGCCGAGGCCCTGGCGCGCGCCCAGGCCGAGGCACGCGCCGCGCGCGAACGCGAGCGCAATCTGTTTGCGCTCAGCATTGGCAAGATTACCCCGCTGAGGACGCGCAACGAGGTCAGCTTTCAGGAACCCCAGCCCTCCCCCCTGCCCCTGCAGCTGGTTCTTGATGAGCAGAGCGTGCTGCGCGAAGCCATGAGCGACGAGTTCGATGTCAGCACCCTGCTCGACGTGGACGACCAGCTGAGCTTTCGCCGTCCCGGCATCGGTCTCGATGTAACGCGCAAGCTGCGCGGCGGCCACTGGAGCATCCAGCATCAGCTGGACCTGCACGGCCTGCGCTCCGACGAGGCCCGCGAGGCCCTGGGCCAATTCATACGCCTGTCGCACCGCACCGGCGTGCGCTGCATACGCATCGTGCAC
The DNA here is from genome assembly GCF_041079535.1 of Comamonas guangdongensis. Classification (NCBI taxonomy): domain Bacteria; kingdom Pseudomonadati; phylum Pseudomonadota; class Betaproteobacteria; order Burkholderiales; family Comamonadaceae; genus Comamonas; species Comamonas guangdongensis. The sequence goes on along the minus strand of NZ_JBFYGN010000002.1, from coordinate 87,904 downwards.
GGCAAGGGCCTGGGCTCGCCGGGCCGCACGCCCGTGCTCAAGGGCAAGGTGCAGCGCTGGCTGGTGCAGAAAAAAGAGGTGCTGGCCTTTGTCCAGGCCCGCCCGGCAGAAGGCGGCGCGGGCGCCCTGGTGGTGCTGCTGCAGCCGGGCAAGCGCCGGCTGTTCTAGGCTTGCTGCGGGCCACAAGCGCGATCAACGCCCCACAGGCACCGTGCCGAGCGGCAATGGCAGGGGCCGCATATCGCGCCCGTAGATTCGGCGTATGCGCTCCGGCAGCGTGGGGTGGGACTCCAGCCAGTCCTCCAGACGGCTGGCATGGGGTGTCTCGGCCAGCAGCATGTGCTGCACGGTGCGGTGATCAAGTCCGATATGCCTGCGCTCATCGGCCTGCCAGCTGCCATATTGCTGCTGCGCCAGCTCGCGCTGCGTCAGCACCTTGCGCAGCACGCCGCCCAGGCCGTCCTTGCTGCGCGTCCATTGCACGGCACGCGCATCGGCCAGGTATTCGCGCTGGCGCGACACGGCGGCCTTGAGCAGCTGGCCGCAGAGCCAGCCCACAAAGCCCGCGGCCTGGATGAACAACCCAAACCATTGGGTCAGCAGGTTTTCCCGCTCGCGCATGCTCCGGCCAAAGTTGTGAATCAGCTCCAGCCCGAAGACCATACCCGCCAGCTGCATGTTCAGGCGCGTGTCGCCCTCGCGCAGATGGGACAGCTCGTGCGCCACCAGCCCCTGCATTTCTTCGCGGCTCAGCTGATCCAGTGCGCCCTGGGTGACAGCGATGATGGCGTCCTGCGCATCCCAGCCCGCGGCAAAGGCGTTGATGGCCTCGGTCCGCGCCAGCACCGTGACCTGCGGCGCAGGCCAGTGCGCGGCGATGCACATTTCATCGACGATATTGCACAGCTGCTGCTCGGCCAGCGAGCTGCGGGGACGCGCCTCGCGGGCGCCCACACGCTCGGCCAGCTTGCGACCGCCGTGACGCAGCTGGTCCAGCTCTATCCAGCAGCCGCCCAGCACCAGCAGCAGGGTCACGCCTATATTCACGGCGGCGAAACCCGTGGGATAGTCCCAGCCGCCAAAGGCCAAGGTTCCCAGCCACCAGGCCAGCATCAGCCCCAGGTGCACCGAGGCCACCACGGCCAGCACGCACAGCACAAACGACAGCAGCAGCCAGCGTGTGCTGCGCCTGGCTTCGCGCTGCCGCACCCAGAAGCGCATGGCCTCAGAACCTGACCTGGGGCACTGCGCGCTCCTGCTCGCTTTGCGTGGAGGCCAGCATGCCCATATGCGCAAAGCCGGCAAGGCGGGCCACGATCAGATCCGGAAACACCCCGGCCTGGTTGTTGAAGTCCAGCACCTGGTCGTTATAGGCCTGGCGCGCAAAGCCGATGCGGTTCTCGGTGCTGGTGACTTCTTCGCTGAGCTGCTGCATGCGGGCATCGGCCTTGAGTGTGGGATAGGCCTCGGCCAGTGCCATCAACCGCCCGACCTGGCCGCCCAGCACCTGCTCCGTAGCCATGAGTGCACCCATGGCCTGGGCCCTGCCCGGCGCCTGGCGGGCCTGGTCGGCCGCACTCACGGCCTCGCCGCGTGCGCGGATCACGGCCTCCAGCGTCTGTGCCTCATGCTGCATATAGCCGCGTGCGACCTCGACCAGATTCGGGATCAGATCATGGCGGCGCTTGAGCTGCACGTCGATCTGCGCGAATGCATTCTCCACCTGGTTTCTATGCGTGCGCAGCCGGTTGTAGACGGCAACCGCCCAGATCACGAGCACCACAAGCACGAGCAGCGCGATATATCCCATCAGAACCTCCCCAATGATTTCCCCCATCATAGCCAGCAGCATGAAAAAACCCGCTGCGGCCAGTCGGCCGCGGCGGGTCGGTTCAAGACCGGGCTTATTTGGACAGGTCGATCTGGTACTTGCTCATGCCCTTGCCGGAGCCGTCATCGGCGGCCAGCACGGAGATGCCGTTCAGGCCCGCATCCTGGGCCACGCTCAAGGCATCGACGCCGGAGCTGAACACCACGGGGCCTGCTGTCGCTACCTTGGTGAAACGCCAGCTCTTGGCCGAGCCATTGGCCGCACGCGTGACCTGCGGGTTCTTGCGCACATACTCGATCACCACATCGCGGTTGGCATCGGGCGAGGCCCAGATGGTGGACGAGCCGTTGAGCTTGGGAATGAAGCTGGCACCGCTGGTGGCGCGGTAGTTGTTGGTCGCGATCACGAACTCCTGCGCCGGATTGATGGGCAGGCCCAGATAGCTGAGATTCCTGATGCGGCTGCCCAGGGGCTGGGTCACATCGATCTCGTACTGCACGTCGGCCGTGGTGAACATGTCGAAGTTGTAGCCGGGGAAGCTGCTGATCAGCTGCTGCTCGGCCGTCTTGCTGACATCGATCTGGTTGAAGCGCTTGGCCGCAGCCTCCAGCCAGTCCTTGATGTCGGCGCCGTTCACCTTCACCGCATACACGGTGTTGGGGTACAGATAGAGGTCGGCCGCGTTGTAGATGGCCAGGGGGCCGGCAGCCACATCGGTGAAGTCCTTGCCGCCCTGGAAGCCCGATTTGAACGGCGCGCTCACGGACAGCACCGGCAGGCTTGCATACTGCGGCAGATTGGACTGGACATAGCTGGCCACATAGCTTTGCTGGGCCTGGTTCACGATCTGGATGGCGCCCGGGTCGCCCACATCGGCAAACAGCGTGCTCATGCGGAAGTCCGTGCTGCCTATCGGGGTCTTCACATAGCTGATGGCCGCCTGGTGCTGAGTCTCTATCAGCGGCGCGATCGCCGGGTCGGCGTTCACGAACACCGTGGCGCCAGAGGCGTCCTTGTTCTGGATGTTGCGCAGCTCGCTCTTGCTGCCGCTCTTGTCCACGCTCCACTGCTTGCCATCCCATTTGAGCGGCAGCTGGATCACGCCCAGGGCCTTGCCCCAGGAGCTGGCCATGACGGCGGGCACGCCGTTGACGGTGCCGGCCTGGTTGTCGACCCCGCTCTGGCTGAAGGCCGGCTTGGCCGAGCGGTCGGGAAAGATGCTGTGCTGGTGGCCCATGACCATGGCATCTATGCCTGCCACCTTGGACAGATACAGGCCCGGGTTCTCCATGGTGGCCGAGTAGGCGGCGCCGTCCATGCCGCCGTGCAGCAGGGCCACGACCACATCGGCGCCCTTGGCGCGCAGCTCGGGCACATATTTGCGGGCCGACTCCACCGCGCCTTCGGTATAGACCTTGCCTTCGAGATAGCGCTTGTCCCAGTTCATGATGCCCGGCGTGGTGAAGCCGATCACGCCGATCTTGATCGGCAGCCTGACCTCCTTGCCGTCGCTGCCCTTGGCCACCATGGTCCGCTGCAGCAGCACATAGGGCTGGACCAGAGGCTTCTGGGTCTTGCTGCTGTAGACGTTGGCCAGCACGGCCGGATAACCGCTGCCCACGCACTTCTGGCTGGCATCGACGCCATCGACCTGCATGCCGCCGCCCAGCACCTGGTTCAGGAACGGCAGGCCGTAGTTGAACTCATGGTTGCCCAGCGTTCCCGCATCAAAGCTCAGTGCGGCCATGGCCTTGAACATGGACAGCTGCTGCGTGCAGGGTATGGGCTTGACCTCGGCCTCGTAGTCGGCCAGGGCCGTGCCCTGAATGGTGTCGCCGTTGTCCACCAGCAGCGTGTTGCCGAACTCCTGGCGCGCCGCACGGATCAGCGTGGCCGTGCGCTCGAAGCCGTAGCTCTTGTCTTCGGCCAACTTGAAGTAGTCGTAGCTGCGCACGTTGAAGTGCAGGTCCGTGGTTTCCAGCACGGCCAGGGTCGCCGTGGCCGGCTGGCTGGGTGCCGAGGAAACGGGGCTGTCGCTGCCGCCGCAGGCCGCCAGCAATACCCCGCAGCCCAGGGCCGCCAGCACATGGCGGCGTTGCCGCAGCGCCAATGAATAACCACCGGCGCGCAACCCTGCGCCGGGCAAATACCTGTCCTGCATGCTCACTCCCTGCTTGTTAAAGTGCAGGCAGTGTCGGCAGCGCTGTTTACAAAGGCATGAAGGAAATTTGACGAATCGAAATCCGGTGCCGCCGCATCACACGCCGCGGTTGCGCATCCAGTCGGCGGTGTTCATGAAGCTGGCCTTGAGCCGCGTGCGCAGCGCCTCGGGCACCCCGGTCTCGGCCATGGCCTGATCCATGCAGGCCACCCACTGGTCGCGCTCCTGGATGCCGATCGAAAACGGCATGTGGCGCATGCGCAGGCGCGGGTGGCCGAAACGGTCCTGGTAATGGTCGGGCCCGCCCAGCCAGCCGCAGAGAAACCAGAACAGCTTCTGGCGCGCATCGTCTAGCGTGCTGCCATGGGCGGCGCGCAGCTCCTTGTAGCCGGGCTCCAGATCCATGAGGTCATAGAAGCGGGTCACCAGCTGCTGGACTTTTTCTTCACCGCCTATCCATTCATAGGGGGTGTCAAACGGGGGCTTTTCTTCAATCTGCATGTGTCTCGGCTTTGCAAGTCAGCCTCGATTGTCAAGCATGCGGCATGTCCGCACCCGCACGCAGGAATGCAAACACGCTGACTGCCGTCACCAGCGTGATGCCGGCCAGCAGGTCCAGCAGCGTAGAGAAGGCCCGGCCATAGGCCTGCAGCACCTGCGCCATTGCCGCCCCAGGCAGCAGCCCCAGGGCGCCGTCCATATTGCCGGTCACCAGCATCTGCGCCGCCTCCGAGAGACCCGACACCAGGGATGGCGAGACCAGCGCCAGCTCGCGCGCCAGCAGCACCGCCAGGGCCGCTCCCACCACGGCCAGCGCAATACCCTCGCCCGCCACACGCACCGTGCTGAAGATGCCCGTGGCCATGCCGGCGCGCTCGCGCGGCACCACGCTCACGGCCAGTCCGTCCATCAGTCCCCAGGGCAGGCCTATGCCCAGGCCGATCAAGGCCAGCGGCGCCCCCATCTGCGCCAGGCCCGCACCCGGCGCACAGCGGCCCAGCCACAGCAGACCCGCGGCACAGACCAGCAAGCCCGCCGCACAGAGCAGAGCAGCCGAAAGCCAGCGCGTGAGCCAGCCCGCCAGCAGCGGCACGAACAGCATGGGCAGCGACAGCACGAACATCAGCCGCCCGGCCCCCAGCGGCGCCATGCCCTCCACGCCGATGAAACGCACGGGCAGCAGCACCAGCAGCACGACAAAGGCGTAGGCCGGCGCCGCAGCCAGCAGTTGCACGCCGACAAAGCGCGGATAGCGGAACAGCGACAGGTCCAGCATGGGGTGGGGACTGCGGCGCTCGACGCGCACAAAGGCTGCCGCAGCCAGCAGGGCCGCCGCCAGTGGCAGCAGCGTGCGCGCGTGCGCCCAGCCGGCCTCGGGCGCCTGCAGCACGCCCCAGGTCAGCAGGGCCAGCGCCAGCGTGAACCACAGCGCGCCCGGCACATCCAGCCGCTGCGCCTGCGGATTGCGCGACTCCGGCATGCAGCGCCGCCCCAGCACCAGCGCGGCCAGCGCCACGACGCCGGCGCTGAGCACCACGCCGCGCCAGCCCACGGCCTCGAGCAACCAGCCCGACAGCAGCGGCCCCAAGGCCAGACCCACGCCGAACGAAGTCCCCACCAGACTGAAGGCCCGGGTGCGCTGCCCGGCGTCATAGACCTGGGCCAGGCCCGCCGTGCCCGCGGCCAGCGCCGCTGCCGCGCCCAGGCCCTGCAAGGCGCGCAGCAGATCGAAGCCGACGATGGCGCCATGGCCCTGCAAGCAGGCCTGGGCCAGTGCGCTGGCCCCGACGATGGCCAGCCCCCAGAGGAACACGCGTCGCCGGCCATGCACGTCGGCCAGCGCGCCGGCCGCCATCAGCGTGGCGCCAAAACTCAGCATGAAAGCATTGGTGACCCAGTTCAGCGCCAGCGGGCCGCCGCCCAGAGCCTCGCGCAGTGCGGGCAGCGCCACCGCCGGCCCCGTGAAGCTCAGCGGCATGGCCAGCGCGGCCAGGCAGACCGACAACAGCACCCAGACGGGCGATGCGCGTGTGGCGGAAAGATGGGTGCCCGCAGACGCGCGGGATGAGGAAGTGGAGGAAGACATGGAGCCTTGTCGAAAAAGAAGCCCGGCCGGGATGAACGAAGCAGGCATGAACGATAAAAGCGCTCCAATCAAACGAGAATAGCGGCCGTACTCCCAACACTCCCAACCAAAGGTTGCCAATCACCATGGACAGCTTCAGCGGACTTGAGTCCTTTGTGCGTGCCGCCGATCTTCTGAGCTTTGCCGAGGCCGGCCGCGCGCTGGGCATTTCGGCCTCGGCCGTGGGCAAGAACGTGGCGCGGCTGGAGCAGCAGCTCGGGCTGCGCCTGTTCCAGCGCACCACACGCCAGGTGCGCCTCACGCAGGAAGGCGCGCTGTTCCACGAGCGCTGCCGGCGCATCCTCGACGAGCTGCACGATGCGCGCGCCGCCATGCAGGCCGCCGCCGAAGCACCGCGCGGCCGGCTGCGCATGAGCCTGCCCACCATCGGCTACCGCTTTCTGCTGCCCGTGCTGCCGGAGTTCCAGACCCGCTACCCCGAGGTGGAGCTGGACCTGGATTTCAACGACCATCTGGTCGACGTCGTCGAGGCCGGCCTCGACGTGGTCATCCGCAGCGGCGATCTGGCCGACTCGCGCCTGGTGGCGCGCCGACTTGGGCCGTTCCGCTTCATTCTTGCGGCCTCGCCGGCCTATCTGGCCGAACGCGGCGTGCCGCACACGCCTGCCGAGCTGGCCCGGCATACCAGTCTGCGCTACCGCTTCCTGAGCAGCGGCAAGCTCGAGGAATGGGTTCTGCCCGGCCTGCCGGCCATGCCCATCGCCCTGGTCTGCAACAACATGGAGGCCATGCTGGGCGCGGCCGTCGCGGGCATGGGCCTGGCCTATATGCCGGACTTCCTGGCCCGCGACGCACTGGCCCGCGGCGAACTGCAGCAGGTGCTGGCGCAGCAGCTCACGCACACCGGCCAGTTCTCCGCGCTGTGGCCGTCCAGCCGCCAGCTCTCGCCCAAGGTGCGCGCCTTCGTGGACTTTGCGAGCGCGCGTCTGTTCCAGGGCCCGAGCCCTATTCCGCAGCCTGACGCAGCGTGATCATCACCGGCCGCCTGATCACCTCGCGCAGCGCCCACCAGCCCGACAGCCAGGCCAGGACGGCACCGGCCGCGGCTCCTGCCAGCGGCACCCACCAGAGCACGGACCACTCGAAGTCGAACACCCAGTGCGCGAGAGCCCAGCCCACGGCCAGGGCCACGCAGCTGGCCAGAAAGCCGGCCATCAGTCCCACGCCGGCCAGCTCGGCGCTCTGCACCTGCTGCAGCAGGCTTGCCCGGGCGCCGACGGCGCGCATGATAGCGTATTCGCGCGCACGCTCCTCCCGCGTGCCGGTGACGGAGGCGAACAGCACCACCAGGCCCGCAGCCAGCGTGAAGCCGAAGAGAAATTCCACGGCCCGGATGACCTGGTCCATCACCTGCTGCACCTGGGCCAGCGTGCTGCTCAAATCCACATTGGTGATGTTGGGAAACTGGTTGACCAGCGCGTTGTCAAAGCCCTTGAGATCCGGTGCCCGGTAGGCGGCCAGATAGGTGACGGCCACATTGTCCAGCTGCCGCACGGGATAGATCACGAAGAAGTTGGCGCGCATGGAGCTCCAGTCCACCTTGCGCAGGCTGGTGATGCGCGCCTCGCTCTCCTCTCCGCCGATGTCGAAGCGCAGCCTGTCGCCCAGCTTCAGCCCCAGAGTCTTGGCAATGCCTTCCTCCACACTCACGGCCCCCTGCTCCCCGGCGGTCCAGCGGCCGGCCACGACCTGGTTGTGCTCGGGCATGGCCTCGGAGGTGGAGAGGTTGAACTCCCTGTCCACCAGGCGCTTGGCGCGGTCCTCGGCATAGTCCTCGGGACTCACATCCCTGCCGTTGACCGCAATCAGCCGCCCGCGAATCATGGGATACCAGTCATAGCCTTGCACGCCCGCTTTTTTCAGCGCGGCCTGGAAGTCCTGCGCCTGGTCGGGCTGGATATTGATCACAAAGCGGTCCGGCGCATTGGCCGGCGTGGCCTGGCGCCAGCTGGCGATCAGATCGGTGCGCAGCAGCACCAGCAGCACCAGCGCCAGCAGGCCCACGGCCAGCGAACTGACCTGGACCACGGCATACACGGGCCTGGCCGAGACCTGGCGTGTGGCCATGACCAGCCAGCGCGGTGCCGTGGACTCGTTGACCAGGCGGCGCAGCAGCTTGACGGCCAGCCAGGCCAGGCCCGCAAACAGCAGCACGGCGGCCGCAAAACCGCCCACGGCGATCAGGCCCAGCTTGAGGTCGCTGCTCACCGCCATGAGCAGTGCCGCGAAACCGCCGACACCCAGGGCCAGCACCAGATAGGACACGGGCTTGAGCGCGCCCAGATCGCGCCGCATCACCCGCAGCGGCGGGACCTGGGCCAGCTGCAGCACGGGCGGCAGGCCAAAGGCCAGCAGCAGGGTCAGGCCCATGCCCACGCCGAAGGCCGCAGGCCAGATGCGGGCCGCGGGCAGACCGGCTTCCACCAGTCCCGCCAGCAACCAGACAAACACATGGTGCACGGCCCAGCCCAGCAGCACGCCGGCGACGCTGGAGGCCAGGCCTATGCATGCGAACTCGACCACATAGGCCAGAGCGATGCGGCGCTGGCTCTGGCCCAGCACGCGCAGCATGGCCGAGGCATCCAGATGGCTGTTGGCAAAGGAGCGCGCGGCCAGCGCCACGGCCACGGCCGACAGCAGCGCGGCCAGCAGCGCCACGAGGCTCAGGAATTTCTCGGCGCGATCCAGGGTCTGGCGCATCTCGGGACGGCCGCTCTCCAGCGATTCGATGCGCACCCCATGCAGGCTGCCGGCCTGCTGCTGGGCCCAGAGCAGATAGCTCTGCGCCGCCTGCTCGCCGCCGCGGCCGGCCGCAGCCGCCACGGCCAGCCGGTAGGTGATGCGGCTGGCCGGCTGCACCAGCCGGGTCGCGGGCAGGTCCGCGCTGTTGAGCATCACGCGCGGCGCAAAGCTCATGAAACCCGCACCGCGGTCGGGCTCGATCACGATGATGCCCGCAATCCTGAAGGCCGCATCGCCCAGCAGCAGGGTATCGCCCACGCCTATGCCCAGGGACTCCAGCAGGGGCGCGTCCACCCAGACCTCGCCGCGCGCCGGGATGGTCGCGGCAGGCTGCGGCGCCTGTCCCGGGCCCTGGCTCAGCGTCAGCCGGCCGCGCAGCGGGTAGCCGGGATCCACGCTTTTGAGCGCCACCAGGCGGCTCGCCCCGCCCTGCCCCTGCACGGCCCGCGCCATGGTGGGAAAGCTGGCCGAGGCCACGGTCTCCAGGCCCTGCTGCCTGGCCTGCTGCGCAAAAGCCGCGGGCGCGGGGTTGTCGCTGACCACCACCACATCGCCGCCCAGCAGCTGGCGCGCGTCGCGCTGCAGCCCGGCCTGCAGCCGATCCGCGAAAAAACCCACCGAGGTGAGCGCCGCCACGGCCAGCAGCACGGCCACGATGATCAGGCGCAGCTCTCCCGCGCGCAGATCGCGCCAGAGGTTGCGCAGCCCCAGAGTCCAGACAGATGATGCTTGCATGGCCTGAACGATAGCGCAGCCGCCTGCTGCCAGGCGAAAACTGCATGGCAATCCCCTGCCGGCCCCCGCCGATAATCGATGCCATCAGACGGAGACCAGAACGTGGAAGTGATGTTGGTGGTGGCCCTGGGGGCTGCGGTGGCGGGTTTTGTGCAGGGGCTGTCCGGCTTTGCCTTCGGCATGGTGGCCATGTCGTTCTGGGCCTGGGTGCTGGAGCCTCAACTGGCCGCCGTGCTCTCGGTGTTTGGCTCGCTGACGGGCCAGATCATTGCGGCCTTCACCGGGCGCCGCGATTTTCACAGGAAGTCGCTGCTACCTTTCATCGCGGGCGGCCTGGTTGGCATCCCCATGGGCGTGGCCGTCATGCCGCACCTCAATATGGACTGGTTCAAGCTCGGCCTCGGCGGTCTGCTGGTGCTGTGGTGCCCCACCATGCTGCTGAGCGCCCGCCTGCCCCGGCTGACGCTGGGCGGCGGCCTGCTGGCGCGCCTGAGCGATGCGATGGCGGGCCTGATTGGCGGCGCCATGGGTGGACTCGGCGGCTTCAGCGGCACCGTGCCTACGCTGTGGTGCACTCTGCGCGGCTTCGAGCGCCAGGTGCAACGCACGGTGATACAGAACTTCAACCTCTCCATGCTCGGCATCACCATGGCCAGCTACCTGGCCACGGGAATGGTCAAGCCCGCCATGTGGACCTGGTTTGCCGTGGTGCTGCCCGCCGTGCTGGTGCCGGTCATCTTCGGCGCCCGTGTCTACAAGGGCGTGAGCGATGCGCGCTTTCGCCAGATCGTGCTGAGCCTGCTGACCTGCTCCGGCCTGGCCATGCTGGCGGCCTCGGTACCACGGCTGTTCTTCGCGCACTGACGTAGAACTGCCTACGTCCCGAAGGCTCTGCAGCCGCTACCATGGGCTGCATGAATGCCGCCCCGACCTCTCCCACTCCCGAACTGACCGCTTTTCTCCATGCCATCCCCAAGATGGAGCTGCACTGCCACCTGCTGGGCACGGTGCGCAAGAACACTTTCATCGAGCTGGTGCAGCGCGCCAAGGCGCCGCTGAGCCTAGCCGAAATCGAAGCCTTCTACACGCGCGGCGAAAAGCCCGTGGGCGTGCTGCGTGTGCTGCGCGCCCTCGATCAGTGGCTGCTGCAATCCCCCGCCGATCTGGAGCGCATCACCTACGAATATCTGCAGGATGCGGCCGCCCACAATGTGCGCTATGCCGAGTTTTTCTGGAACCCCACGGGCACGGTGCAATGCTCGGGCATGAGCTATGGCCAGGCGCAGCAAGCCATTCTGGCCGGTGCCGCGGCCGCGCAAAAAGACTGCGGCATACGTGGCCGCCTCGTGCCGTCCATAGACCGCGAGGCCCCGGCCGAAGCCGCGGTGCAGATGGTGGAGTGGATGCTGGCCCACCGCCACGACGAGGTGCCCGGCATAGGCATAGACTACCGTGAGAACGAGCGTCCGCCCGAGCTGTTTGTCGAGGCCTACGCGCTGGCGCGCAAAAACGGCCTCAAGACCACGGCCCATGCCAGCGAGTTCGGCCTGCCCTGGAACAATCTGCAAACCGCCATCGAGCTCCTCAAGGTGGACCGCGTGGACCACGGCTATACCGTGATCGACAACCCCGAGCTTGCCCGGCGCTGTGCGGACCTGGGCATTGTCTTCACGGTGGTTCCCACCAATTCCTACTATCTGCGCACGCTGGCACCCGAGCGCTGGGCGCTGGACCATCCCATCCGCCAGATGCCGCCCATGGGCCTGCGCGTGCACCCGAACACCGACGACCCGACGCTGCACCATGTGGACCCCACGGGAGCCTGGAGCAAGATGGTCTGCGACTTTGGTTTCTCCCTCGCCGACCTCAAGAGCTTTATGCTCAACGGCATAGACGCGGCCTGGATAGACGACGGCGAGAAACGCAGCCTGCGCCAGCAATGGACGACGGAGTTCGACACGCTGCGCGCCAAGGCCGGCATCTGAAGCTTCCCGCTTCCCATCCCTTGCCGGAACAGCGCTTCAAGACATCGAATCGGGGGCAAGCGGCACTTGCTTCCCCGTTTGCCCAGGGGCTGGCCCAGCCCTTATCATCGCCGGCATGAAGCTTGGCTACACCATCATCTACGTGCCTCAGGTCGCGAAGTCGCTAGAGTTCTTCGACCAGGCCTTCGGTCTGAAGACGCGCTTTCTCCATGAGTCGGGCGACTATGGCGAGCTCGAGACCGGTGCCACCACCCTGGCTTTTGCCTCGCATGCCCTGGGCCGGTCCAATCTTCCCGAAGGCTATGTGGCAGCCAGCGAATCGCCCAGGCCTCTGGGCTTTGAGATTGCGCTGACCACGGCCGAGGTCCAGGCCCCGTACGAGCGCGCCATAGCCGCCGGAGCGGCCGGCATCCAGGCCCCCGAGCTCAAGCCCTGGGGCCAGACCATCGCCTATGTCCGCTGCCCCGACGGCACGCTGGTCGAGCTCTGCACGCCTATCGGCGGGTGACGAGAAAAGCCGCGATCCATCGCCGCGCCCCCGATACCCCAAAGTCCTCCGCTGCGGCTTCCCATGGGCCTGGGCCGCTCAGTCCAGCTGAATCTGGCCCGCCACGTTGTCAACCACCACCGGAGTCTCGAAATAGCTCACGCTGGGCTCGGTCTGGTATTTTTCGCGCACAAAAGCGCGCCAGGCATCGGTGTACATCGCTTCGGCATCTTCCCGGCTTTTCCAGAGGTAAACGCCGCCCGCGGTCTTGCCATCCGGCGTCAGCACATACTGCTTGCGCAGCAGGCCGGGCACGTCCCGGTATTTGGGCGCCGTGCTCTTGAAGATTTCGCGGGCTTCGTCCAGCGTGATTGCTTGCGGCAGATTGAAGGTGGTAATGGTCGTGATCAAGAGAGTCTCCCTGAGCGGCTGCTGTCTCCGGCCCATATTAGCCAAGCCGAAGCTCCGGCAGAAATTCTGCTTCCCGCGGATTTCCGGCGGCCGGCAGCCCCGGGCCCAGGAGATCGCCAAGCAACGCCGGACTGGGCAGATGAGGCGCTCTAGAATCCCAGATTTGTATCCATTTGTTTCATATCCATGAGAGCATTGCTACTTGCCCCGGTTGTGGTCCTGGCCGTCGCCGGGTGCGTCAAAGACGACAAGACGCCGCCGGAAAAGCTGACGCTTGAGGTAGCCACCCGGAACGCCCAGAGCAGCGTGGTCCCCGGCGTCGAGACGCGCAACTTCAAACGCGAGAACGGCTGGGTCGACACCAAGGCGGCCAATCTGTACCTGGTTCGCTACAACTACGAAATGGCATTGACCCGCGATCTGCCGGAGGCGGCCCTGGAGCTGGCAAAAAGCTATGAGCAGAACCAGAAGGGGAATCAGAAAAATTCCGGCTTCATGGGCATCAACGAGTGGGGCAATCTGTTCCAGTTGAAGATCAATGCCAACAGCTGGATCAACGGCCAGGACAATTTCGCTCAGCGGCGCGACCGCTTGCTGAGTCAGTGCGAGTCCTGCGCCCGGTACTGGAACTCCGATGAAGGCGGCAAGGACGCCGCGGAGCTGCGGCGCTACGCCTATATCCAAGCCTGGTCGCATCTGGAAGGCATGGGCTTCACCGATGGGCAGAAGAAGGGCGATGGCGTGCCCTGGAACATCAGCCCGTCCTTCATGAAGACCGAGAACGGCTGGATGGAAGCCAAATAATGCGCCACCTGTGGCGCCGGTCTCAGGCCATGGCCACGGGCGCGAACAGCGGCTCCACGGCGACCTGGTCGCGCCCGGATTCCTTGGCCTGATACAGCAGCCTGTCCGCCGCGCTCACGACCTGCCGAAGGTTCGCATCAAAGGCCAGCGATGCGACGCCGAAGCTCATGGTCACGCCCTGGCCCGGCTGCTGCACATAGCCGCTGGCGCTGACCTTGGCGCGGATTCTCTGGGCGACCTGCTCCGCGGTCTCAAGATCCGAACGGGTCAGCAACAGCACAAACTCCTCGCCGCCAAAGCGCGCCACCAGATCCTCGCTGCGCACGCTTTCCAGCATTGCACGGGCCACGGCCTTGAGCACCATGTCGCCATACTCATGGCCCCAGTTGTCATTGACCTGTTTGAAATGGTCGATATCGCCGATCAGAATCGAGACCGGTCCTACCCCAGGCTGCTGGTTGAGCTTCTCGGCCGCTTCCCAGAAAGCGCGCCGGTTCAGCAAACCGGTAAGCGAGTCGTGGTTGCGCTCGTCGCGCAGGACAAGCGTGGCATCCCGCATGGCGACGATGAGCAGCAGGCCGGAGAACAGCAGGCTGAAAAGCAGCGAACCCAGCATGGTGACCAGCCAGTAGATGGAGACCGTCATGTCCTTGAGTTCCGTAAACCCCAGGACCAGCACCATCGCCGGACGCAACATGGTGTAGATGGCAAACAGGCCATAGGACCAATACAGCAGCCTCTCCAGCCTGTCCTTGCTCGCCGGCCTGCGCACTATGGCCGGGAACGGCAAGAAATGAATGATCCCCAGCCCCAGGTTCAGCCACAGCGTGCGCACCGCAATGCTGTCCTGCACCGCGCTGTTCTGGTAGAGGATAGCCAGAACCAGCGCCGAGACCACCGCCGAAGTCTTGGGAAACGCGGAGACGGAGAACTTGTGGGCCACACCCAGGGTGCAGAACCAGGCGCCGGCCAGGTAGATGGCTCCCGTGTATACCGCCCACCTGGACAGCTCGGCCTTTGGAATGATGCTTTGCCAGCTCAGGCCTATCCCGGTCAGCACCAGGCCGCAAGCGGTCCAGAGCAGGAACAGCGAACGGCGCTGAATCAGCCAGCAAAGTCCCAGCAGGCCGCCGAGAGCCGTGATGCAGGCCGGTGCAACCAACACATAAAGCTGATTGTTGCTAAGCATTCGAAGAGCCCATCGGTGGTGACTGGTTCACGCGGCCAAGCCTCTGGCGGCACTCGTGCCCAGCGACCTGTGGCGTCCGCACGGCTCCCAGCAGCCTGTTGCGATGATGTTAGCAACGGTTTGAATTCATGAGCAATGTTTCAAAATGCCTGTTACCAGTTTGAATGGCGTGTGAAGAGCTGCCAGAATCCACAACGCCAGCCCCTTCAGGAGTCAAGTCAGGTGACCAACAGAGAACAACCGGTGTTTCGCGTGCTCATGGTCTGCACGGGAAGCGGACAATCGAAAACGACTTACTCACATGAAATTACTTTTTAAAGTCAATACATTACGACTCAAACAGCACAGGCATCAGAGCCTGTGAATAGCGTGATTTTGTGGCAAATAAATCAATCACTTAGCCATCAGTTAGGTGACACGTTGCAGGCATTTTTAAGACCCGCCAAAAAGCAGATTGCAAACGTAAAAAAGCCCCGACACCGCAAGGTACCGGGGCTTCTTCATTTGATGGGTATTTGATGGCTATTTGACGGCCAAGACTCCTGCATCAGTCCTGCATCAGCAGCGTGGCCTTCAGCTTTGCGCGCGAGCTCTCCACCAGCTTCTGCCAGTCGCTGACCTCCTGCTGCCATTGCTTCGAATACGGCTGTGCAGGTTGAGGCGCACTCGGCGAGGGAAGGCTACCCCGTGGGGCAGTTCATCGCAGTGCGCGCGATTCCAGTAGTCGCGGCGGTAGATGACTTTGGCGTCGGCCAGGGTGAGGCTCTTGATGTCCAGCTGCGGATAGCCAGCATGCGGCATGCATGTGCCCTCCCCGCGGGGCTAAGCGGGGCCAAAAACAAAAGCGTCTTCATCCGAGGGCGCTTTTCTTTTTTCACAAGGAGCAACTATGAACCGCGCTCAACAAGTTCTCGCCATGTCTCCGGAAGATCGTTACAAGACCCAATGCCGCGTGATGTATCGACTGCTGCGCCGCCAAGGCCATACCCGCCAGCAAGCAATGGCCCAGACAGTAAACCGCGTAGCGCGCCTTGTCGGAGCTGCAACGGTGATGGATGCATCGTGCTGGAAGGCTAACCCCGTCAGTGTAGCTTTGATTGCTGCGCAACACTAACTCTATCCACCCCCGCGGGGCTAAGCGGGACCATCAAGAAAGAGCGCGGTACTGAAAAACTGCAACCGGGTGTGGAGTTGGGCAATCCGAGATGCCGCCACCGACAGACCGAAAGCCGGGTGATCCGCTCTTTTTCTTGATGGTGTGTGCACTGCACAATCGAAAGCAAAAATAACTGTCACCAACTACTGCGTTGCAGTAGCATGTTCCGAGTTGAGAGATAACTGCAATGGGCGCAGTTAACCCCGGTCATGCGGGGATCCTCTTCAAGCCGCCTTCCATGGTGGCTTTTTTTGCCCTGAACTCAGGGACCATCTGGCGTGACCATGCAAGCCAATGATGGCGCAGCACCAGGGAATGAGCCTAGGTACTGTGGGCAGCGTGGTCACACCAGATGGCATAGCACCAATTCCTTAACGCAAATATGCGTATTGATTGACCAGCTGTCATTCGGCAAAATTCCGCTCAATCCACCTGTTTTGCCGGGTCCTGGGATCAACGACTCCTTTCGCTTGCCCATCTTGCCCAGGCACGACCAGATAGGTCACCGGCTCTTTATTCAAGCCCGCAGCAACCGCTCGCGGGCTTTTTCTTTGCCCACAGGAGAACCCGTTGACCCTCAAGGCCCCACACATCGTGCTCGACCTCGAAACCCGCAGCACCAAGCCCAATGCCATCGGCGCATCAATTGGCGCCGTGGCCATCGGCCCGGATCTTCAACTGTTGACCAGTGAATTCCATATTCCGCTGGCACAGCATATGCAGTTCCCGCGCCATGAAGACTCAGAAACCATGCGCTGGTGGTCCGAGCAGTCCCAGGAAGCGCGCTTCGCGTCCATCATGGCCGCACAAACAGTGCTGCCGGGCCAGGCGCAGCGCGACTTCGCAGCATGGGTCCACAGCGTTGCAGATCCCGAAAAGGTGAAGGTATGTGGTAATGGCTCCGTCTTCGACAACGTGATCCTGCGCAGCCTCTACGACATGTTCAACCAACCTCCTCCCTGGGAAAGGCGCTTTGACCGCGACATTCGAACCATCCTCGACCTGCACCCTGCTGCAAAGGATGTTGGGGAGTTTGTGGGCGTGAAGCACATCGCCGTCGATGACGCGCGCCATGAAGCCAAGCAGCTCGTTAAAGCGCTGTCTCCTCATCAGGGCCTGATGGGAAGTTGGGATGCACGATGACCACATCCAGCCACCACCACCCCGTTGACGAAGACCTCGTACAGCGCCTGCGCGAGAAGGGAAGCCTGTGAAATGGCCGCACATCCGAACCCTGGCGCTCGCGCTACTGCTGGCCGCCCTGCTCCTGCTCGCACCGAGCTTGGGACAAAGCTTCTGATCGCGGCCCAGTGGGGCCTGACTGCATTCGGCATCTTCTGCCTGGTGGGCGTGGCCGTGATCATCGCCACCACACCCGACGCCTGGCCACTGTGAGGGACGCGCCACCATGGAAAAGATTCTTGATTTTCTGCTGCTGGCCGTCGTCATCGTCCTGAGCATGCTCTGGCTGACCAGCCCCGATGCCAAGACCGATGAGCCGCTCTCCATCACCAAGACCTTGCGCGATGAATTCGTCTATCCCGGCATGCATGCCGAGTGGCTGGACGAGAAGACCGTGCAATGCCTGAAGGAAAAGCCATGAGCAATGCAAAGCACACCTCGGCCCCGTGGGAGTTCCGATCTGAGTCGGGCTACTGCTCCCAAATTGACGGTGCGGATGGCACCGTCATCTGCTGCTTTGACGAAGACCCGAACCAGCACGACAGCCGCCTGATAGCTGCCGCGCCTGAATTGCTGGAAGCGCTTCAAGGGATGCTGGCCTACTGGCTTGCCATGGCCCCTGGTACGCGCTGTGATGAGATCGACAACGCAACTGCAGCCATCGCCAAGGCCACCGCTTAGGTGGCTTTCTATTTTCTGGAGCCCCAATGTTCAAGAGCATGATCATCTACCGCCTTGCCAAGAGCTGGCAAGGCGATCTGCAGCAGCTCGAAGAGGCGCTGCAAAAGACGGTGTTTGCCGAGTGCGGCGCCACGCAGGAGCGCTCGCTGGGCTGGGTGCCGCCGCGCGGCGAGCAGTATGGGCCTCTGGCCGAATCCGTGGCCGGCCAGTGGGTGCTGCGCTTCATGAGCGAGTCCAAGATGCTGCCGGCCAGCGTGCTCAACCGCAAGGTCGACGAGAAGGCCGAGCACATCGAAAAAACCGAGGGCCGCAAGCCCGGCAAGAAGGAGAAAAAGGAGCTCAAGGACGAGGCCAAGCTGGATCTGCTGCCCATGGCTTTCACCAAGCAGGGCAGCATGTGGGTCTGGATCGATCCCCAGGCGCGCACCCTGGTGCTCGATACCAGCGCCCAGGGCCGTGCCGACGAGGTGGTGAGCCTGCTGGTCGAAGGTCTGCCGGGCTTTGCGCTGGCCCTGGTGGATACCCAGACCAGCCCCCAGGCGGCGATGGCGCACTGGCTGATCACGCAGGAGCCGCCGACCATGTTCAGCGTGGATCGCGAAACCATGCTCAAGGCCGCGGACGAGTCCAAGGCCGTGGTGCGCTACGGCCGCCAAGGTAACGTGGACACCAAGGCTTTGCTGGGCCACACATCGGAAAAAACGGCTGCGATTTATGCTGATCCGCGTGGTGCAGAACCAATCCGCGTCAAGGTCTCATGATGGCAGTTATCCACAGACCACATTAGGGAACAAATTAGGTGACAAATAGGGAACAAGTGTCTGTAACCCGTGAAAACACTGAGTTTCGCGTGCTCATGGTCTGCACGGGGAATATCTGCCGCAGTCCCACGGCCCATGGCGTGCTGGAAAAAATGATAGCGGATGCCGGGCTGCAGGATCTGGTGCAGGTCGACTCCGCAGGCACTCATGGCTACCACGTGGGCGAAGCCCCCGATGCCCGCAGCCAGCAGCACGCGCGGCGCCGCGGCTACGACCTCAGCCGGCAGCGCGCGCGCCAGCTGAGGGCGCAGGACTTTGACGACTTCGATCTGTTGCTGGTCATGGACGAGAACAACGAGATCGCGGCGCGCAAGATCGGCACGCCCGCACAGCAGCAGCGCCTGCGCCGGCTCACCGATTTCTGCCAGCACTTTGCGGAGCGCCAGGTTCCCGATCCCTATTACGGCGGCGCGCAGGGCTTCGAGCATGTGCTGGACCTGGTGGAGGACGCCTGCCGCGGGCTGCTGCAGGCCATAGAACGCGACAAGCTGCGCTGAAGCACAGAGCTGGCCGGGCAGCGCCGATCCGGCTCAGGCCGCGGGCCTGCGGCCCCAGTTCATGAGCGTCGTGCCCAGCACCGCCATGGCACCGCCGATCACCATGGAGGCATCTATGCTCTCGCCCAGCAGCAGGGCCGAGAACAGCACGCCCAGCACCGGCACCAGGGTGATATAGCCCGAGGCGGCGCCCGCCCCCAGCGCCTTGACGCCATCGAAGTACCAGGCATAGGCCAGGGCCGTGGCGCCAAAGGCCAGGAACAGCAAGGCCGTCCAGGCCTGGAGATTGCCGTGCATGGCGCCCGCCAGCCCCGCCGGCCCTTCAACGAGCAGGCTGGCCGAAAGCAGCATGAGCGCACCCATGGTGGAGGTCACGGCCGTGGCGGACAAAGCATCCACGCCCGTCATCACCCAGCGGCCCAGCAAGGTGTAGGCGACCCAGCAGGCCACGCAACCCAGAATCAAGATCTCGCCAGGGCCCACGGCGCCCTGCAGAATCTCCAGCGGGCGCCCGCGCGAGATCACCACCACGGCCCCCGCCGCGGCCACGGCCATGCCGGCCGCGATGGTGCGATTGATGCGTTCCCCGAAGATCCACACGGCCAGCGCCAGCGTCACCACGGGATTGAGCGTGATCAGCAGCGCCGCCTTGCCCGCGGGCACCTGCTTGAGACCCATGAGAAAGAACGCGGCATAGCCAAACACGCCCGCGGCTCCCGCCACGGCCATGCCCAGCCAGCGCCTCCTGTTCCAGGCCCTGAGTCCCGCAAAACCGCCGGCCCAGTACATCCATGGCAGCAGCACCGTGGCGGCCAGCAGAAAGCGCAGGCTGGCTGCCGCCAACGGCGGCATGTTCTGGGCGATCACCCGCCCTGCGGGCCAGGACGCACCCCAGAGAATTGCCATGCCGATCAGGCGCAGGTGCGGGCCAAATTTTTGCGAGGAGCTCATCAGGAGAAGCCCCGAACCGGGGTCGATTCGGGGTCTGCGCGATAGAAAAAAGGATAGCGCCAGACTATACCTGCGGGCCTGTTTTCCTGCCCGGCAGGCCCGCCATAGCGTCCCGCCAGAGAGGGAGCGGCGCGCCTATTTCAAATCATGGCGCTGTAAGGCCTCGCGCACCATGGGCGCGATCCGCTCGGCCTGGGCGGGATCGGCAAGAGCGGCAAGCAGCTGCCCGCGCATGCGCGGCTCCCAGAACTTGCGGATGTGCTCGGCAATGCCGTGCAGAGCCTCCTCGCGCTCGGGCATGGCTTCGAAGAACTCGCCTATGCGGTTGGCCATGCGGATCAGATTCGCGGCATCCATCACTCGGCTCCCAAAGTCGCGGCCTGCAGCAGCTCTATCTGCTGGCTGTGAATGCGCGCATGCTCGCGCTGCCAGTCCGAGACCTGAGCCACGGGCAGTACCTGCACGGCCGTGACCTTGTACTCGGGGCAGTTGGTGGCCCAGTCCGAGCTGTCGGTGGTGATGACGTTGGCGCCAGACTCGGGAAAGTGGAAGGTGGTGTAGACCACCCCGGGCTGTATGCGCTCGGTCACGCAGGCGCGCAGCACGGTCTCGCCCGCGCGGCTTTGTATTCCCACCCAGTCGCCCTCGCGTATGCCGCGGTCCTCGGCGTCATGCGGATGGATCTCGAGCTTGTCTTCGCTGTGCCAGTGGCCGTTGTGCGTACGCCGGGTCTGGGCGCCCACGTTGTACTGGGACAGTATGCGCCCCGTGGTCAGCAGCAGCGGGAAGCGCTGCGTGACCTTCTCGTCGGTCGCCACGTATTTGGTGATGATGAAGCGGCCCTTGCCGCGCACGAAGCGGTCCACATGCATGATGCTGGTACCGGCCTCGTCGGTGCCGTCGTTGCACGGCCATTGCACGCTGCCCAGGCGATCGATCTTGTCGTAGCTCACCCCCGCGAAGCTGGGCGTGAGCGCCGCGATCTCGGCCATGATCTCGCGCGGATGGGCATAGGCCATGGGATAGCCCAGCGCATTGGCCAGCAGTTGCGTGACCTCCCAGTCCGCATGGCCGGCCAGAGGCGCCATCACCTTGCGCACGCGCGAGATGCGGCGCTCGGCATTGGTGAAAGTGCCGTCCTTTTCGAGGAAGGACGCGCCCGGCAGGAACACATGGGCGTACTTGGCGGTCTCGTTGAGGAAGATGTCCTGCACCACCACGCATTCCATATTGGACAGCGCGGCCGTCACATGCTGGGTGTTGGGGTCGGACTGCACGATGTCCTCGCCCTCGCAGTACAACCCCATGAAGCTGCCGGCCAGCGCCGCCTCGAACATATTGGGAATGCGCAGGCCGGGCTCGGGGCTCAGCGCCACGCCCCAGGCGCCCTCGAACTCGGCGCGCACCGTGCTGTCCGAGATATGGCGGTAGCCGGGCAGCTCGTGCGGGAACGAGCCCATGTCGCATGATCCCTGCACATTGTTCTGGCCGCGCAGCGGGTTCACGCCCACGCCCTCGCGGCCCACATTGCCCGTGGCCATGGCCAGGTTGGCGATGCCCATGACCATGGTCGAGCCCTGAGCATGCTCGGTCACGCCCAGGCCGTAGTAGATGGCCGCGTTGACGGGCCGGCCCTCGGGATGGTCCTCGGCTCCCAGCGCATACAGGCGGGCCGCGCCGCGCACCAGCTCTGGCGCCACGCCCGTGATCTCGGCCATGGCCTCGGGCGAATTCTCGGGCCGCGCCACGAACTCCTGCCACTGCGCGAAGGACTTGGCATCGCAGCGCTGGTCGATGTAATCCTGGGCCAGCCAGCCCTCGGTGACGATCACATGGGCCAGCGCGGTGATCATGGCCACGTTGGTGCCGGGCCGCAGTTGCAGGTGGTAGTCGGCGCGGATATGCGGCGACTTGACGAGCTCGATCTCGCGCGGGTCGATGACGATGAGCTTGGCGCCCGCGCGCAGGCGCTTTTTCATGCGCGAGCCGAAGACCGGGTGGGCGGCCGTGGGGTTGGCGCCTATGACCAGGATCACATCGGAATGCTCGATGGACTTGAAGGTCTGGGTGCCGGCCGAGGTGCCGTAGGTCTGGCCCAGGCCATAGCCGGTGGGCGAGTGGCAGACCCGCGCGCAGGTATCGACATTGTTGTTGCCGAAGGCCGCGCGCACCAGCTTTTGCACCAGGTAGGCCTCCTCGTTGGTACAGCGCGAGGAGGTGATGCCGCCTACGGAGTCCTTGCCGTGCCTGGCCTGGATGCGGCGGAACTCGCTGGCCGTATGCCGGATGGCCTCCTCCCAGCCGACCTCGCGCCAGGGATCGGTGATCTTCGCGCGGATCATGGGCTTGGTGATGCGGTCCCGGTGCGTGGCATAGCCCCAGGCGAAGCGGCCCTTGACGCAGGCATGGCCCTCGTTGGCCTGGCCGTCCTTCCAGGGCACCATGCGCACGACCTGCTCGCCCTTCATCTCGGCCTTGAAGCCGCAGCCCACGCCGCAGTAGGCGCAGGTGGTGATCTCGCTGTGGCCGGCCTGGCCGAGTTCGATCACGGTCTTTTCCTGCAGCGTGGCCGTGGGGCAGGCCTGCACGCAGGCGCCGCAGCTCACGCAGTCGCTGTCCATGAAGCTGCCGCCCTGGCCCGCCGTGACGCGCGAGTCGAAGCCCCGGCCCGAGATGGTCAGCGCAAACGTGCCCTGGGTCTCCTCGCAGGCGCGCACGCAGCGGTTGCAGACTATGCATTTGCTGGGGTCGTAGCTGAAATAAGGATTGGAGGCATCGACCTCGGCCCTGGCCTCGCCCTTGAAGTGGTTGGCGCCGTCCATGCCGTAACGCACCTCGCGCAGGCCCACGGCGCCCGCCATGTCCTGCAGCTCGCAGTCGCCGTTGGCGCTGCAGGTCAGGCAGTCCAGCGGGTGGTCGGAGATGTACAGCTCCATCACCCCCTTGCGCAGCTCCTGCAGCTCGGGACTCTGGGTCCTGACCTTCATGCCGGGCTCGGCCGGCGTGGTGCACGAGGCCGGAAAGCCCTTGCGCCCCTCGATCTGCACCAGGCACAGGCGGCAGGAACCGAAGGGCTCGAGGCTGTCGGTGGCGCAGAGCTTGGGCACGCTGACCCCGCCCTCCATGGCCGCGCGCATCAGCGAGGTGCCTCTGGCCACGCTTACCGCGCGGCCGTCGATTTCCAGCGTGATCAATTCCTCGGACAGGCTCGCGGGCGTGCCCAGATCGGTTTGCTTCAGATGGTCAAGCATGGTGTTCTCCGCTCAGGCAGCAACGACGGACGTGGACTCGATACCGAAGTCCTGGGGATAGTGGCGCAGGGCCGAGCGCACGGGATAGGGCGTCATGCCGCCCATGGCGCACATGCTGCCGCGCTCCATGGTGTCGCACAGGCTCTCCAGCAGCGCCACATTGGCCATATGGGCCGCACCCTGCAGGCTGGTGATGCGCTCGATCACCTCCACGCCGCGCGTCGAGCCTATGCGGCAGGGCGTGCACTTGCCGCAGGATTCGACGGCGCAGAACTCCATCGCATAGCGCGCGAGCCGCGCCATATCGGCCGTGTCGTCGTGCACGACGATGCCGCCGTGGCCGACCACATTGCCCTTGGCCGCATAGCCTTCGTAATCGAGCGGTGCATCCCAGTCGGCGGGCGCCACATAGCTGCCCAGGGGCCCGCCCACCTGCACGGCCTTCACAGGCCGGCCGCTGGCCGTGCCGCCGCCGAAATCCTCGACCAGTTCGCGCAGGCTCAGGCCGAAGGCTTTCTCGACCAGGCCGCCGCGCGCGATATTGCCGGCGATCTGGAAGGGCAGCGTGCCGCGCGAGCGGCCCAGGCCAAAGCCCTGATAGAAAGCCGCGCCACGCGCCATGATGACGGGCACCGTGGCCAGCGTGATCACGTTGTTGATCACCGTGGGCCGGCCCCACAGGCCTTCGATGGCCGGCAGCGGCGGCTTGGCGCGCACGATGCCGCGCCGCCCTTCTATGCTCTCCAGCATGGCGGTTTCCTCGCCACACACATAGCTGCCCGCGCCCTGGCGCACCTCCAGATGAAAAACGCGGCCGCTGCCCGCCACGTCGCGGCCCAGCCAGCCCGCGGCAGCGGCGCGCGCGATCGCCTCATTGAGCGTGGCGATCGCATGCGGATATTCGCTGCGCACATAGACATAGCCCTGGGTCGCGCCCACGGCCAGGCCGGCAATCGCCATGCCCTCGATCAGGCAGTACGGGTCGCCTTCCATCAACAGCCGGTCGGCGAAAGTGCCCGAATCGCCCTCGTCGGCATTGCAGGCAATGTACTTCTGCGCGCCGGCCGCCGCGGCCACGGTGCGCCACTTGATGCCGGCCGGAAAGGCCGCGCCGCCGCGCCCGCGCAGGCCGGAATCCAGCACCTGCTGCACCACGGCCTCGGGCGCCATGGCGGCCGCATTCTTCAGGCCCTGCCAGCCGCCATGGGCCGCATAGTCGGCCAGGCTCAGCGGGTCGGTGACGCCGACGCGCGCAAAGGTCAGGCGCTCCTGGCGCGCCAGATAGGGAATGGCTTCGGTCAGGCCATGGCACAGCGCATGGGGCCGGCCCTGGAGCAGGCCCGCGTCCAGCAGACCGGGTACCTCCTCCGCGCGGACCGGACCATAGGCCACGCGGCCATCGGGCGTTTCGACCTCGACCAGAGTCTCCAGCCACAGCAGGCCGCGCGAGCCGTTGCGCACGATCTGCACGGCCAGGCCGCGCGCCGCGCATTCGCGCTGCAGTGCCTCGGCCACCGCATCGGCTCCCGCAGCCAGAGCCGCGGCATCGCGCGGCACATAGAGGCGCACCGCCGAACCTTCCGCCTTGATGGCAGCAGTCGCCTCACCCTCCTGGACGGGAGCGGTTTCTGTCGCGCAAGCCGGCGCCAGCCATTGCCGTGCCAGCTGCTCCAGCCGCTCGGGCGTGACCCGGGCATGCGGCTCGCACTCATCGACCATCAGGGCCGGCGACTGGGCGCACAGGCCCAGGCAGTAGACGGGCTCCAGCGTGAGCGCGCCATCGCTGCGCGTGCCGTGCGCCGCACAGCCTAGCAGCTGTTCGGCCTGGCGCATCAGGCCAGCGGCGCCGCGCGACTGGCAGGACTCGGCGCGGCAGATCTGGATCAGCCTGCGGCCCGTGGGCTGGCTGCGCAGATGCGGGTAATAGGAGATCACGCCGTGCACCTCGGCACGCGAGAGATTGAGCGCATCGGCGATGCGCGGCACGGCGGCTTCGGGAATATGGCCTAGCGCATGCTGCACCGCGTGCAGCAGCTCTATCAGCGCGCCGGGGCGCAGCGCATGCTGCGCGATGCAGCGCTCGAGTAGCGAAACCTGCTCCGGCGGCAGGGCTGGGGACGACGCTGGGGTCGCTGGCGTCAATGCGGGCATGGCGGGGTGAATTGTTCGTGGTTCTGCCGGCCATGGCTTTGCACCATGGCCTGTCTCGCGGGCATTTCACCCGCGCGCGCGCAGCACGTCAAATTCATTCACCCAATGGCGGCATTTCTTTTGCGAATCAAGCAGGCCGCTCTAGCCCTGATGCAGCTGCCCCGCAAAGCGCTGGCATTGCGCCTGCCATGACGGGCTTTGCAGCAGCTCGGTCGCGGCCTGCAGGGCACGCGTGGCGCTGTCGGCGGGCTGGGCGAGAAAGGCGATGGCCGTCTGCAGCTGCGGCCGCACCAGCGGATGGATGGCCAGCCCCTGCCCCTGCGCCAGGGTCGCCACCAGGGCGCCGGGCAGCACGCTGCTCATGCCGCATTCGGCCACGGCCATGGTCAGCGTCAGCACCGAGTTGGTCTCCATCGCGGCCTCGACCTTGCAGCCCGCGGCCCTAAACCCCTCGTCGACGATCAGACGGTTGTGCATATCGGGCGTGAGCAGGCATAGCGGCAACCGCGCGGCCTGCGCCCAGGACATGGGCTTGCCCATGCCCGCACGCTTGCCGTGCCGCAGCAGATAGTAGTGCTCCAGATACTGGGGCCAGACCTGCAGGCGCGCCTTCTGCGCGCGCGCGCCGCGCCGGCCGCTGGCCTCGGGCATGCGCTCGCTATAGCCCAGCGCCAGGTCCAGCGACAGATCCTCGAGCCCGCTTTCCAGCTCGAGCGAGCTCATGGACAGCACCACGGGCGTGATGCCCGGGTGCCGCTCGCGCAGCAGCGCCGCGAAGCGCGTGAGCATGGGCATTGCCGTGGGCACGGCCGCCATGCGCAGCTGCCCCTTGAGCCGGCCCGCGCCCAGGCTCAGATCCTGGCGCAGCGCCTCTTCGGACTTGAGCATGGACAGCGCCGTGGCCAGCACCTGCTGGCCCTCGGGAGTCAGCCCCGCGAACACCCGGCCGCGGCGCACGATGACGACGCCGAACTCCTCCTCCAGCGCGCGCAGCGCGTTCGACAGCGCGGGCTGCGTGATATGGCAGGCCAGCGCCGCGCGGCCGAAGTGGCGATGCTCGTTGAGCGCCACCAGATAGCGCATCGAGGTCAGCAGATTCATGCCCCGTCCTCGCGGCTCTCCATGCGCGCCACCAAGGATCAGGTACCCTGGCTAACCGTGATCGTCGGGAACTTGCTCGAGAAGTCCTTGGCCTTGAGGGCCACCTTCACGGCCAGATCGCGCGCCACCTTCTTGTAGACCTGGGCCGCCTCGCTCTCGGGCTCGGCCACCACCGTGGGCCTGCCACTGTCGGCCTGCAGGCGGATCTGCAGCGACAGGGGCAGAGCGCCCAGATAGTCGATGTTCTGCTCGGCCGCCATCTTCTTGCCGCCGTCGGCGCCGAAGATATGCTCCACATGGCCGCAGTTGGTGCAGACATGGACCGCCATGTTCTCGACCAGGCCCAGAATCGGCACGCCGACCTTCTCGAACATCTGCACGCCCTTCTTGGCGTCGATCAGCGCGATGTCCTGGGGCGTGGTCACGACCACGGCACCCGTCATGGGCACGCGCTGGGCCAGGGTCAGCTGGATGTCGCCGGTGCCCGGAGGCATGTCGACCAGCAGATAGTCGAGATCCTTCCAGTTGGTCTGGCGCAGCATCTGCTCCAGCGCCTGGGTGGCCATGGGGCCGCGCCAGATCATGGCCTGGTCGTTGCTGACCAGCAGGCCTATGGACATCACCTGCACGCCGTAGTTCTCCAGCGGCTCCATGGTCTTGCCGTCATGGCTTTCGGGCTTGCCCGAGACGCCCATCATCATGGGCTGGCTGGGGCCGTAGATGTCGGCATCCAGAATGCCCACGCGCGCGCCTTCGGCGGCCAGCGCCAGCGCCAGGTTGGCCGTGGTCGTGCTCTTGCCCACGCCGCCCTTGCCCGAGGAGATGGCGATGATGTTCTTCACGCCCGGCAACAGTTGCACGCCGCGCTGCACCGCATGGGCCGCGACCTTGGTGGTGATGTTGACGGAGACATTGCCCACGCCGGCCACGGACTTGGCCGCGGCGATGAACTGGCTGCGCAGTGCGGGCAGCAGGCTTTGGGCCGGGTAGCCCATTTCCACGTCAAAGGCCACGTCATCGCCCGCAATCTGCAGATTGCGCAGGGCGCGCGTGCTCACAAAGTCCTTGCCCGTGTGCGGATCGAGCACTGCGGCGAGCGCCGTCAGTAGCGCTTGTTCTGTTACAGCCATTGGATAAAGTTTTCCAGAGGTTTCTTCGATGAGGGATAGTCTAGCGAACGCTTCCAACCCCAGAGCAGGAGAGACAATGTGGGTTTGCCCGAAGCGACCCTGGCTCCGGGCTTCGCCCCCAGACAGATACCGATAGAGAGACTCCCCGTGAAACTGAAGATGGCCGAAAACTCCTTGTTCGCAGTCCTGATGCGCTCGCGCTGGTGGATCAGCTTTGCGATCTGCGCCGCCGTGGTGCTGATCTCCCTGGCCGTCTTTCCCAAGGACATCTCGCCGTTCGCGGCCCTGGGTGCGTTCCCGTTCTTCATCGTGGGCTGCATGGCTTTCTACAAGCAGCTGCGCGCGCCCAGCCCGGCCCGGCTGGAGCAGATCAGGCAGGTCGTGGCCGAGCAGTCCTGGGCCGACTTCAGCGCCCAGCTGCAGGCCGCCTGGCAGGCCGAGGGCTATGAGGTGCAACGCCTGAACCAGCCCGGCGCGGACCTGCTGCTGACGCGCAACGGCCAGACCAGCGTGGTCAGCGCGCGCCGCTGGAAGGCCGCCGTCCATGGGGTGGAGCCGCTGCGCGAGCTGCAGGCCGCGCGCGCCAAGCTGCAGGCCGACCAGGCCGTCTACGCGGCCCTGCAGCCGCTGGGCGAGAACGCTGCCGGCTGGGCCGCGCAGAACCAGATTCTGCTGCTGGACGCCACCGCCATCGCCACGCTGATTGCCAAGGGCGGCAAAAACCGCTGACCGCCCCGCGCGGCTCTGGCCCCGCTGCCGCAATGCAGGCACACTGCGGCCATGGCCGCAGAGCAGTTCTCACCCACCCTCCCACCGAGCCTGGCGGATTCGGCCCGGCGCGACGCCGCCGGACCGGCCTCCAGCGTGGGCCAGATCGGCCTGCTGCTCAGCGGCGGCGGCGCACGCGCGGCCTACCAGGTGGGCGTGCTCGAGGCTGTTGCCGAGATACGCCGCGACCACGGCCTGAGAAACGGGCCCAATCCCTTCCCCATCCTCACGGGCACTTCGGCGGGTGCCATCAATGCCGCGGCCCTGGCCTGCCATAGCGACAACTTCGACTACGCGGTGCGCCAGATGGTCCAGGTCTGGCGCAATATGCACACCGACCAGATCTACCGGGCCGACTCGCTGAGCGTGCTGCGCAGCGGCGCGCACTGGCTCACGCTGCTGTCCCTGGGCTGGGCCGTGGCCCGCTGGAGCCGGCTGCGCCCCCGCTCCCTGCTGGACAACCGGCCCCTGAAGGCCTTGCTGCACGGCGAGCTCATGCCGCTGGAAAGACTGCCCGCGCTGATCGACAGCGGCCATCTGCACGCGCTGGCCGTCACCGCCTCGAGCTATAGCAGCAGCCAGCACATCACTTTCTTCCAGACCCGCGAATGCCTGAGCCCCTGGGTGCGCGACCAGCGCAAGGCCCTGCAGACCAGGCTCACGCTCAAGCATCTGCTGGCCTCGTCGGCCCTGCCCTTCATCTTTCCCGCCATGGCCCTGCCCATGGACGGGCATATCGAATACTTCGGCGACGGCTCCATGCGCCAGACCGCGCCCCTGGCGCCCCCCATACACCTGGGGGCACGCAAGCTGCTGGTCGTGGGCGCGGGCCGCCGCTACGAGGCGCCCGACCCCAAGCCGCCGCCCAGCGCCAGCTACCCAACGCTGGCCCAGGTCGCCGGCCATGCCCTGTCCAGCATCTTTCTTGACACCCTGGCCGTGGACATAGAGCGGGCCGAACGCATCAACCACACGCTGTCGCTGATCTCGCCGGCCGAGCGCATCCGCAGCCATCTGCGTCCCATAGAGCTGCTGGCCATCACTCCGTCCGAGCCCATAGACCAGATTGCCGCAGGCCATATCGATTGTCTGCCGCTGCCCATACGTACGCTGCTGGGCACGCTGGGCGTGCGCAGCGGCTCGGGCGACGGCGCCCTGGCCAGCTATCTGCTGTTCGAGAAAAGCTATACGCGGGAGCTGATGGCCCTGGGCCGGCGCGATGCACTGGGCCGCAGCGAGGAGATTGCCAGCTTCTTCGGCTGGACCAAACCACCCGCGGGCACGGCCTGAGCTCTGCTATCAATGGCAAAGCAACCCACGGCTTCTGCACCAAGAATCCGGCCTGAATATTCATTGAGCTTCATAAACCGCAGGCGCCAGCAGCTTCATTTTCAGGAGCAATCTCCAATGAACCACGCATGCGCCGAGGCCGACAAGACCCGGCAATCGGCAGCCTGCGGCGGGCGCTCCTAAAATGCTGGGTTCACCGTGAAAGCTGTTTTTCTCATGACCGCACGCAAAATCTTCGCTACCACCGCCCTGCCGTATGCCAACGGCAACTTCCACATCGGCCATATCATGGAATACATCCAGGCCGACACCTGGGTGCGGGCGCAGCGAATGCAGGGCAATGCGGTCAACTTCGTGGGCGCCGACGACGCCCACGGCGCGCCCATCATGATCGCGGCCGAAAAAGCCGGCAAGACGCCCCAGCAGTTCGTGGCCGATATCGCCGCGGGCCGCAAGCAGTATCTCGACGGCTTCCATATCGCCTTCGACAACTGGAGCAATACCGACAGCCCCGAAAACCACGAGCTGTCCAAGCAGATCTATCTGGACCTGAAGCAGGCCGGCTTCATCGAGTCCCGCACCATCGAGCAGTTCTTCGACCCCGAGAAGAACATGTTCCTGCCCGACCGTTTCATCAAGGGCGAATGCCCGCGCTGCCACGCCAAGGACCAGTACGGCGACAACTGCGAGGTCTGCAGCTCGGTCTATGCGCCCACCGACCTGATCAACCCGTTCTCGGCCCTGTCGGGCGCCACGCCGGTGATGAAGTCCTCGGAGCACTTCTTCTTCAAGCTCTCCGACCCGCGCGCCGTGGAGTTCCTCACTGAGTGGACGCAGAACGGCAAGCATGTGCAGCCCGAAGTGGCCGCCAAGATCAAGGAATGGTTCGGCGTGCGCACCAACCCCGATGGCTCGACCAGCGAAGGCCTAGACGACTGGGACATCTCGCGCGATGCGCCCTATTTCGGCATCGAGATTCCCGATGCGCCGGGCAAGTACTTCTATGTCTGGCTGGATGCGCCCGTGGGCTATCTGGCATCGCTCAAGGAACTGCTCAACAAGCGCGGCGAGGACTATGACGCCTATATGGCCGATCCCGATCTGGAGCAGTACCACTTCATCGGCAAGGACATCATCACCTTCCACACGCTGTTCTGGCCCGCGATGCTGAAGTTCAGTGGCCGCAAGACGCCGACCAGGATCTGCGTGCACGGCTTCATGACCGTGAACAACGGCGAGAAGATGAGCAAGAGCCGCGGCACGGGCCTCGATCCGCTCAAGTACCTGTCGCTCAAGATGAACCCCGAGTGGCTGCGCTACTACCTGGGCGCCAAGCTCAATGGCAAGAACGAAGACATCGACTTCAATCCCGAAGACTTCATGCTGCGCGTGAACTCCGACCTGATCGGCAAGTACGTGAACATCGCCTCGCGCGCCGCAGGCTTCATCAGCAAGCGCTTTGACGGCAAGCTGGGTGTGCTCAGTGAAGACGGCCAGACCCTGCTGGCCGCGCTGCGCGAGCAGCAAACCGCCATCGTCGCCGCCTACGAGGCCCGCGACACAGCCCGTGCCGCGCGCGAGATCATGCTGCTGTGCGACAAGGTCAACAGCTATGTGGACGCCAACAAGCCCTGGGAACTGGCCAAGAAGGAAGGCATGGAGCAGCGCCTGCACGATGTGTGCAGCACCTGCATCGAAGCCTTCCGCATCCTGACCATCTACCTCAAGCCCATCCTGCCCGGCGTGGCCGCCGCGGTGGCCGACTTCCTCATCGTGCCGCCCGAGAGCTTTGGCGATGTGGCCCAGCCCCTGGGCCTGGGCCACCAGATCGGCGAATACAAGCATCTGATGCAGCGCGTCGACCCCAAGCAGCTCGAAGCCCTGTTCGAGGCTCCCGCCGGCCAGGCCGCGCCTGCGCCCGAACCCGCCAAGGCCGACAAGAAGGCTGCGAAAAAGGCCGAGCCCGTGATCGACCCCAACGCACCCGGCGGCGAACCCCTGGCCGAGACCATTGGCATCGACGACTTCGTCAAGGTCGACCTGCGCATTGCCAAGATCCTGGAATGCAAGAGCGTCGAAGGCTCGACCAAGCTGCTGCAGCTGACCCTGGATGTGGGCGAAAAAGGCGAAGACGGCCAGCCCAGGACCCGCAATGTGTTCAGCGGCATCTCCAGCATGTACAGCCCCGAGCAGCTGCAGGGCAAGCTCACGGTGATGGTGGCCAATCTGGCGCCGCGCAAGATGAAGTTCGGCCTGTCCGAAGGCATGGTGCTGGCCGCCAGCCACGCCGATGAAAAGGCCAACCCCGGCATCTATGTGCTCGAGCCCTTCCCGGGCGCTGCGCCCGGCATGCGGATTCACTGATGATCCCACCTGAGTCGCCTTCGGCGCCTTCCCCCCAGGGGGACGACGCCATCGCTGGGGCAGCCCATGCGGCGGGGCGGCGCGGTCGGCTCAGGCTCTTGCTTGGCGTCTCGCCGATGGGGCATGCCTTATCAAGCTCCTGCTGGCCATGGCTGGCAGGGGCTTTTTTATGTCTTGCGCTTTCGGGCTGCACCGTGGTGACCGTGGGCGCAGCAGCCGTCAGCGTCACGGCCACCGCAGTCGGCCTGGCGACGGATGCGGCCGTGGGCACGGCCAAGATCGTGGGCAAAGGCGTGGGCAAGGCCTACGACGCGGTGACCGACGACAAGCCCGACAACAGCGGCGTATCGGTCAAATTCCGTGAAAGCGACCCCAATCACCCCTATCAGCCAGGTCCCGGGGTCAGCAACAACCGCGAGCCTTTCGTCGAATCAGAGACTCCCTGAATTTCACAAGAAATAGCGGATAGCGTTACCCATATTGCGTTACCCGCTATTGTTTTTATTAGCTTCTTGAGCACATCTCGTGCAAATTGCGATGGCTGCACGCGCTGCCAAGCACATGCGGCGTGCATAAATAAATAACCAATAACAACGTGTAACAACACCGGGGTATTGGACCTTGAGAAAGCAGCTTTGCTTTCTAGAATCCGGCTCACTTGCTTGCGCCAAAGTGGTTCAAAAACATGCGTGCCTCACGCATCCAGCACAGATAACAAAATCCTTGGGCGCAGGTACTCAGGCAACAGTCCTGTCATCACCCGCGCAGACCCACGGCGATGCCGTACCAGCCTGCGCCCCTCGGGAGGCCCCATGCGATTCAAACCTTTGTGCACCCCTGCACGCGCCCTGCTCTGGCTGACTTTGGCCATGGCAGCGCCATTGCCAGCGCTGGCCAACCCGGCCACCGCGGCAGCCCCGCTGCGAACGCAGGACATCGCCCTGCTGGCCGCCAGCTGCGCCAACTGCCACGGCCCGGACGGCCGCTCCACGGGCGGCATTCCCGCGCTGCGCGGCGTGGCCGAAGCGCATCTGCTGGCCCGGCTGCAGGCCTTCAAGGCCGGCACAGCCAAGGACGCCACCGTCATGACCCGCCTGGCCAAGGGCTATGACGACGAACAGATCAAGGCACTGGCCCAGTGGTTCAGCAAGAAGGGCCAGTAAATGCAGATCAATCGTCGTCAAATTCTCGGCAGTGCGGCCGCCGGTGCCGCCAGCTTGGCCCTGCCCTCCATCGTCCAGGCCAAGGCCGCCTCGGCCCATGTGGTCGTCGTCGGCGGCGGCTTTGGCGGAGCCACGGCGGCCCGCTATCTGCGCCAGTTCGCACCGCATATCCAGGTCACGCTGGTGGAGCCCGCCGAGCGCTTCTATACCTGCCCCTTCTCCAATCTGTACCTGGCCGGCCTGCGCAGCTGGGACAGCATCGGCCACGGCTACGAGGGCCTGCGCAAGGCCGGCGTCAACGTGGTCCATGCGCGCGCCGACCAGGTGCTGGCCGACTCGCGCCGCGTGCTGCTGTCCAACGGCCAGGCACTCAGCTATGACAAGCTGGTGCTGTCGCCCGGCATCGACATGCGCTGGAATGCGCTGGAAGGCTATGACGAGGCAGCCGCCCAACTCGCCCCTCATGCCTGGAAGGCCGGAGCGCAGACCCAGCTGCTCAAAAAGCAGCTCGAAGCCATGCCCGATGGTGGCAAGTTCGTGATGGTCATCCCTGCCAACCCTTTCCGCTGCCCGCCCGGCCCCTACGAGCGCGCGGCCATGGTGGCGCATTACCTCAAGAAGCACAAACCCAGGTCCAAGATTTTGCTGCTGGACGACAAGGATGCGTTTTCCAAGCAGGGCCTGTTCATCCAGGGCTGGAAAGCGCTTTACGGCGACATGATCGAATGGGTCAAGCAGGCCGACGACGGCAAGGTCACGCGTGTGGATGCCAGGAATCTGGAAGTGGAAACCGCTTTCGGCACCAGGCACAAGGCCGATGTGCTCAACGTCATCCCGCCGCAGAAGGCGGGCTTCATCGCCGAACGTGCCGGCGTGACGGACGCCAGCGGCTGGGTGCCCGTCAAGGCCGAGTCCTTCGAGTCCAAGCAGGTGCCCCATGTCTACGTGCTGGGCGACGCCACGATTGCCGCGCCCATGCCCAAGTCCGGCTTTGCGGCCAACACCCAGGGCAAGGTGGCAGCGGCTGCGATTGCGGCCGAACTCACCGGCCGCCCCCTGCCCGCAGCAGCCTATGCCAACACCTGCTACAGCCTGATCGGCACCGACTACGGCATCTCCGTGGCCGGCGTCTACCGTGCGCAGCAGGGCAAGCTGATCGAGGTCCCCGAGTCCGGCGGCGTGAGCCCGCTGGACGGCAATGCGGCTTTCCGCAAGGCGGAAGCGGACTATGGCTCGGCCTGGTACAAGGCGATCAGTGCCGATATCTGGGGTGGGTGATTGAGCTCATCCCCCTGAGGCGCTGACGCGCCTTCCCCCTTCTCTCGCAACTTCGTTGTGGGAAGGGGGACGCCACCATCGCGGCGAGACGGCTCTTGCTTAGTAGTTCTCGCCTGCGTGTCCCAACTGTGCTTCAAGGCTGTACTTCAGCTTGCCCTGCTTGAGTCATCAATATGTTGTTGTGGTCGATTTTCTTGCTGGGTGTGGCGTTTGGTGTGGCGGCGCGGCTGGGACGTTTCTGCCTGCTGCGCGGCCTGCGCCAGCAACTGTGCCTGGATGGCGAGGTGGCCCCGGGCCAGGCCCCGGCCTTGCAGGCTTTTGCCCTGGCGCTGGCCGTGGCCTTGCTGGCCTCGCAAGGCCTGCACGCCCTGGGCCTGGTGGATCTGGGCCAGGCGGCGCTTGCCAGAGCCCGCTTTTCCGTCCTTGCCGTGCTGACGGGCGGCATCCTGTTCGGCGTCGGCATGGTACTGGCCCGCGCCTGCGGCGCGCGCTCGCTGGTGCTGCTGGCCGGGGGCAATCTGCGCGCGCTGGTGACGCTGGTGTTTCTGGCTCTGGGCGCACAGCTGGCCATGACCGGCGTGCTGACGCCTTGGCGCCAGTGGCTGCAGGCGCTGGCTCCGGTCGCGCTGCCCCATGCCACCCTGGCCGGCTATCTGCAGGCCGGCGTGTTGGGCCCTGCGCCGGCGACCCTGGTGCCGGCGCTGCTGCTTCTGGTCTATGCCCTGCTGCGCCCCGCGTTGCGCCAAAGCCCGCCGCAGCTGGTCGGCGCGCTGGTGATCGGCCTGCTGGTGGCCGCCGGCTGGTGGATCACGGCCCATATCGGCGTGGACGAGTTCGAACCCGCCAAGCTCAGCTCGCTGAGCTTCGTCGGCCCGATTGCGGAAAGCCTGCTGTATCTGCAGCTGTCCGTGGGTCGCGACATGAATATCGGTCTGGCGCTGACGGCCGGCGTACTCGCCGGCGCCTTGGTGGCCGGCGTACTCGCCGGCGCCTTGGTGGCCGCACTTGCGGGCCGCACGGCCCGCTGGGAAGGCTTTGACTCCACGGAACGCCTGGCCGCCAGCGCGGGCGGCGGCCTGCTCATGGGCTTCGGCGGCGTGCTGGCCGCTGGCTGCTCCATAGGCCAGGGCCTGACGGGGCTGTCCACGCTCTCGTTTGCGAGCCTGCCGGCGGTGGCAGGCATCGTGCTGGGAGCGCTTGCCGCTCTGGCGCAGCAGCGCCAGCGATAGCGCAGGCTTCGCTTGGGTATTCACCGATTTCGAATAAAAGCCAGCTTCTAGAATCTCCAGCCACTAGCTCTGCTTGTGCCGCGTGTCGGCTGGGAGGGACTCTCAT
Source organism: Comamonas guangdongensis (assembly GCF_041079535.1). Lineage (NCBI taxonomy): Bacteria > Pseudomonadati > Pseudomonadota > Betaproteobacteria > Burkholderiales > Comamonadaceae > Comamonas > Comamonas guangdongensis. The sequence goes on along the minus strand of NZ_JBFYGN010000002.1, from coordinate 52,294 downwards.
CCATCGCTGTGTGACAACACAAAACATCTCAGAACGTCATACTCGCTGCGCTCAAGCCTGCTTTCCTCAGACCCCTGAAGCCAGGACTCCGCTCGCTGCCTCGACAGCATGCAGGAGCTTGGCTGCGCAACTCAGGGCCAATGAATCGCTTGCACCGACAGGGCAAGCCTTCACGCTTACAGGAGCAACGCCTTGCAACGTCGCCATTTTCTCCGGACTCCGCCCGCCCTCGCCCTGGGGGCCGCAACCGCCTCGGCTTTTGCCGCGCCCGCCATCATCACGGGTCAATCCCAGATCCTGCCGCGCCGGAGCAAGGGGCCGCGCATCGTCATCTGCGGCGGCGGCTGGGGCGGCCTCACGGCCGCACGCTATCTGCGCGAGCTGATCCCCAACTCCGACGTGGTGCTGCTGGAGCGCAACCCCACCTTCTGGTCCGGCCCAATGAGCAACAAATGGCTGGTGGACATCGTGGGTACGGACTTCGTGAACCGCGACATGCTGCACCCGGCCAACAAATACGGCTACACCTTGCTGCAGACCGAAGTCACGGGCTTCGAGCGCGACAAGAAGCTGGTGCGCACGGCCCACGGCCTGATCGAGTACGACTTCCTGATTCTCTCGGGCGGCATACGCAACGACTACGAAGCCTGGTTCGGCAACGACCAGCGCGCCATCGACTACACGCGCAAGCATTTCCCCAACGCCTATGTGCCCAACCAGGAAATGCTGGCGCTCAAGCAGAAGGTCAAGAACTTCAAGGGCGGCACGCTGGTGATGACCCTGCCGCCGCCGCCCCATCGCTGCCCGCCCTCGCCCTACGAGCGCGCCTGCCTGATCGCCTGGCATATCAAAAAGAACAAGATCCCCGGCAAGATTCTGATCCTCGATCCCAAGCCCAAGATCGCCCCCATAGGCGTGGGCTACAAGCAGGCCTTCGAGGAGCTGTACGCCGACATCATCACCCATGTGCCCAACGCCGGCGTCAAGGAGGTCGACCCCTTCAACAAGCAGATCAAGACCGCTGCGGGCGACTTCAAGTTCGACGACGCCATCCTCATGCCGCCCCACCAGGCGGCCGACATGGTGTGGCAGGCCGACCTGATCGGCAAGGACCCCGCCACCGGCAAGCCCACGGGCTGGGCCGATATGCACAACCGCCTGTTCCACGCCAAGAGCGACGACCGCGTGTATTTTGTCGGCGATCTGATGGGCGCGATCTCGCCCCAGTTCGGCCACTATCCCAAGAGCGGCCATGTGGCCAACTACGTCGGCAAGATCGTCGCCCAGAACATTGCCGAGCGCGTGGCCGGCAAGGAAGTCGTGGCCCGGCTGCCCGACAACCTCTGCTACATGATGGTCAACGGCGACCCGCAGGAAGAAATCTCGGTCAAGTTCGAATACGAGGTCGATGCCAACGGCCAGGTCAACCAGACCCAGATCGACATGGATGTGCGCACCTCCGATCTGGTCAAGGAGGACTTCGCCTGGATCAACGGCAAGTTCAGTGATTTTCTGGGGGTCTGAACATGTTCGATCACACCACCCGTAGAAGCCTGGTACTGGGCGCGGCGGCAGCCGGCGCCAGCCTGGCCCTGCCCGCCTCGGCGCTGGCCCAGGCCAAGACCCCGCTGGTCGGGCCTCTGGCCCCCAACCCGGCGGAGTTCAAGAAGACCATGGAGCAGTTCAGCGGCGGCAAGCCCGCTCAGGCCGATGGCCTGCTGCTCGATGTGCCCGTGCTGGCCGACAACCCCAGCGCCGTGCCCGTCAAGGTCAAGGTGACGCTGCCCATCTCCGAGCAGGACTGGTGCGAGGAAATCATCGTGCTGGCCGAACTCAACCCCTCGCCGCTGACCTGCCGCCTGCAGTTCACGGCTGCGGCCGGCACGGCCGAGGCGGCGGTGCGCATACGCCTGTCCCAGTCCCAGAACGTCCATGCCCTGGCCCGCATGAAGAGCGGCAGGGTGCTGCAGACCAAGCAAGCCGTCACCGTGGCCGCCAGCGGCTGCGGCATGTGAAGGAATCGCCAAGATGAGTCAAGCCAAGCCCCCGCGCATCTGGGTCAGCAATGCCAATCCCCAGAAAGGCGAAGTGCTGCGCGTGCGCGCGCAGATGGAACATGTGATGGAAAGCGGCCTGCGCACCGACCCGGCCACGGGCAAGCTGCGCCCGCGCAATATCGTCAGCCGCTTTGAAGCCAGGCTGGGCAATACCTTGCTGTTCAGCTGGGAGCCCGGTATTTCGATTGCGCAGAACCCCTATATCGAATTCACTTTCCTGGCCCGCGAAAGCGGTGAACTCAATATGCAGTGGAAGGACGAGCAAGGCCAGACGCTGAGCGCGCAAAAGGCAATTACCGTTGCCTGATTCCCGAGCGCATCAACCAAAAAGCCCCGCCCGGTGATTACCGCGGCGGGGCTTTTCACATGGGCGCCAGAGGCTTCAATTGCCCTGATAGCGCCCGGGCCGGTGGCTGATCCAGAGAAACATGCTCATGATCACGGCCGCCAGCACCGAATACGCGACCCGCTCCAGCGGCACGATGGCCAGGGCCAGCAGCACCACCGTGCAGTCGATCAGCATCTGTACCTTGCCCGCGCGGATGCCGTAGCGGTCCTGCAGATAGAGCGAAACGATGGTGGCGCCGCCCAGGCTCGAGTGGTGGCGCGCCAGGAACAGGCAGCCCGAGCCCATGAGCAGGCCGCCGGCCACGGCCGCGTACAGCGGGTTCAGATAATCGATATGGATGAAACGCGGGCCCACGTCGGCCATCAGCGCCAGCATGGCCACGGAGACAAAGGTCTTGAGCGTGAATTCGGCCCCCATGCGCTTCCAGGCGAACCAGTAGAACGGCAGATTGATGACAAAGAAGATGGCGCCGAACGGCAGCCCCGTCACATAGTGCAGCAGGAAGGCGACACCGGCCGTGCTGCCCGTGAGCAGGCCGGCCTGGGCGAACAGCATCATGGTGATGGAAACGAACAGCGAGCCCGTGAACAGGGCCTGGGCGTCCTCGAAGCGGCCGTGGCGCAGCACGGAGGAATGGGAGGACGAAGCTGCGGGCTCTAGCGCGGCAGCGGAGGTTAGCGGTGTGGACATGTCGGGGTAGGACAGCAAATTGCATGCCGGAAAGCGGGATGCAGCCCTCCGAGCTCACCGGCGCGGATTGCGTCGGTGTTTACCCTGATTTTAAAAACATCGCCGGCAGGGCGCTGTTGCGCCCATGCCTATGAACCCATTATTTTTGTGCATTGCAGCAGCGACAGACGGGCTCAGCGCTGCTCGTCCTGCATTTTCTCGCGGCTGCCGCTGCGCAGCACCCGGCCGTCGAGGTCGAAGGTGACGGTGAACTCCATGCTGCGCGTGGGCGGGTCTATCCAGTTCCAGTCCCAGTCGGTTTCCTGCTTGAGCTTGTAGGTCATCATCTTCGCGGGTTTGCCCAGCATGCGGCGCACCTCCTCCTCGCCCATGCCGGGCTGGATGCGCGCAAACACATGGGGAGCCAGCACCTGGCGCAGCGCACTCATCTTGCCGTCGGGACCGATGGTGATCATGTAGTTCTTGGCGCCGGCCGGCTGGCGGTTGTATTCCAAGGTGCGCGAGCCGTCCTGCTCGGGCCAGATGCGCTCGGGCTCGCCGAACCTGGCGCGCACATCGGCCTCGGTGGACAGACCTTCCTCCAGCTCCTTGATCTTCTGCTCGTCGCAGCCCATCAGGGCCAGGGTGCTGATCGCCGCAGCGGCCAGGGCCGCGGTCACACGGGAAAAAATGTTCATGGACTGAATCACAATGCTTGCCAGACGGTACGCGGATTCTGACAGCATGCGGCTGCCGCGGACCCGCCAGCTTTGCAAACGCTTGTTAAATACGGAGCCCCCTCATGAGTGCAGCCATAGCGCCACTGTTTTCCGCATTCGCCACCGCCGCCCGGGCTGCTTGGGAGCAGCAGGACAAATGGCTGCTCATCGACCCCGTCTACGAGCAGCTCGAAACCCTGCGGGCCGCGCCACTGGATCAGACCCTGCCCCGGATCCTGGCGCTGGTCGAAAGCTACCCCGAACTCGACTACGGCGGCCCCGGACCATTCGGCAGCCTGATCGAGGAGCATCCCATGGCCGCCTATACCCCGGCCCTGCTGGCATCGCTGGAGCGCCAGCCCAGTACCCAGGTCATAGGCTGGCTGGACCGAACCATGCGCGTGGACCCGGAGCTGCAGCGCCGCGACCCCAATCCTGTCGGCCCTGCCGAATTTGCCCTCGCACTGGAAAAAGTGCTGCAGCACCCGGGCGCGGCCCAGGACTGCAAGGAGTTTGCGCAGCTCTGCCTGAACGACCTCAAATAGCCGCCACTACGAGTTTCATCCCCGAACGGCTAAAATTACTGGTTCTGAGAGGTTTTACGCATATGTCTTTCTTCCGCCGCCCCGACTACCGTTCCGACACCACCAACTTCATCAACGACCTGAAGCAGCAAAAGCCCGAGCTGGACAAGCAGCAGCAGGCCGGTCGTGCCCTGCTGTGGGACAAGGATGTGAACGCGGAAGTCTGGGAAGACCTGCGCGCTGGCCGCGTGGAGCAGCAGCCCTACGTGTACCAGACCAATCACTCCTGATCTCCTCCATGAAATCAGCCTCGAGCGCTTATTTACCAAGCGCCTTCAGCTCTGTATTACATAGCACGCAATGAGCGAGGCTGAAACCCAGGCCCAGTTGCCGGGCCCAGGCCCGGATGCACCTGACTCGTCGCCCACGGTGATCGACCAGGTGGCTTTGGCGCGCCTGTATGGCGAGCCGCTGTTTGCGCTGCCCCAGGATCTGTACATCCCGCCCGATGCGCTGGAGGTCTTTCTCGAAGCCTTCGAAGGCCCGCTGGACCTGCTGCTGTATCTGATCCGCAAGCAGAACTTCAACATCCTCGACATTCCCATGCTGGACGTGACGCGCCAGTACATGAGCTATGTGGACGAGGTGCGCAGCCGCAATCTGGAGCTGGCCGCCGAGTATCTGCTGATGGCCGCCATGCTGATCGAGATCAAGTCGCGCATGTTGCTGCCGCCCAAGAAGCAGGAAGACGGCGAGGAAGCCGAGGACCCGCGCGCCGAGCTGGTGCGCCGCCTGCTCGAGTACGAGCAGATGAAGCTCGCGGCCCAGCAGCTGGGACAACTGCCCAGCTATGGGCGCGACTTCCTCAAGGCCACGGTCTATATCGAGCAAAGCCTGCAGCCGCGCTTTCCCGATGTGGAGATCGGCGAGCTGCAGGCAGCCTGGCGCGACATCCTCAAGCGCGCCAAGCTGGTGCAAAGCCACAAGATCACGCGTGAGGAGCTGTCGGTGCGCGAATACATGAGCCAGATCCTCAAGCAGCTGCAGGGTCAGCGCTTTGTGGAGTTCGAGCGCATCTTCGACCCCGAGAAGGGCTCTACCGTGCTGGTGGTGACCTTCATCGCCATGCTGGAGCTGGCCAAGGAAACCCTGATCGAGATCACCCAGGCCGAGGCCTATGCACCGATCTATGTGCGCCTCGCCTACACCCCGGTCTAAGGCCTAGCACGGCGGCGCTGTAACCCTATGGCGCGCAGGCCGCCCAGCAAGGACTTACATTCGCTTTAACAGCGCAACCGCACCCCGAAGCGACATCCTTGACATGACATACAGCGTCAAAGAAATTTTCTACACCTTGCAAGGCGAAGGCGGCCAGGCCGGCACGCCCGCCGTGTTCTGCCGTTTTGCCGGCTGCAATCTCTGGACCGGCCGCGAGCAGGACCGCGCCAGCGCCATCTGCCAGTTCTGCGATACCGATTTCGTGGGCACCGACGGCACTCTGGGCGGCAAGTTCGCCACGGCCGAGGCGCTGGCCGAGCGCATCCTGGCCCAATGGCCCGAGCAGGACAGCCAGCACCGCATGGTGGTGCTGACCGGCGGCGAGCCGCTGCTGCAGGTGGATGCCGCGCTGATAACCGCGCTGCATGCGCGGGGCTTTCGCATCGCCGTGGAGAGCAACGGCACGGTGGCCGCGCCCGAGGGCATTGACTGGCTGTGCATCAGCCCCAAGGCCGGCGCGGACTGGATCCAGCGCAGCGGCCAGGAGCTCAAGCTGGTCTGGCCCCAGCCGGGCTTCGAGCTGCGGGACATCGTCGCCGGCACCCGGTTCGAGCATTATTTTCTGCAGCCCATGGACAATGCCGGCCAGCAGGCCAATATCGCGGCCTGCATAGAGCAGTGCCTGCAGCACCCGGCGTGGCGGCTCAGCCTGCAGACCCACAAGCTCACGGGGATTCGATGACCCCCCTGAGTCGCTTCGCGCCTTCCCCCTGCAGGGGGACGACAGCCTCGCTGCGGGGCGGCGCGGCCGGCATAGGCCCTGGCTCGCTGTCCCTGGCGTTGGGGCCCGCCCGTTTATGCGCAGCCCTATGAATCACTGATATGCAATTCACCGTTCACCAGCGCTTTTTCTTCGATGCCGCCCACACGCTGGAGCGAGCCATCGAAACCGAGGGCAGCCGCCGCATCCACGGCCACACCTACTATGCGGAGGTCAGCGTCACCGGCCCGCGCAATCCCGACAACGGCATGGTCATCGACCTCGGCCATCTGCGCGCGCGCCTGGAGCTGCTGCGCCAGCAACTCGACCACCATTTCCTCGACGAGATCCCCGGCCTGGGCAAGCCCACGCTGGAGAATCTGAGCCTCTTCATCGCCGAGTCCCTGGCCGATCTGCAGCCCGCTCCCAGCCGCGTGCGCGTCTGGCGCGACAGCATCGGCGACGGCTGCGTGCTCGACCTCGCGTAAATCACCGGCCCGCCTAGGCCATTTGCGTTGGCGCCCGCACATCGCTTGTGAAAGAATGCGCGCCGACCGATGTCCGCGGCCTTGCGGGCAGACAAGAATCAAGCCACTTTAAACTGGAGACACCATGTTCCGCACCATGCTCAAGTCCAAGATCCACCGCGTCAAGACCACGCAATGCGAGCTGCATTACGAAGGCTCCTGCGCCATCGACGAAGACCTGCTGGACGCCGCCAATATTGCCGAGAACGAACAGGTCCATATCTGGAACATCGACAACGGTGAGCGTTTTGTGACCTATGCCATCAAGGGCCAGCGCGGCAGCGGCATGATCTCGGTCAACGGCTCGGCCGCGCGCCGCGCCGCCGTGGGCGATCTGCTCATCATTGCGAGCTTCGCCCAGGTCCACGAGAACGATGTGGCCGAGCACCAGCCCCAGCTGGTGTTCGTGGACGACGGCAACAAACAGGTCGAGTTGCGCCACAAGGTTCCCACCCAGATGCTGTAATCCCCTCTCTGCAACGCGAAGCAACACCATGCCCCATCTGCACATCGAATACACCGACAACCTGAGCGGCCTGAACGAGCGCGAGCTCATGCGCGAGCTCAACGCCGTCATCTGCGCCCATCCCACGGTCTCCGACGAGGCCGACGTCAAGTCCCGCATCGCCCGCCTCTCCAGCTACTACATCGGCAACCAGCCCGAGAACCGCGGCTTTGTGCATGTGCTGCTGCAGCTGATGGCAGGCCGCAGCGAGCAGGCCAAGAAGGAAATGTCGGACGGCCTGGCCGCCGTGCTGCGCCGCCTGGTGCCCCAGGCCGAAGGCATCATGGTGCAGCTCAGCGTGGACGTGGCCGATATGGACAAGGCCACCTACTTCAAGGGTCGCCTGTAACAGCGTGACCACCCGCTAAAAACCGTCCATGCGCGGCCGCCCCGCGGCTTGACAGACCGGAGCCCAGGAGTAGTCTGCAATGCTCCGGAACTCCCGAGGAGGCTAGCCATGGACTCCAGCGTACCCGCCGACCAGCTGCCGCTGCAGCGTCTGTACCACTGGGAGCGGCAAGCGCCGCAGCGCATCACCCTGAGTCAGCCCGTGGACGGCGGCCGCCTGCAGGAGTTCACCTGGGCCCAGGTCGCCGACGGCGCACGCCGCATGGCGGCCCACCTGCGGGCACAGGGCTGGCCGCCCGGCTCCGCGGTGGCCATAGTCTCGAAAAACTGCGCCTGGTGGCTGCTCAGCGACCTGGCCATCTGGATGGCGGGCCATGTCTCGGTACCGCTGTACCCCACGCTGGCGCCCGCGAGCATCGCGCAGCTGCTCGAGCACAGCGGCGCGCGCGCCTGCTTCATCGGCAAGCTGGACGGCTGGGAGAGCCTGCGCACAGGCATTGCCGCAAACCTGCCCTGCATCGCCTATCCGCTTGCGCCCGAGGATGCCCGCCTGCGCTATGACGGCTGGGACGCGATCTGCGCGCGCACGCCGCCGCTGGCCAGCGAGCCCGTGCGCGACGCCGGCGAACTGGCCACGCTGATGTATACCTCGGGCACCACGGGCCAGCCCAAGGGCGTGATGCACAGTTTCGCCACGCTCACCTGGGCCGCCCACGCAGGCAACCAGCGCCTTGCGCTGCAGGCCGAGGACCGCATGCTGTCCTACCTGCCGCTGGCCCATATGACAGAGCGCCTGCTGGTCGAGCACGGCTGGCTGATCGCCGGCATGCATCTGTTCTTTGCCGAGAGCCTGCAGACCTTCGCGGCCGACCTGCGGCGCGCCAGGCCCACGGTGTTCTTCTCGGTACCGCGGCTGTGGGTCAAGTTCCAGCAGAACATCCATGCCAGGCTGGCGCCGCGGCGCCTGGACCGGCTGCTGGGCACGCCGCTGCTGGGCCGGCTGCTGCGCCGCAGGATTCTGCACACCATGGGGCTGGACCGGTGCCGCATCGCTGCCGGCGGCGCCGCCCCCATGCCGCTGGCCCTGCTGGCCTGGTACCGCGGCCTGGGCCTGCCCATCGCCGAGGGCTATGGCATGACGGAGGTCGGGATCTCGCACACCACCTTGCCGGGCCGCAACCAGGAGGGCAGCGTGGGCCCGGCCCTCGAAGGCGTGCGCACCCGCGTCGACGCCCAGACCAGCGAGCTGCTGCTGCACAGCCCGGCCCTGATGCTCGGCTACTACAAGGAGCCGCAGCTGACGCAAGCCGCCTTCACCGAGGACGGCTGGCTGCGCACGGGCGATCAGGCCAGCGAGGACGCCAGCGGCTGCCTGCGCATCACGGGCCGGGTCAAGGATCAGTTCAAGACCAGCAAGGGCAAGTACGTGGTGCCGGCACCGATCGAAGACCGGCTTGCCATGCATCCGGCCGTGGAGGCCTGCCTGGTGACCGGCGCCAATCTGGCCCGGCCCCTGGGCCTGGTGATGCTGTCACCCGAAGCTCTGGCCCGGGCCGGCGATGCCCGGCACAGGCCGCAGCTGCTGGCCTCGCTGGCTCAGCATCTCGACGAGCTCAATTCCCGGCTCGACCCGCACGAGCGCCTGGACCGTCTGGTGCTGCTGCAAACGCCCTGGACCGTGGACAACGGCCTCGTCACCCCGACCTTCAAGCTCAAGCGCCAGAGCATCGAGGCCAGGTATGCGCCCCAGTTGGCGCAGTGGGCGACGGCGCGCGAGCCCGTGCTGTTCGGGGATTGAGGGAAAGCGCACGGCGCGCGGTGCATTCGGCTACAGTGCTGCGGCCACGCAGCACACCATCCCCGCCGACTCAAACCCGCCGGCCATCAAGCACCGACACTCCCGCGAAATGAGCATGCCCGACTCCAGACCCTTCTTGCGCGCCCGCTGCCCGCACTGCCACCGGGCGCTGCGCACCTGCATCTGCGCTCTGGCGCAGACCGTGTCCCATGAGGCGGAAGCCCTGATCCTCATGCATCCTCTGGAGGTGCACGAAGCCAAGGGTACGGGCCATCTGCTTCATCTCTGCCTGCCGCACAGCCGCGTGCTGGTGGGCGAGCAATGGCCGGCCGAGGCGCTGCATGAGGCCCTGCATGGCGATTGGGCGCGTCCCGGCCAGGCTTCGGCACGCCACAGCCTGTTGCTCTACCCCGAGACCGATTCGCAGGATGCGGCCCTGGGCCTGCAGGCGGCAGCGCCGCTGCCACAGCCCTGGCCCTGGGCCGCGCGGCAGCTGCGCCTGGTGGTCATCGACGGCACCTGGCGCAAGAGTCGCAAGATGCTCTACCTCAACCCCGCGCTGCAGGCCTTGCCGCGCCTGCCGCTGCACGATGTGCCCGCCAGCGGCTATGCCATCCGCAAGGCCCAGCAGCCGGGCCAGCTCTCCACCTTCGAAGCCGCGGCTCTGGCCCTGACCCAATTGGAGGGTTGGAGCCAGGCCGGCCCGCCAGCGCAGGCTCTGGCCCGGGTATTCGCGAGCTTTGTGGCCAGCCGCATGCGGCGACCCGCGCACTGAAAAGAAAAAACCTGCGGGTGCGCCGCAGGTCTGGCATCTGGATCTGCGGCGCTCAGCGGTTGGCCGTCAGCTCCGGCACTTCGGCGGGCTTGCCGCCATCCTGGGTGACCAGGGTGGGGGCGCTGCGCTCGCCCTTGTCGCGGCGGCGTTCGGCGCGCAGGCTGTCGTCGGGCTGGGGCGCCACATAGAGGCTGTCGCGGGTGTTCTTTTGCACCGCAATCGCACCGAACAGGGCCAGCGCAAAAGCCATGGCGTAAAAACCTTTTTCGCTCAGCTGCAGCGTGGCATTGAACAGGCCAGCGCCGAGCAGCAGCACCGCGATGAGCAGCGCCACCCAGCTGATGCCGTAGTAGATGCCGGTGACGGCAATGCCTTCCAGCTTGTCGCGCACGGTTTTCTGCAGCGAGATGGCCGAGTACAGGCCCAGCACCAGCACGGCAAAGTAATAGCCTTTTTCGTTGAGCTGCATGCCCGCGTTCCAGAGCCCGACCATGAAGGCGACGATGCCCAGCAACAATGCGGCCCAGGATGCGCCCACAAAGGCGGATGAAGGTTTGTTGCCCGAAACAGCTTGGGGATTCACTGACTTGCTCCAGAAGTTGTGGTGTGCCGATCATATAAAGGTCGGCTGCACTTTCTCACATCTTCCACAAAAGTATTACGCAGCGATACTGAGTGGCGCATCCCTCACTCGGCAAATGCATGGCGCACCAGCGCAAAACACAGGGCGAACAGGAAGCCGTAGCCAAACCGGTGGATGCGCAGCGGAGACTCGCCCTTGCGTGCCCGCCAGATGCCCATGGCCACCATCAGCCCGCCCACGGCAAGCGGCGTGAACACCAGATTGAGCAGGCGCAGCGGCCCCTCCGGCGTCAGATGGTGGGAGACCAGCAGCAGGCTCAGTGCGCCGAAGAGCGTGCCCAGAATCGCGTAGCCCGGAGCGGCAAGCCAGGGCCTGGGCGGCCGGCGCAACGGCTCGGCCACGGAATGCAGGCCCAGCTCCAGCAGGACTTCGCCCGCGGCCTGCAGCGCGAACTCGCCGAGAACGTCAAACAGCAGCTCCAGCAACCGCTTCAGTCTTCCGTATCGGCATCGTCCTCTTTCATGGCCTCATCCAGCGCCTGCTGTACATGGGGAGGCATGCCTTCCTCCCAGCCCTGCTCATCGACATAGGTATAGATGTCGGGCTGAACACCGGGCACGGCCTTCAGCATGGTGGCCGGAATCTCCCATTTGGCCTCGCCGTTCTTGACGGCTTCGCTGGTCCAGTCGTAGCCGGGGTGCTTTTCATTGCCCGTGGGCGAGGCCAGATCATTGGCAGGGTCCCAGCCTATGCTGGCGGGCGCCAGATTACCGTCCTCAAAACGCTGAGCCAGCGCATGGATCCGCCCCCAACCCGCGCGGTTGATGCTGGGCACCTTGTCCGGCGTCGCGTAGTGCTGGTGGTAGCCGGGCTGCTGGTACCAGTACAGGGCCTTGGCCACGGCGGGCTCGAGCTTGGGCTGCTTGATCATCCAGTCCACCAGCGCGCCGTTGCCGTCGTAGTTCATGGTGGTGACCACGGCCAGCCACTCCAGGGGAGTCGCGGTGGAGAGGAACTCCTTCATCAGGTCCAGATACAGTTCGTCAAAATCGGCGTCATCCATGGCTTGGTCTCCCGCGGTTTGGCAGCCCCGCAACAATAGCAAACCCTCGCTAACCGATCAAACGAGCATCCAGCCAGCCACGCAGGCTATTGATGAACGCCCAGCCCGTGACGCGCGGCACATCGTCCAGACGCACCAGCTGCTCCGCCAGCCGTCCCTGCGACAGGGCCAGTGCGCGGCCCACGCCGGGCAGCAGACCGCAGCCCAGCGGTGGCGTGACCCAGCGGCCATCGAGCTGCATGGCGATATTGCCGCGCGTGCCTTCGGTGATTTCGCCGCTTTCGTTGTGCAGCACCATGTCGAAGACCTCGGCGCTGCGGGGCCGGAAAGCATCGTACTGCGCGCGCACCGAGGTCTTGAAGCGCACGGCATCGCTGTGCGCCACGGCATTGGGTATGGGCTGGCGCGCCAGTTCCAGCTGCACCGGCTCGGGCGTGGGCAGCAGAGGCTCGGCCGTGATGATGAGCGCGCCGCCGGCCTGCAAGGCCAGCCGCACGCGCCAGTCGCCGCGTTCATGGGTCTGTGCCAGGCGCTGCATATCGCTCTCCAGCTGCATCTGCATCAGCGGGTAGCGGAAGTGGCTGGCCGCGATCTGCAGCCTCGCCCAATGCAGCGGCCAGTTCTGCCAACGCCCGTCTTTCAGGGCCAGGGTTTCCAGAATTTCAAAATTCGTGTTCATGCTGAGACATCTTGAGCCAGCCCGTGCAGAAACGCCTGCTTGTGCTGCCATTCCATCCATTCATCCGCAGCTCTGGCGCTGGCCGTGATGCCGCTGCCTATGCCGCAGCTCAGGCGGCCGCTTTCCAGCACCACGGTACGGATGGGAACGTTGAATGTAGCGTGAATGCGCCCCGGCGCAAGCCCCGGTCGCACGACGCCCAGCGCGCCGCAGTACACGCCGCGCGGCTGCGGCTCCAGCTCGCGAATCAGCCGCATGGCCTGGCGCTTGGGCGCGCCCGTGATGGAGCCGCAGGGAAACAGCGCGGCAAACACGTCGCCGAGCCGCACGCCGGAGCGAGTCTGCGCCACCACATCCGAGGTCATCTGCCAGACGGCCGGCAACGCCTGCACCTGGAACAGCTGCGGCACCTTCACGCTGTGCGGCACGGCGATGCGCGAGAGGTCGTTGCGCAGCAGGTCCACGATCATCACGTTCTCCGCTCTTTCCTTGGGCGACTCGCGCATGGTCTGCGCAGCCCGGGCATCGTCCTGCGGCGTCTTGCCTCTGGCCGCCGTGCCCTTCATGGGGCGCGTGAGAATCCGCTCCCCATCCCAGTCGAAGAACAGCTCGGGCGAGACGGACAGCACCTGCATCTGGCCGCTGTCCACCAGCGCCGCATAGCCTCCGGGCTGGGCGCGCTGCAGGCGCGCGAACAGGGCCAAGGCCAGCTCCGAAGCATCGAGAGCATCCGCACCGCCAAGCTCGGCCCGCAGGGGAGCGGTGTAATTGATCTGATAGCACTCGCCGGCAGCGATGGCCGCATGTATGCGCGCGATATGCACATCGAACCGAGTGCGCTGCAAAGCGGCCCTCCACTGCACGGCCGGGATTTGCAGCGTGGACGGCTTGGGCTCGGCCGCCAGCGGCGCAGCGTGCACGCCAAACCAGGCCAGCGGCTGCCCCGGCAGGCCCGAGTGCACGGCATCCGCATAGGCCGTATCGAAAGCGCCGGCCGCCTCATAGGCCAGCCAGCCCACGCACCACAGGCCCTGCTCGGCGGCCTGCTGCACAGCCTCGAGCACGGCGGGTACCTCATGGGGCCCGTAGGCCGCCAATACCCGCTGCGGCGCGCCAAAACCGTGACGCAGGCGCGCGGCATCGGCCTGCCAGGGGGCGCTGAAATCAAGAATGGTATTCAAGCAAACAACCTGCCAACGCAGTATCAATAAGCGCCGAATGCTATCAAGCTTGATAGCCCCCAGGGCGTGTAGGCCGCCGCAATAAAAAAGCGCGCTGCAGGAATGGATCCTCCAGCGCGCGTCCACCAAGGGTATCGCCTCTTGCGGCAGCTATAGAAAGAAGCAATCAGCCTGTCTGCAATCTCGCCGCGGCACGCAGGAGATCCTCGACACGCTACCTGCTGTGCCGCGACTCATACCTGGCCACGGCCGCCGTGTAGTCGGGGCTGGCCAGCAGGCGCTGGTATTCGGCATAGGCCTTGCGGTATTCGGCGCTTTGCTCCGACTCTATATAGCCCATGGGCGAAGGCAGATAACCCAGACCCGAACGCTGGAACATTTCCAGATCGGCCAATACCTCCGCGCGGCTCTTGGCGGGAGCGGCAGCCACGGACTGGGGAACATCCTGGGCCATGGCAGCAGCAGCGCTGGCTGCCAGTGCAGCGGCGACAAACAAGCTGGTGATGGGGCGCATTTTCAATCCTTTCAACGTCGCCGCGGCGGTCAGGAAATCTGCCTCGCAACGGGATGGATCAACTATGCGCGTCCGCCTGGGGCGCCGTCTGTGCGTTTTCTCACGCAAAAATCAGTTTCACATGGCAAAAATCAACGCGCTTCTTCGAGCAGCACGCGCAGGCCATCCACATGGCAGATGCGCAGATTGCGGCCCTCGCGCCTGAGCAGGCCCAGTCGCGTCAGCCGCGACATCTCGCGCGCGACCTCCTCGCGGCTGGTGCCCAGCATCAGCGCCAGATCGTTTTGCCGCGGCGCGGGCGACAGCAGCGCCTGCTCGCCCTCGATGCCCGCACGCTCGGCCTGCTCCAGCAACTGGGCATGCAGGCGCCCACGCACCGACAGGGTGCCCAGGCTGACCACGCGCCGCGCCAGCACGCCGGTCAGCTCGCTCAGATGCTGAACCACGGCCCGCATGACCAGAATCTCGCTCATGATCAACGCCTCGAGCTCCTCGTTGGACAGCGAGGCCACCAGGCTGGCCTGCATGGCATGCACCTGCACCGAAACCCGCTGCGGCGGCTGCGGTGGCGCAAACGCGCCAAAGAAGAATCCGGGCTCCACATGCCCGAAGATCATGGCGCGGCCGCTGGCGCTGTAGCTGCCGAGGCTGAGCAGACCGCCGACCAGCACATACATGCGCCGATCGGTATAGGGGCCATGCAGCATCTGCCCGGGCTCGAGCCTATGCCACCGGCATTGCGTGGCCAGGACGGCCAGTTTTTCGTCGGACAGCGACTGCAGCCAGCTGACGCCGCGCAAACCCTGCCAGGAGGCACCCGATGGAAATTCCTGCGCGGCAATAGGCATACACAACCTCAGGCTGGAAAAGACGGAATGCCGCACGGCCCGCCATGCAGCAGCGCCCATGGTATCGAAGCCGCCGCCGGACATGGTCTGTTTGCGGTTGTCCTGGCGGCCCGGCATCGCATAGACTCGCGAGCGATTTGCCCCACCGGCCGACCACATATCTAGACAAAGGAGACCGCATGTCTGCCACCAACGCCGGCACCCCCTACGGTACCATCCCTCCGGCATCGCCGCTGCCCCAGCGCCGCCCCGTCAGCCTGCCGCGCCTGGCCCAGATGCGCGCCGCCGGCGAGAAGATCACCATGCTCACCGCCTATGACGCCACTTTTGCGGCCGTGGCCGACGCGGCCGGAGTCGAGTGCATTCTGGTCGGCGACTCCCTGGGCATGGTCTGCCAGGGGCTGCACAGCACCGTGGGCGTCTCGCTCCAGGACATGGTCTACCACACGGCCAGCGTGACCCGCGGCCTGCACCGCGCCCAGGCCACGGCCTGGGTGATTGCCGACATGCCCTACGGCAGCTATGCCGAAAGCCCCGAGCAGGCCCTGCGCAACGCCTGCCAGCTGATGCAGGCGGGCGCGCACATGGTCAAGCTCGAGGGCGGCGGCTGGACCGCCCCCACGGTGCGCTTTCTCGTCGATCGCGGCGTGCCCGTCTGCGCCCACCTGGGACTGACGCCCCAGACCGTGCATGCGCTCGGCGGCTACCGCGTGCAGGGCAAGGACGCACAGGCCGCGGCCACGCTGCGCCAGCATGCGCTGGAGCTGCAGGATGCGGGCGCTGCCATGCTGGTGCTGGAGATGGTGCCCGCCGCCCTCTCGGCCCAGCTGACCGCCGAGCTGCCCGATTGCCACACTATAGGCATAGGCGCGGGCAACGGCACGGCCGGCCAGGTGCTGGTGCTGCATGACATGCTGGGCGTGAACCTCGGCAAGATGGCCAAATTCGTGCACAACTTCATGGCCGATGCGGGCAGCGTCAAGGGTGCCATGGAAGCCTATGTCAAGGCCGTCAAGGATGGCAGCTTCCCCGACAACGCGCTGCACGCCTGGTAAGCCTTAGGATTGCGCCTTTTCCTGCTTTGCGAGTGAGCCTCATGCAAATCGTCCACACCATCGCCGACCTGCGCGCCGCCCTGGCCGGCCGCGGTCGCCCCGCTTTCGTGCCCACCATGGGCAATCTGCACGAGGGACATCTGTCTCTGGTGCGCCTGGCCCGTCGGCATGGCGAAGTGAGCGTGGCCAGCATTTTTGTCAACCGCCTGCAGTTTCTGCCGCATGAGGATTTCGACAGCTACCCGCGCACCTTCGCGGCCGACTGCGCCAAGCTGGAGGCCGAAGGCTGCGACATCGTCTTCGCGCCCGGGGAAAAGGACTTGTACCCCGAGCCCCAGACCTTCAAGGTCCAGCCCGATCCGCAGCTCGCCGACATCCTCGAAGGCCATTTTCGCCCTGGGTTTTTCACGGGCGTATGCACCGTGGTCATGAAGCTCTTCCAAGCCGTGTTCGCCACCAGCGGCGGCGGCGCGGCCGTGTTCGGGCAGAAGGACTACCAACAGCTGATGGTGATACGCCGCATGGTGCAGCAGTTTGCCCTGCCCATAGACATCATTGCCGCCAGCACCGCCCGCGCCGGCAGCGGCCTGGCGCTGAGCTCGCGCAACAGCTACCTCAGCGACGACCAGCGCGTGCAGGCCATGGCGCTGTCGCAGGCGCTCCAGACCCTGGCCCAGGCCGCACGCCGCGGCGGCAATCTGGCCGAGCTGGAGGCCCAGGCCATGGCCGGGCTGCGCGCCAAGGGCTGGGAGCCCGACTACCTCACGGTTCGCCAGCGCAGCGATCTGCTGGCCCCGGCCGACGCCACCCAGGGCGAGCTGGTGGCCCTGGGCGCGGCGCGCCTGGGCAGCACGCGGCTCATCGACAATCTGGAGTTCTGATGATGCGCCCCGGGGACGGCCGCGCCCCGGGCATCAGCACTGAAAGGATTCCACCGCGCATTGCGCGTCCGGACTCGACAGCTCCAGACCCTGGCCTTGCAGGCTGCAACTCGGGCCGGCGGCAAATTCCAGTTCCAGCGCAAAGCCCGCGTCGCTGGCAAAGGGCATGGGCAGGCGGCGCAAGCTCTGCCCAGCGAGTTGCAGCCGGGCCTGCTGCAGACGCCCTGCAGCCGCCAAAACCGCATCCAGCCCTGGCCCGATTTGCACCACCTGCTTGCATATCAATAGGGCAGGCTGCCACCAGCCGGCACCGGCGCCCCTGCCATCGCCCTCATACAGGCGAGCGGCGGAAAAGCGGATCAGCAGCGCATCGCCCAGCCGGCGGATTTCGGCGACCTCGGAGTCTTCAAATTCGAACCTCATAGGCCTCAAGCATAGTCCGGCTGCCACCTGCGCTACAGGAGCCAAGGCGCCGTGCCGGCATACTGAACGACATGCAACACCAGGAGACGCGCATGAGCGGAAAGCTGTATCTCGACGATCTGTATGTGGGACAGAAATTCATGAGCGGCGGCTACCCGCTGGACGAGGCACAGATCATTGCCTATGCCGCGCAGTTCGACCCGCAGATCTTCCACCTCGACCCCGAGGCCGCGAAAAACACCTTCTTCCAGGGCCTGGCGGCCAGCGGCTGGCATACGGCCTCCATCAGCATGCGCCTGGTGACGGAGAGCATTCCGCTGGCCGACGGTGTGATCGGCGGCGGCATGGAGGAGCTGGCCTGGCCCCAGCCGACCCGTCCCGGCGATGTGCTGCATGTGGAATCGGAAGTCGTGGAAATCATCCCCTCCCAGTCCAAACCCAACCGCGCCATGGTGCGCATGCTGTGCCAGACCAAAAACCAGCACGGCGCGGTGTTGCAGCGCTTCAGGCCCAAGATGGTCTGTTTCAAAAGACCTGAGGCTTGAGCCAAATCCGCCCGGCTCCACACCACGCTCGTGCTGCCGCGCTTCGAATGCGGCAGCCATTCGAGCCTTGCCTGAACTGCTTCGATGCTGCTCCAAAGCTTTAAATGTTACTTATAGATTCATATGTAACATTTATGTTAATGTGCAGCCCCGTATTTTTTAGACGAAGGATCGAAGTGGAGCAGTTCCGTATTTTTCGCTTATCTCAGGCTGCAACCGCTGCTGCCGTTACCTTGGTGCTGAGCGCATGTGGCGGAGGGGCTGGTTCGTCCGAAACCCAGGGCGCAAAACAGATTCAGGTGAACGGTACGGCCGCCGTCGGTGCGCCCATTGCCAACGCAGCGCTCAACTTCACCTGTGTCGCCGGAGGCGGCAACAGCCTGGCCACCACCGACGCCAACGGCTCCTACAGCCTGACGTTGGACGCCACCCTGCCCTGCCTTGTCACCGTGGACAGCGGCAGCGGTACTCGTCTTAGCGGCGCCATCACTGCTGCGGGTGTGGCCAATGTGACGCCATTCACCCATCTGGCCTTGCAGGGCCTCAGCCTTCAGAGCCTGACGCCCGATAACCTGCAGGCCGCCTGGAGTTCGGTGCAAGCCCAGCTGCAAGTGCTGGGCATCGGCTACAACCAGAATCCGTTCACCACCTCCTTCAAGGCCAACGGGGTCGATCCCATGGACCAGGCGCTGGACCAGTTGCAGGCCCAGGGCGTGACCTCCGAGGTCCTGAAGCAGATCGCGATCGGCGTCACACTGGACGAGACCAAGCGCAAGACCTGCGAACCCACCAATGCCAATCCTTATGGCAGCTGCTGGCGCGTGCAGACACCCGGCAGCCCCGGCGTGACATGGGCCAATGTGGCCGGCAACACCGTCACCATCGGCAGCAACAGCTACGTATTCCAGACGCCGGATTCCTGGCTGGGCTTCCCCGTCTCCTATACCCCCGAGATGGGTACCGACGATGCCTTTGTGACGCAGCAATGCAATGCTGGCCCCAAGCTGGCATACCAGCTGATCTCGCCCAAGGCCCGCCAGTTGCGCGAAGATGAGTTCGCCCCCATTTTGAAGAGCTGGGAAACAGAAGGCGAAAAACTGCACTTTTATATGCTGCAGGATTGCAAGGTGGCCTCGGGGCAAAATGGGGCAGATGGCGTAAACCTCTCTTCTGCCGAAGTTGCCAAGCTCACGATCAACGCCGACGGTTCCGGCACTTTCTTCGCCAGGGAAATCGACGCTCAAAGCCCTGGGGGCTTCCGCGAATACACGGAAAACTACACGGCGGCACAAATGCGTGACGTGCTTTTCCATGGCAAGCCCTTCCCCAAGGACCCCAGCGATAAGAACCCCGACCCTTGGGACACCTATGCCACGGTATATGTGCACATGAGCCGCGACAATACGCCCACGCTGGCCGTGAGCCTGCGGCAAAAGCGCACTGACGGCGGCACGGGCTTGACGGGCGATATGTTCGGCACGGCCCTGATGATCGAGCACGATGTGCCCGGTGTTGATTACTTCCCGATATAAACACCGGCCGTCGGCCGACTCATCACTCCCAAAGGCGCTGCGGCGCCTTTTTTGCATTCAGCCCGCGACCTCCTCTGCCAGTGCCTGCACCAGCCAGCCCACCTCCTGCACCGCGGGTCTGTGCAGCGGCAGCAGCGCATGCACCTGAAACGGCACGGAAAACGCCAGTGGCCGCACCACCAGCTGCGGCCCCGCGCAGGCCCGAGCCGTGAGCGGGTTGACGATGGCCACGCCCAGGCCGTGCTGCACCATGGCGCAGACGGCCACGGCACTATGGGTCTCCAGCTGCAGCACGCGCTCCACCCCGGTGCGGGCAAACCAAGCATCGATCTGCTGGCGATAGGGGTCATCGCGCGCCAGGCTGATAAACGGCAGTCCCCGGAAGTCCTCGGCCTGCAGCACGGTCTTGGCGGCCAAAGCATGGCCGGCGGGCAGCACGGCCACTTCGTCCATGGCGGGAAGCGGCAGGCTGCGCGTGCCCGGCGGCGCATCGGCGAGTTCGGACAGGCCCAGATCAAAGCGCTGGGCCGCCATCCATTCCTGCAGCAGCGGAGCCTCCTGGGTCGCCACGCTTACCGCCACGGCGCCATGCGCGGCCTGCAGGCGCGCCAGCGCCCCGGGCAGCAGGGCATGGCTGAGTGCGGGCAGACACAGCACGCTGATATGCGCGCCCTGAGCGCGCCCCAGCTCCTGGGCGCGATCGATCACGCGCTCCAGCCCCTGCCAGCTGCGCTGCACCTCGTCCCAGAGCAGCAGCGCCCGCGCATTGGCGCGCAGACGACCCTGCGTGCGCTCGAACAGCGCATAGCCCAGCAATTGCTCCATGCGTGCCAGCTCGCGGCTGACCGTGGGCTGCGAGCTGTAGAGCAGCTGGGCCGCCCCCGTGACGCTGCCCGCCGTCATCACGGCACGGAACACCTCGAGATGACGATGCGTGATGCGCTGAGCCATTGCCGATGAAGCTAGATCTGTCATGGTTCAAGCATATCCAATTTGAATGATCTTCAAAAAACAAGCTATTGGACTGAATAGATGGCCATGGGCATGATGCGGATCATTCGAGTGTTCAAGTAACCGCCCATGTCCAACCCTTTCTCTCCCGCCCTGCTCTGGAACCTTGCCGACCAATACGGCACGCCGCTGTGGGTCTATGACGCCGCCACCATCCGCGAGCGCATCGCCCAGCTCCAGGCTTTCGACACCGTGCGCTTTGCGCAGAAGGCCTGCTCCAACATCCATATCCTCAAGCTGATGCGCGAGCAGGGAGTGAAAGTGGATGCGGTCTCGCGCGGCGAGATCCTGCGCGCCCTGGCTGCGGGCTTCACGCCGGGCTTTGCATCGGGTGCTCACGAGCCCGCCGACATCGTCTTCACCGCCGATGTGATGGACGAGGCCACGCTGGCCACCGTGGTCGAGCATCAGGTGCCGGTGAATGCCGGCTCCATCGATATGCTGCACCAGCTGGCTGCCGTGTCCAAGGGACACCATGTGTGGCTGCGCATCAACCCCGGCTTCGGCCATGGCCACAGCAACAAGACCAACACCGGCGGCGAGCACAGCAAGCATGGCATCTGGCACAGCGAGCTGGAAGCAGCGCTGACAGCCATCAAGGCCGGCGGCTTGGTGCTGGCCGGCCTTCACATGCATATCGGCTCGGGCGTGGACTACGGCCACCTGCAGGAAGTCTGCGGCGCCATGGTCAAGCTGGTGGAGCGCACCCATGCCGCCGGCCACGATCTGCACGCGATCTCGG
The DNA here is from genome assembly GCF_041079535.1 of Comamonas guangdongensis. NCBI lineage: Bacteria > Pseudomonadati > Pseudomonadota > Betaproteobacteria > Burkholderiales > Comamonadaceae > Comamonas > Comamonas guangdongensis. The sequence goes on along the minus strand of NZ_JBFYGN010000002.1, from coordinate 30,988 downwards.
CCGGCGGCGGCCTGTCGATTCCCTATCGTGATGGCGACGCCACCATAGACACGACCCACTACCACGGCCTGTGGCATGCGGCACGCCAGCAGGCTGAAAGCATCGTGGGCCACAAGCTGGGTCTGGAACTCGAGCCCGGCCGCTTCCTGGTTGCCGAGTCCGGCGTGCTGCTGGGCACGGTGCGCGCCACCAAGAATGCGGGCAGCAACCACTTCGTGCTGGTGGACACCGGCTTCAACGAGCTGATGCGCCCCAGCATGTACGGCAGCTACCACGGCATGGAAGTGCTGCGCCGCGACGGCCTGCAGCTGCCCACGCAGGACAGCGTGGTCGCCGGACCGCTGTGCGAATCGGGCGACGTGTTCACCCAGGGTGACGGCGGCGTGGTGCTGCCGCGTGCCCTGGCCGGCGCCAACGTGGGCGACCTGCTGGTGATCCACGACACCGGTGCCTATGGCAGCTCCATGTCCAGCAACTACAACACGCGACCTCTGGCGGCAGAGGTGCTGGTGGACAGCGGCAAGGCCCAGCTGATCCGCCGCCGCCAGACCGTGGACGAACTGCTGGCACTGGAAATGGGCTTGTAACTAAAGCTCCCCCTGAGGCGCGGCGCGCCTTCCCCCTCTCTCTACGCGCTGCGCGCTGAGGGAGGGGGACGCAGCCATCGCTGCGGGGCGGCCCTTGCTTGCTGCTCTTGTTTGGAGCGCGCCGGTTTCATATGATACAGGCGACACGCAGCACCATTGCCAACTGATTCAATAGCTGCCAGCGCTTGCCCATCAAGGGTTTCAGGCCGAAATCATCTGAAACCCGCTTTCTCTCAAGTACCGCGCAGTGCCCAGTAAATCCACTTCATGCCACTGCACTCCGCCTCCTCGGCCCATCGCCACACGCTGACGGGCATTGGTTTCACGGTACTGGCCTGCGCCTGCTTCTCGATACTCGATACCGGCTCCAAATACGCGGGTGCGCTGCTGCCGCTGCTGATGGCGCTATGGCTGCGCTATGTGTTGCAGTCGGCTCTGACCGTGGGCTTTGGCGTGGCCCGCCATGGATTGGATATCTTTCGTACGCAGCGCCCCGGCTTCCAGTGCCTGCGCGCCGTGCTGTTCTGTCTGAGCAATGCGCTGGCCATGCTGAGCCTGCGCTATCTGCCGCTGGCGGAATTCACTGCCGTAGTGGCCCTCACACCGCTGGCGCTCACGCTGGTGGCCGCGCTGTGGCTGCGCCAGCGCGTCAGTCCGCTGCGCTGGGTGCTGGTGGCGCTGGGCTTTGCGGGCACGCTGGTCATCATCCGACCCGGTGCCAATGTCGAAGGCTGGGCCCTGCTCTGGCCCGCACTGCAGCTGGCCGTCAACACGGCCTACCAGGTCCTGAGCAGCCGCATGGCCGGCAAGGAACGGCCTCTGACCACGCAGATCTACACCAGCCTGTTGGCGCTGGCGCTGACCTGTGCCGCCCTGCCCTGGGCCTGGCAGCTGCCGGACACCGCGGCGCTGTGGCTGGCCGGCATCGCCATGGGCGTGGGCAGCGCGGTCGGACATCTGATGCTGCTCAAGGCCTATGAAAAAGCCGAACCCGCGACCATCACGCCGTTTCTGTACAGCCAGATTCCCTGCGCCCTGCTGGCGGGCTGGCTGGTCTACGGCCACATTCCCGATCAATGGGCCGTGACAGGCATGGCCGTCATCGCCATCTGCGGTGCAGCCAGCGCCTGGCTGAGCATGCGGGAACTTCGTTAACCCCCTGAGCCGCTCCGCGGCTTGCCCTTCAAAGGGGGATGACGACCCTTGCTGGCCGTTTCCGGCTGGTTCGCGCCGGTTTCGGCGGTCAGCTCTCGCGCTTCGGGTCGCGCCCCATCAGGTGCTCCACGGCTTGGGCTGCCGTGATGCGGCCATCGAGCAGGTCCACCACGGTTTCCGTGATCGGCATTTCCACACCCATCTGGCGTGCGCGGGCCAGAACGGTGCGGGCGCTGTAAACGCCCTCGGCCACATGGCCCAGCGAGGTTATGGCCTGCCCCAGTGTCTTGCCTTCGGCCAGCAGCAGGCCCACCTTGCGGTTGCGCGAGAGATCGCCGGTCGCGGTCAGCACCAGGTCGCCGAGGCCGGACAGGCCCATGAAGGTCTCGACGCGCGCACCGAGCGCCACACCCAGGCGCGTCATCTCGGCCAGACCGCGGGTCACCAGCGCCGCGCGCGCATTCAACCCCAGCTGCAGTCCGTCGCAAAGACCCGTGGCAATGGCCAGCACGTTCTTCACGGCGCCGCCCACTTCCACGCCCACGATGTCGTCGTTGGCATAGACGCGCATGGTCCCGCCATGGAAGGCGCTCACCAACAGCTCGCTCACGCCCTCATGCGCGCTGGCCGCCACCAGAGCCGTGGGCTGCTGGCGCGCGACCTCGGCGGCAAAGCTGGGGCCGCTGAGCACGCCGCTTTGGAGCTGGGGCGCAACCTGCTGGCAGACCTCGTGCGCCATCAGGCCGAATGTTCCGGCCGCAGCGCCCGCAGGCACGGCCTCGAAACCCTTGCACAGCCAGGCCACGGGCACGCTGCAGTCCTTGAGCCGGGCCAGCCACTGGCGCAGAGCCGCCATGGGCGTGCCCAGCACGATGAGGTCGGCATCCGCGACCTGCTCCATCACTTCGCCGCTCACCACGCTCAAGGCCTCGGGAAAGGCGATGCCCGGGAGGTAGCGGCTATTGGCGCGCTCGGCCTGCATGAGCTGCGCCTGCGCCGGGTCACGCGCCCAGAGCGCGACCGAACGCTTGTCCGGATGCCTGGCCGCGCTGATGGCCATGGCCGTACCCCAGGCGCCAGCGCCGATGACGAGAATTTTCATAAGCGAATTTTGATAGCAGTTTGCGCAGACCTCACAAGCAAAAGAGGCCTCCAGGGCCTCTTTTTACGCCGCCGCGCCGATTTTTGCACAGCGCGGCAATCGGCCCCTGGTCGGAGCTTACTGGGTCAGCTGGCCTTCGGCCTGGGCGGCCGCGGCCTGCTGCTGCTCGTACATGGCCTGGAAGTTGATTTCGGCCAGGTGCACGGGCGGGAAGCCGGCGCGGGTCACCACGTCGGCCACGTTGCCGCGCAGATAGGGGTAGATGATCTGGGGGCAGGCGATGCCGATCACGCCGCCCATCTGGTCTTCGGGCACGTTGCGGATTTCGAAGATGCCGGCCTGCTTGGCTTCGACCAGGAACACGGTCTTGTCCTGGATCTTGGTCTGCACGGTGGCGGTCACGGCCACTTCATACACGCCTTCGGCCACGGGGGTGGCTTCCACGCCCAGCTGGATGTCCACGCTGGGCTGCTCCTGCTCCAGCAGGATGGCGGGAGAGTTGGGCTGCTCCAGGGACAGGTCCTTCAGATACACGCGCTGGATCTGGAACACGGGGCTGTTGTCTTGTTCGGCCATGATGAGCTTGGTCTTTCAGAAAAAATCTTATGAGGAACATGCAAATGCCTGCGGCGAGAGACAGCACAAAGCTATCCTCACAGCAGGCATTTCCATGAAATAGCGCTTTGCATTATGCAGTGACTGCCGCAGGGTCCAGCGCAGCCGCCGGCACGCGGCAGAAATCCGCGCCCGGCGCTCAGCTTTGCAGCAGCGGCACCAGACCGCCCTTGGCGTCCAGCGCCATCAGATCGTCGCAGCCGCCGACATGGGTCTCACCGACGAAAATCTGCGGCACGGTGCGGCGGCCGGTGATCTGCATCATGTGGTCGCGCGCGGCAGGGTCGGCGTCGATGCGCACTTCCTCGATCTGCTCCACGCCCTTGGACTTGAGAATCTGCTTGGCACGAATGCAATAGGGGCAGACGGCGGTGGTGTACATCTTCACGGCTTGCATGGGGACAACTTCCTAATATCTATTGCGGCGCAGCCAACTTGCCACGCCTTCAAAATGCAGAGTTAGGGCCGCTTCAGGCTTTTTCAATCGGCAGGCCGGCCTCGCGCCAGGCCTTCATGCCGCCGGCCAGGGCCTGGGCTTTTTCGTAGCCCAGCTTCTTGGCCACCGCCTCTGCACGTGCGGCACGCGCGCCCGAGGCGCAGACCAGCACCACGGGCAGCTGCTTGTTCTTGACGGTGGTGGGCAGCTTTTCTTCCAGCTGGCTCAGCGGCACATTCCGGGCACCGTTGACGTGAGCGGCGGCGAACTCTTCGGGCTCGCACACATCCAGCACCACGGCTTTTTCGCGGTTGATCAGATGCACGGCAGCGGCCGCCGACAGCGAACCGCCGGTGGCTCCACGCAGCGCGGGCAGCAGCAGCATCACGCCCGAAGCCACGGCAATCAGGATCAAATACCAGTTATCGATGATGAATTTCACGTCATTCCTTGGGATGGCAAACCTGAGGATTTTAGAGGCAGGCCCGAACACGGAGCCGGCCACGGTCTATGCGCCCCGCGGAATCCGTCCCGAGGCTTGCGCCAAGCCGCCGGAACCAGAGGGAATGGACCCGACGCCAAGGCCGCCGCGCTTTTTTGCGGGCCGGCTTTCCGCACCTGCTGTCCGGTCAAGCTCCAACCTTTAAAATAATCAGCTTTGACTTTAAGTCATCACTGCTTCGCCACCTTGAGAGAATCCATGTACAAGCTCGTTCTGATCCGCCACGGTGAATCCACCTGGAACCTTGAAAACCGCTTTACCGGCTGGACCGATGTGGATCTGACCGCTACCGGCGTCAACCAGGCCAAGCAGGCCGGCCAGTTGCTCAAGGCCGAGGGCTATGACTTCGACGTGGCCTACACCAGCGTGCTCAAGCGCGCCACCCGTACGCTGTGGCATGTGCTGGACGAAATGGACCGCACCTGGCTGCCCGTGGTGCACAGCTGGCGCCTCAACGAGCGCCACTATGGCGGCCTGCAGGGCCTGAACAAGGCCGACATGGCCAAGCAGTATGGGGACGCGCAGGTGCTGGTCTGGCGCCGCAGCTACGACGTGCCGCCTCCCGCACTGGAAGCCGACGACCCGCGCAGCGAGCGCGGCGATGTGCGCTACGCCAAGCTGCAGCCCGAACAGATCCCGCTGACCGAGTGCCTCCAGGACACCGTGGCACGCGTCGTGCCTTTCTGGACCGAGTCCATGGCGCCGGCCATCAAGGCCGGCAAGCGCGTGGTGGTTGCGGCCCACGGCAACTCCATCCGCGCGCTGATCAAGTATCTGGACAATATCGCCGACGATGCAATCGTGGGCGTGAACATTCCCAACGGCATTCCCCTGGTCTATGAGCTGGATGCCGATCTCAAGCCCATCCGCCACTACTATCTGGGCGACGCGGAAGCGGCGGCCAAGGCGGCAGCGGCCGTGGCCTCCCAGGGCAAGGCCTGAATCCCTGGTCACCGCCCAGGCTTCCCGAGCCTGGGTAAACACGGCACGGGGCCTATGGAACCTCATAGGCCTTGCGCCGTCCAAGGTGTATATTCCAAAAGGTTTAAGGGGTGCTATGGGTCAAAAAATCAAAATTGCAGGCTGGATCTCTGTGGGCGTGGTCGCGGGCGCGTTGACCACCGTATCCCTGCAGACTCTGGCTCGTGGAGGCATGACGCCTCTGCCACTTGAGGAAATCCAGCAACTGTCGGCCGTTTTCGGTCTGATCAAGACCGATTACGTGGAGCAGGTCAGCGACAAGAAGCTGATCACCGACGCCATTTCCGGCATGGTTTCCAGCCTAGACCCGCACTCCCAGTACTTCGACAAGAAGAGCTACAAGGAGTTCAAGGAAGGCACCACGGGCAAGTTCGTCGGCGTGGGCATCGAGATCACCATGGAAGACGGGCTGATCAAGGTCGTCTCCCCGATCGAGGGCTCGCCCGCCTTCCGCGCCGGCCTCAAGACCGGCGACCTGATCACCAAGATCGACGACACCGCCGTCAAGGGCCTGACGCTCAATGACGCGGTCAAGCGCATGCGCGGCGAACCCAACACCAAGGTGCGCCTGAACATTCTGCGCAAGGACGAGAGCCGCAGCTTCCCCGTCACCATCGTCCGCGAAGAGATCAAGACCCAGTCCGTCAAGGGCAAGCTGATCGAGCCCGGCTATGCCTGGATCCGCCTGAGCCAGTTCCAGGAGCGCACGGTGGACGACTTTGTGCGCAAGGTCGAGGAGATCTACAAGCAGGACCCCAACCTCAAGGGCATGGTGCTGGATCTGCGCAACGACCCAGGCGGCCTGCTGGATGCGGCCGTGGCCATCTCTGCAGCCTTCCTGCCGCCCGATGTCACCGTGGTTTCCACCAACGGCCAGTTGGCCGAAAGCAAGGCCACGTACAAGGCATCGCCGGAGTTCTATGCCCAGCGCGGCTTTGGCGACCCGCTGCAACGCCTGCCCGCGGCTCTGAAGAAGCTGCCGCTGGTGGTTCTGGTCAACGAAGGTTCGGCTTCGGCCAGCGAGATCGTGGCCGGCGCACTGCAGGATCACAAGCGCGCCACCGTCATGGGCAGCCAGTCCTTCGGCAAGGGCTCGGTGCAGACCGTGCGCCCCCTGGGACCGGACACCGCCCTCAAGCTGACCACCGCGCGCTACTACACTCCTAGCGGCAAATCCATCCAGGCCAAGGGCATCGTGCCCAACGTGATGGTGGACGAGACCGCCGATGGCGACCTGTATGCGGCGCTTGGCATGCGCGAGGCCGATCTGGAAAAGCACCTGTCCAGCGGCCAGGGCACGGAGGTCAAGAACGAGGGCCTGGAAAAAGCCCGCGAAGAAGCACGCAAGCGCCTTGAGGAAGAGGCCAAGAAGCCGGCCTCGGAACGCCGCCTGCCCGAGTTCGGCTCGGACAAGGACTTCCAGCTGCAGCAGGCCCTGAACCAGCTCAAGGGTCAGCCCGTCAAGGTCAGCAAGACCCTGACCGAGCGCAAGGCCGAGGAAAAGCCTGGTGATGACACGGCTGCCGACAAAAAGAGCGGCGACAAGAAATCACCCGCAAAGAACGAGTCCGAGAAACGCAGCAAGTAAGCTCGGGGCCTGGCGCCCCGCATCCAAATCAGCCGGGCATGCCCGGCTTTTTTCTTGGAGTGATGGATCCCTACAGATGAACGACGATCAACTGCTGCGCTACTCGCGCCATATCATGCTCGACGAGATTGGCATCGAAGGCCAGGAACGCATTCTGGCCGCCCATGTGCTCATCATCGGAGCCGGCGGCCTGGGCTCGCCCGCCGCGCTGTATCTGGGATCGGCCGGCATAGGCCGCATGACGCTGGTGGACGACGACACCGTGGACCTGACCAATCTGCAACGCCAGATTGCCCACACCACGGCCCGTGTCGGCGCGCCCAAGGTCGAATCCATACGGGAGGCCGTGCATGCCATCAATCCCGGGGTGCAGATCCACTGCCTTCAGGAGCGCGCCAGCGTCGAGCTGCTGGACCGGCTCGTGCCCCAGGCCAGCGTGGTTCTGGACTGCACCGACAACTATCAGACCCGGCAGCGCATCAATGCGGCCTGCGTGCGCCACGGCGTGGCGCTGATCGAAGGTGCGGCCATACGCCTGGACGGCCAGCTCATGGTCATCGATCCGCGCCTCCCCGACAGCCCCTGCTACGCCTGCATTTTCCCGCCGGAGGCCGAGTTTGAAGAGGTCCAGTGCTCCACCATGGGGGTCTTCGCGCCGCTGGTCGGCCTGATAGGCACGCAGCAAGCCGCCGAAGCGCTGAAATTGATTGTCGGATTCGGCCAATCTTCTGTCGGACGACTTCACATGCTGGACGCCCGCTGCATGGAGTGGAGTACCATGCACACAGCCCGAAATTCCGACTGTCCAGTCTGCCATAACCGACAGACTGCTTACATAAAGTAGCAATCCAAAGCAGAACAGCGGCATGCTGTCTTGTTTACATATGTGTCAAACTGACACATTCATGCGACAACGTTGGCACAAAGGCTTTTGACCGCATCCGCTGGAACCACCGTGAAACTTCGCACCTACTTTGTTGAAGACAACCCGACCATCCGGGAGAATCTGATCGCGACCCTGGCCGAGTTGGCCGACGTCGAAGCGGTCGGCATGGCGGAAACCGAGGCCGAGGCAAAGCAATGGCTGACGCAGAACATGGATGCCTGGGACCTGGTCGTGGTGGATCTGTTTCTGCGCCAGGGCAATGGCCTCGGCGTGGTGTCCGCGCTTCAGCGGCGCTCGGCCCAGCAGAAACTGCTGGTTCTGAGCAACTACTCCTCGGTCGATGTGCGTCAACGCTGCCTGCAATTGCAGGCAGACGCAGTTTTTGACAAATCCAATGAAATCGATGCTTTAGTGGATTTCTGCATCGACCTCAATACCAGCAAGGTATAGCCCGGAAGGGAATGAAGAAAGGCTTGGAAATCCAAGCCTTTCTTATTAGTCGATCAATCTATTTTTCAAAGCGTAATAGGTCAGATCGCTATTGGAAGACAGCCCCATTTTCTCCATGAGCCGGGTGCGGTAAGTACTCACGGTTTTGACGCTCAAGGACAGGGACTTGGCGATATCTCCCGCGGTCTCGCCACGCGCGAGCTTGAGAAACACCTGGAACTCGCGTTCGGACAATTGCTCGTGCGCGGGCACATCGTCCTTGCGGTTGAGCTGCTGGGCCAGCAGGTCCGCCACGGCAGGGGTCAGATAACGGCGCCCCAGAGCCACCGTGCGTATGGCCTCGGCAATGTCCTGAGGGTCGCATTCCTTGTTCAGATATCCGCTGGCACCCTGGCGAATCAGATTGATGGCGTAGTGCTCCTCGGGATAGCCGCTGAGGATCAGGATGCCCATATCGGGAGCTTTGGCCCGCAACATGGCCAGCGCATCGATGCCGCTTTGCCCCGGCATGGAGAGATCCATCAGCAGAACATCGATCTCCTGTTCACGGACCAGATCGATGGCCTCTCTGCCATTGGCGGCTTCACCGACCACGCGCAAGTCCACGTGTTCGGAAAGAAACTGGCGCAAGCCAGAACGCACGATTGCGTGGTCATCCACAATGCCTACTTTTATCATGCATACCTCTTTTCATGAAGCTGCTCTGTCTCCCGAGCGATCACCATTCATGACCCACACTATGATGTTGATCATCTGGCTCTACGGTTATGCAGAATATCAGGTAATTGTTTTGTAGGTGAGGGAATGTCGATGCACTGGACCCATATCCGCAAAATTGCGGTCAGCCTGACAATCGCGATCGTTGCGGCTGTCTTGATGATAGGCATTAATGAAGGTGGATATACGCGCTCTCTGAACGCGCTGGATACGCTTACCAAAACGCAGAACACCCGCTCCAAGATCGACCAGCTGCTGCAGCAGATTCTGGATGCGGAAACCGGCCTGCGCGGCTATCTGCTCACGGGCGAAGACCGTTATCTGGAGCCCTATAACACCGCGCTGCTGGCCATCAACGGCACCATGGACGAGTTGCGCCGTATCTTCATGCTGGACCCCATAGATCTGGCCACCTTCACCCCGCTGGCGCGGCAGGTGGACCGCAAGCTCAGCGAGATGGAGCTGAGCCTGAAGCTGTATCGCCAAGGCAACAACGATGCCTGGCGCTTTGTCATGTTCACCGATGTGGGCATGGAAAACATGGATGCCATTCGCGGCTATGGCAAGGCCTTGCTGGAGAGCACCGATCAGCAGGCCAAGGCCAATCTGGCGGATATAGAACAGACGCTGAGCCTGTCGCGCATAGGCATTGCCACCGTGACGGCCATGGGCATTCTGGGCTTTTTCATGTATCTGCGTCAGGCCTATGCGCTGCAGCAATCCCATCTGCGTGAACATGAAATCCAGCGCGAAGAGCGCAATCGCCTCGAGGAGGTGGTGCGCGAGCGTACGGCCACGCTCGCGGAACTGGCCACCCACCTGCAGCAGGTGCGCGAGGACGAGCGCGGCTATCTGGCGCGCGAGCTGCACGACGAGCTGGGCTCGTTGCTCACAGCGGCCAAGCTGGATGTGGCCCGCCTCAAGTCCAAGGTCGACACCAGCGCCCCGGGGATCAACGAGCGCATCAACCACTTGGTGGAAACGCTCAACAGCGGCATCGCCCTCAAGCGCCGCATCGTCGAGAATCTGCGCCCCTCCTCGCTGTCCAATCTGGGCCTGACCACGGCGCTGGAAATCCTCACCCGCGAATTCGGCGAGCACAGCGGCATCGATGTGGAGTCCAGTCTGGAGCAGGTTGACCTGCCCGAATCCACACAGCTCACCGTCTACCGCGTGGTGCAGGAATCGCTGACCAATATCGGCAAGTACGCCAAGGCCAACCATGTGATGGTAGCCGTTCACAACTACCCCACCTATGTGGCGGTGCAGATTCAGGATGACGGCCAGGGCTTCGAGATGGCCGGCATGCGCCCCAACTCGCACGGCCTGGCCGGCATGAAGCACCGAGTGGAAGCCGCGGGTGGACGCCTGACGGTGGCCTCGCAGCCCGGCAAGGGCACGACCATCTCCGCCATCATTCCGCTGGCCGCCGTGGCCTCCTGACAAGGAGCCTGCCTTGCCGCCCGAGCGCTTTCATGAACCAGGCCGGGAAACCCTGCAGGGCCATGGAGCGCCACACTCGGTAACCTTGAGTCGCGCTCGCGCGCATTGCGCAAACACAGCGGATTCGCCATCATCAGGCCCTCAGAGTTCTCTTGCAGAAGTTGTGCCACCAACCACGGCTGTCACCTCAAGCGGCAGCGTGTTTTCAGGGAGTTCAAAACAATGAATCAACACGACAAAGATACCCAGGCAGTAGCGGAAGACGCCGCACGCGATATGGCCGAGCAGGCCAAGGACGCCACCGCCAGCGCGGTCCAGTCGGCCAAGCATTCCGCTGCCGAATCCTTCAAGGAAGCCACGGCCGGTGCCGAGGAAACGGTCGAGCCGACCTACCGCCGCACGCGCCGTACCGCCTCCGAAGCCATCGACGAGACCGGCCGCCACCTGCGCTCCGCCGACGACGAGGCGGACAGCGTGCTCATCGACAACCTGGCCAACCGCGCCCAGGACCTGGCCGAGCGCAGCATCAATTTCTGGGCCGACAGCTCCCACCGCGCGCGCCGCCAGTTCCAGTCCACGGCCGATGCAACCACACGCTATGTGTCCGAGCAGCCCGGCCGCTCCATGCTGATCGCTGCCGCCACGGGCGCGGCGATTGCCACTGCCTTCTTCCTGGGACGCTCGCGCAGGAAATAAGCACCGCCAGCAGGACTGCCTGCTTTGGCGCTTGCCAGCCCTATAGCCCATGCCACAGGCAGAAGGAAACACCATGCAATCCATAATTCGCGCCATCGCTTTTGCCGCACTTGCCGCCACTGCCGTTCTGGGCACCACGGCCTGCTCCGTGGCCCGCGAGCAGCAGACCGTTGGCTCCTATGTGGATGACGCGGGCATTACCGCAACCGTCAAGGCCAGAATGGCCGAAGACAAGAATGTCTCGGCCACGGCCATCAGCGTTGAGACCTTGAACGGAACCGTCCAGCTCTCCGGCTTTGCCAAGTCCGAGGCTGAAAAAGCCCGTGCCGCCGAGATCGCGCGCACCACCCGGAATGTGCGCGAGGTGCGCAACAGCATCGTGGTCCGCCCCTGAGCCGCTCACCGGCGGCCTTTCCTCGAAGCCAGCTTTCAAGCTGGCTTTGTTTTGCCTATGTCCCAGCACTGCTGCGGCGCTACAGTTACTCCATGCAAGTTTTCAACTGCGAAGCCTGTGGTCATCTGATCTATTTCGAAAGCCTGCAATGCGTGCACTGCGGCGCCCCCCAGGCTTTTCTTGCCGATCAGCTGCGCGTCGGTGTCCTGGCTTCCGGTACTGCCTCTGCCGGGGCCCTGCGCTACCGCGCCTGCGCCCACCGCCATGACATCAGCCTGTGCAACTTTGCCGTCGCGGCCGACGACCCCGATCCGCTCTGCGTTTCCTGCCGCCAGACCGAATGGCTGCCCGATGCCAGCAACCCTGCCAACGAGCTGCGCTGGGCCAAGATCGAAGTGGCCAAGCGCAGGCTCTACTACACACTGGCCAGGCTGGGCCTGCTGGACCCGCTTGGCCATGGGGCCGCCGAGCCCCGTTTTGCCCTGCTGGCCGACATTCCCGGCGCGGCGCCGGTGATGACCGGCCATGCCAGCGGCATGATCACGCTGAACGTGGTGGAGGCCGACGACGACGAGCGCGCCAGGCGGCGCCAGGCCCTGCACGAGCCCTACCGCACGCTGATAGGCCATCTGCGCCATGAGTCCGGCCATTTCTACTGGGATCAGCTGATTGCCAACAGCGCCTGGCTGGAGCCGTTCCGAGCATTGTTCGGCTACGAAGGCCAGGACTACGGCCAGGCACTGCAGCGCCATTACGACCGGGATACGCTGGACACCGGCTGGCGCGAGGGCTTCATCAGCGCCTATGCCATGGCCCATCCCTGGGAAGACTGGGCCGAAACCTGGGCCCACTATCTGCACATGGTGGACCTGCTGGAGACGGCGGCCAGCTATGCGACCTGCATCACGGTGCCCGATATCCCCGGCCACGGCCAGCAGCTGATACGCGACCCCTTCGGATCCCCGGCAGCGGACTTTTCCGTCATGCAGGCCCAGTGGGTGCCGCTGACCCTGCTGCACAACAGCCTCAACCGCAGCCTGGGGCATGGGGATGCCTATCCGTTCACCATCTCCGCCATGGCCTGGAACAAGCTGCGCTTTGTGCACGAGGTGGTGAACGCCCGCCGTCAGCAGCGGGCGAGCGGCTGAACCTCAGACCGTGCGGCCGACCTTGGCCATCAACCGCGCATGCACTCCCGCCGAGACGAATTTGTCCACCTCGCCGTTGAGCGAGGCGATCTCGCGCACAAAAGTGGAGCTGATGAACTGGTAGCGGTCACTGGGCGTCAGGAACACGGTCTCCACCTCGGGCATCAGCGTGCGGTTCATGCCCGCCAGCTGGAACTCGTAGTCGAAGTCGGTCACGGCGCGCAGGCCGCGCACCATGGCCTTGGCGCCGCGCGAGACCACAAAGTCGCGCAGCAGACCGTCGAAGCTCTCCACCTGCACCTGCGGGTAGCGGGCGCAGGCCTCGCGCACCATGGCGATGCGCTCGTCCAGCGTGAACAGGGTTTTCTTGTGGTGGCCGGCCGCCACCGCCACGATGACCTTGCCGAATAATTGCGAGGCCCGGCGCACCACATCTTCATGACCCAGGGTGATGGGATCAAAGGTTCCGGGATATACGGCAATCACGCTCTGGCTCATGCTTATCTCTCTCCTGCGAGTCTTTATGGTCGGCTGCGCTGCAGCGAAGAGTCATTATGCATTCAGGCGCCAGAACACCCGCTTGCACATGAAAAAGAGCCGATGGCGCTTATGAATCAGCGCCATCAGCTCTCATATCGATAGCATCACTGCTTTCGCAGCAGATGGGCGTGCACGGCTCCGGCCTTGAGATAGCGGTGCAGCTCCAGCCCCAGCTCCAGCAGACGCTCCTCGGTCCAGGCCTCGGGCGCTTCCAGATAGATGAAACCGCCCTCGTTCAAGGCCGCCACTGCGGCCTGGATGGCGGGCTCGAACAGCTCGGCCTGCGCAAACGGGGGGTCCAGAAAGACCAGATCCTGGCCGGAGGCAGTCTTCAGGCAGCTCAGCGCGTCGCCGCGCACCACCTTGACCGCCTTGGCATCCAGGCGCTGCTGCAAGCGGCGCAGCTGCTGCACCAGCTCGGCGTCCTGCTCGTTCATGATCACGCTGGCCGCGCCGCGCGAAGCCGCTTCGAAACCCAGCGCGCCCGTGCCCGAGAAGGCATCCACGCATTTCCAGTTGCTCAGGTCCTGGCCCAGCCAGTTGAACAGGGTCTCGCGCACCCGGTCGGGCGTGGGGCGCAGGCCGGGCTTTTGCGCCACGGCCAGGCGCGTGCGGCGCCACTGGCCGCCGATGATGCGGATCTCGCCGGCCCCCATGGCCGCAGGCTTGGCTGTGGCCGCGGGCGCGGCCTTGGCGCCGGGGCGCGCGGGCTTGGCCGCCGCCTGCTCCTGCGCCTTGCGCTCGGCCTCGTGGATCATCTTGTCCAGCGCCTTGCGGCCCGCGGGAGTGTGGAGCTTGATGGCGCTGCGGCTCATGGCTTGGCTCCCAGGGTCACGGTCACCATGCGCTCGGGCTGAACCATGCGCTGCATGGCCGCCTTCACGTCCTTGGTGCTCAGCGCCTGCACGCGCTCGGTCCAGTGTTCCAGATAGTCGAGCGGCAGACCGTTCCAGGCGATATTGGCCACATTGCCCAGCAGCTTGCGGTTGCTGTCTATGCGCAGCGCAAAGCCGCCTATGAGATTGTCCTTGGCGGCCTTGAGCTCCTTGTCGGTCGGGCCTTCGGCTATGAATTTGCGCAGCACCTCCTGCGAGACCTTGAGCGCCTCTGCGGCCTGGTCGGGGCGGGTCTGCAGGCCGATCACGAACGCGCCGCGGTCCAGCCCCGGCGAGAAATCGCTGGACACGCCATAGGTCAGGCCGCGCTTTTCACGCACCTCCTCCATCAGGCGCGAGCTGAAGCCCCCGCCGCCCAGGATATGGTTGCCCACCATCACGGCCAGAAAGTCCGGGCTGTTGCGCGCAATGCCGGGCTGGCCTATCAGCACCTGGGCCTGGGCCGACTCGAACGGGATGTTCTCGGTCTTGGGCGCGCTCAGATCCCGCACCTTGGCGACCTCGGGCAGCGGCGCGCAGTCATTGCCATTGGCCGCCTGCAGCGGCCCCAGCAGCTGTTTGACCAGGGTGTCGGCCTGCTGGCGGCTCACCGCCCCCACCACGCTGATCTTGGCGCGGCAGGCCGCGATCAGCTTGCGGTGGAAATCCTGCATGGCCGAGATATCGATCCTGGCCAGGCTCTCGCCCGTGGTCTGATAGCCATAGGGCACATCGCCGAACACGTCCTTGCGGAAGGCCTTGGAGGCCACGGTGCCGGGGCGGGTGTCGGCCTCCTTGATGGAGGCCGCCCAGCGTTCGCGGTCGCGCTGCCACACGGCGTCCGGCCAGCTGGGCGCCGCCACCTGGCGCGCGGCCAGGGCCACGGCTTTTTGCAGCAGCTCGGGCTGGGTCAGCGAGCGCAGGCCGTAGCTGAAGCTGTCGCGGCCGGCACTGGCGCCGAAGCTCGCGCCCAGATCGGCCCAGGCCTGGCCCAGGCCGTTTTCGTCCAGTGCCGGAGCATCGCCCGCGGCCTTGACGCCCTTGGCAGACATCATGGCCACGGCCGCGGCCAGACCCGCCTGGCTCTCGGGATCACGGCGGCTGCCGGCATCGAAGTCCAGCTGCACGTCCACCATGGGAATGCCGGGGCTTTGCACCAGCCAGACCTGGGCGCCGCTGGGCTGGGTCCAGTGTTCAATGGGCAGCAAGGCCCAGGCGGATTGAGTCAAGAAACCCATTCCAGCGCTGACCAGCAAAGCGCCAGCAGCTATTTTTTTCGTAGTCTTCATATGTTTCAACCTCTGTTTTCCACGACGCTGCACCCACACCGGCGCACCCGAAACCAGGGACGGCAAGCAAGGGCCTATGCCGGCCGCGCCGCTCCCGCAGCGAGGCTGTCGTCCCCTCCCGCGCAGCGAGAGAGGGGGAAGGCGCAAAGCGCCTCAGGGGGCTTTCATCCAGATCAATGCATCGAGCCGCTCATGTCCGCCTTGCCCGACATGGGACGCTGGGCCTTGCTGCCTGCCGGCAGAGGCTGGGGCACCAGCGTGCCCACGGTGAGCTGGTCGTCGCCGAAATACTTGGCCGCCACGGCCTTGACGTCGTCCGAGTTGATCTTCTTGAGTTCGGCCAGCAGCTTGTCCTCTGCATCCAGCGGCATGTCCTGAATCCAGTAATTGCCCAGATTCTGGGCCTGGCCCATGACCGAGTCGCGCTCATAGACATTGGAGGCCATCCACTGGGTCTTGACGCGCTCCAGCTCCTCGGTCTGCACGCCCTCCTCGGCAATCTTCTGCACCTGGGCGCGCAGCGCGGCCTCCACCTCGGCGGCGGTTCTGCCCTTGGCGGGCACGCCGGTCAGCATGAACAGGCTGGGGCCGCGCCCCATGATGTTGGCCGAGCTGCCTGCGCTGTCCGCCACGCGGCCGCCGGCCTGGCCTTCGCCCTGCACCAGGGCGCGCTCCAGGCGCGCTCCGTCATAGCCGTCGAGCACGGCCGACAGCACCAGCAGCGCCAGCGCGTCCTTGTCGTCGGGCTGCAGCTTTTCCACATGGTTGAGCGTGGGCACGCGGTAGGCCATGGCCACGAAGGCCTGCTCGGCGGGGCGCTTGACCTCGATGCGGCGCACGCCCGTCTGTTGCGGCTCGATCTGCGGCTTGCGCAGCGGCACGGCGCGCGCGGGAATGCTGCCGTAATACTTCTCGGCCCAGGCGCGCACCTGAGCCGGGTTCACATCGCCGACCACCACCACGGCGGCATTGGCGGGCACATACCAGCGCCGATGGAAGTCACGCACGTCGTCGGGGGTCATGGCGTCCAGATCGTTCATCCAGCCCACCACGGGGCGCTGATACGGAGAGGCCATGAAAGTTGCCGCCATCAGCTGCTCCATGAGCACGGCGCGCGGCTGATCTTCGGTACGCATGCGGCGCTCCTCCTTGATCACCTCGATCTCTTTCTTGAACTCGGAATCGGGCCACTGGTTGTTGGCAAAGCGGTCGGACTCGAGCTTCATCACGTCCTCCAGGCGGCTGGACGGAATCTGCTGGTAAAAGCCGGTGTAGTCGCGCCAGGTGAAGGCGTTCTCCTGGCCGCCCAGGGCCGCCACGCGGCGCGAGAAGTCGCCGGGCTTCACGCTCTTGCTGCCCTTGAACATCATGTGCTCCAGCGCATGGGCCACGCCCGAGGTGCCGCTGAGCTCGTCCATGCCGCCCACGCGCACCCAGACCATGTGCACCGCCGTGGGCGCGCGCCGGTCCGGCTGCACAATCAGCTGCATGCCGTTCTTCAGCGTGAACTGCTGCACGGCCGCCTCTGCCGCTACGGCGGGCACAGGTTTAGACGATGCGCCCGGCGCAGCCAAGGCTGCCCCAGCGCTCAAACAGGCCATTAAGCCCAGTACAGGGAGTGCGCGTACATGTTTCATAGAATGATGCGATTCTAAAAACCCGCCAATGTTCAGTTTTTTCAAGAAAAAGCCCGATCTGCCCAATGCGGCAGAGACCGCGCCAGCTGCCGAGGCCGCTCAGGCGCCCGTACCTGCGACTCCAGCCGGACCAGGCCCACAGGATACGCCAGCGGCCGCCGCCGGCACATCGTGGTGGCGCAAGCCTTTTGGGGCCAAAGATGCCAAGCCCGAGCCAGCGACTTCGTCGGTCACTCAGAATTTTGTAGCAGCCCCCGAGCCTACCGCAAAGCCGGAGACCGAAAACGCTCGCCAGAGCTGGATGGAGAGGCTCAAGGCCGGCCTGCGCAAGACCGGCTCCAGCATCGCCACCGTCTTCACGGGCACGCAGATCAACGATGCGCTGTATGAAGAGCTGGAGGACGCGCTGCTGATGGCCGACACCGGCGTCAAGGCCACCCAGCATCTGCTCAACGACTTGAAGCGCCGCGTCAAGGAGACCAAGACCACCGAGCCCGCCGCCGTCAAGGCCTTGCTGGCCGATGCGCTGGCCGATCTGCTGCTGCCGCTGGAAAAGCCGCTGACCATAGGCGAGCATGTTCCCACCGTCATCATGGTGGCCGGCGTCAACGGCGCGGGCAAGACCACGTCGATTGGCAAGCTCACCAAGCATCTGGCCGACGAGGGCCAGACCGTGCTGCTGGCCGCGGCCGACACCTTCCGCGCCGCCGCGCGCGAGCAGCTGGGCGTCTGGGCCAACCGCAACACCGTGGAGATCATCAGCCAGGAAGGCGGCGACCCGGCCGCCGTGAGCTTCGATGCGGTCTCGGCCGGCAAGGCCCGCAAGAAGGACGTGGTGCTGGTCGACACCGCAGGCCGCCTGCCCACGCAGCTGCATCTGATGGAGGAGCTCAAGAAGATCAAGCGCGTGGTGGCCAAGGCCGAGGGATCGGCGCCGCACGAGGTGCTGCTGGTCATAGACGGCAATACCGGCCAGAACGCCCTGGCCCAGGTGCGCGCCTTCGACGACGCGCTGCAGCTCACCGGCCTGATCGTGACCAAGCTCGACGGCACGGCCAAGGGCGGCGTGCTGGCGGCCATCGCCCAGGAGCGCCCCATCCCCGTGTATTTCATCGGCGTGGGCGAGAAGATCGAGGACCTCGAAACCTTCAGCGCCAGGGAATTTGCCCAGGCCCTGCTGTCCTGATCTTCATTGTTTTGATAGCTGGCAGCGCTTTCTGCACAAGAAGATCAGCTACAAAACAGTCCAGACAGCAAACAAGGAGCGCGCAAGGCGCTCCTTTTTTATTCAGGCATGGACCTGCTTCTTGAGCCACTGCGCATAGTCGGCCAGGCAGCGCTCGGTGCTCACGCTGATCTGCGGCACCTCGTAGCTGTGCTGCTCGCGCAGCAGCTGGGTCAGGCGCGGCAGCACATCGGGCAGGGTCTTGCAGACCAGCCGCCATTCGGGAGTGGCCTGCAGCACGCCGTCCCATTCGTAGTAGGAGGTGATGCGTTCCGTCTGCACACAGGCCGCCACCTGGGCGGTGACCAGGGCGCGCGCCAGGTCTTCCGCCTCTGCGGCATGGGCCACGGTAGTCGTCACCACGCACAGCGTGGCCCAATGGCCATTGGCCTGCGGGGATGGTTCTTTGGAGGTCATGGCGGCAAGTCTAGGCCAGGGCCGCGCGGACGCTGCTGCCGTTTACACCCGTGCGGGGGTAGGCTTTTCACCCGGGACTTCAGCCTGGATAGAGGCCCAGTTGCTGGGCGCGCAGACGCGTCAAGCCCAGCAGCGCATTGGTGAACGGCGTGGCGATGCCGCACATGGCGCCCATCTCGCGCACGGCGCCGACCAGCGCGTCCAGCTCCACCGGCTTGCCGGCCTCCACATCCTGCAGCATGGAGGTTTTGAAGCCGCCGAGCTTGAGCGTGACCTGATGCCGGTCCTGGGGCGTATCGGCAATCGGCAGGCCTATGCGCGCGCCTATCTCCTTGGCTTCGAGCATCACGGCGGTGATGAAGTCGCGCACCAGCTCGTCGCCCAGAATCCGGTCCGTGGTCGCGCCCGTGATGGCACTCACGGGATTCATGGTCATATTGCCCCAGAGCTTGTACCAGGCATCGCGCTGGATATTGTCCGAGACCTTGGCCTCCAGTCCCCCCGCACGCAGCAGCTCGGCCAGCGCCAGCAGGCGCGGCGTCGCGGCATCGCCGGGCAGGGCCGTGGGCTCGCCCAGGATGATGCTGTTGCCGAAGTGGCGGCGCACCAGGCCCGGGCCGTCCAGCGAGCAGCTCGCATGCACCACGGAGCCCATGACCTGGGCCAGGGGTATGGCGCGCGCAATCTCGCCCTGCGGATCCACGCTCTGGAGCTGCAGGCCGCGCAGGCCGGGGTCCACGCCGCCGGCCAGAAACCACCAGGGCACGCCGTTCATGGCCGTGAGCACCAGGGTCTGCGGGCCTATCAGCGGGGCCAGGCTTTTGGCCACCTCGAGCATGGCCGGCGCCTTGACGGCAATCACCACCAGATCCTGCACGCCCAGGGCGGCCGGGTCCTGTTCGGCCCGTACGGCCACGGTTTCGCAGCTCTCGCCATGGGCCAGCCTCAGGCCGTCCTGCCGCAGGGCCGCCAGGGTCTGGCCGCGCGCCACGGCGCTGAGTTCGCAACCGGCTTTGGCCAGTGCCACGCCCAGCCAGCCGCCTATCGCGCCGGCGCCATAAATACATGCTTTTTTCAGCGTCATCACCATATCCTGTTCACAGATCCAGATAGCTGCTGTCGATGCGGTTCACGCGCCGCACCAGATGCTCGAACACATCGCGCGGGCCGCCATGGTCGTCGTTGAAGGTCAGCGAATCGGCATTGCAGCGCGCGGCCGTGGCCTCGTTGATCGGGCGCGGCGCACCCATGGAGAGCGTGGCCAGCTGGACCTCGCAGGCACGCTGCAGCGCCCACAGCACGGCCAGGGCCTGGGGCAGGCTGCGGCCCCAGCTCAGCAGGCCATGGTTGCGCAGAATCACCGCCTGGCAGCGGCCCATGCTTTGCAGCAGGCGCGGGCCCTCATCGGCATGGATGGTGATGCCCTCGAAGTCGTGATAGGCCACCATGCCATGCAGCTGCGCGCTATAGAAATTGCTTTGGCTGAGCCCGCTTTCAAGACAGGCCACGCCCATGCCCGCCGTGGTGTGGGTGTGCATCACGCAATGCGCGCCCTCCAGCCCGTCGTGGATGGCCGCATGCACCACAAAGCCCGCCGGATTCACGGGATGGGCCGAATGCCCGACCACCTCACCGCGCACATTGATACGCACCAGATTGCTGGCCGTGACCTCGCTGTAGTGCAGGCCGAAAGGGTTGATGAGGAACTGCTTTTCGCCGCCGCTCACGCTGTCGGGCAGGCGCACGGTGATGTGGTTGTAGATCAGCTCGTCCCAGCCCAGCATGTCGAAGATGCGGTAGCAGGCTGCCAGTTCGCGGCGCGCGGCCAGTTCATCGGGGTGCATATGAGGTCTCCATCATTTCTATTAAAACAAGAGCGTCAGGCGCCTGTCGCGCATCGATTTCCTGACTACTCGGCCGGTACCGCCGCGGAGTCCGGGCCGCGCCGCCGCGTCGCTTCGGCATCGATCACGGCGGCCGCCCGCACCAGCTTGCCCATGATCTGGTCCAGCGCCGCGCGCTCCTCGGCGCTCAGCGCATTGAGCAGCGCCGCCTGGAACGGTCTGGCCTGCTCCAGCACCTGGTTGAAGTTGGCCAGGCCCTGCTCGCTCAGGCTCAGCAGATGGCGGCGGCCATGCTGCGGATCCACACGGCGCAGCACCCATTGGCGGTCTATCAGCGGCTGCAGGCTGCGGCTGATCTGCGCCTTGTCCATCAGGCTGATGCGCGCCAGCGCTCCCGCATGAGTTTCGCCATGCTGGTGCAGCAGACCCATGAGCCGCCATTCCGTGAGGCCCACGGGCGTGACGGGCGCGATGTAATGCCGCGTTACCTGGGTCTGCAGCGCATTGGCCAGCGCCACGATCTTGAAGGTCAGAAATTCGTTCAGCGGCAGGGTCTGGCTGCAGACCTCCTGCTGGGCGGCGGAATGGGATGGCGGCGAAGTCCGGTTCATGGTGTGGCTGGGCAAATCCCTGGGACCCCTGTCCGCTGTGATCCACCCGATATCGAGTCAGCGCATCTTTGCTTATTGTTGATACATCAACATCAGTATCAACCCGGAGCAAACTTGCACCCCTTACTCACAACCAAGGAATCGCCATGAGCTCCGGCAACACCGCCGTCATCAACCTCACCGCGCAGATCAGCGCACTCGCCGCCGCGCTGCGCATCGTGCTCGATGCCAGCCCCGATTCGGCCCCGATCCGCGAGCGGCTCAGCGCCTCCCTGGACAAGTCCATCCATGACGCCCTTGAAGAAGGGGTCTGGGACAACGCCGACGGCCTCAAGACCATCAGGGCCGCATTGCTGGGCTGATGGCCATGCGGCTTGCGACCTAGGGCGGTCTGCCCTATCGGCAATGCCCTCGGGCGCTTGAGCAGGCCGGCCTGTCTGCAAGGTGACCATGGATTTTATGCAACCAGTTGCATTTCAAATAGGTAGCGGATAGATTCATGCAACCAGTTGCATTAATCCCATCCCATGACCCACTACCCGCATCTGAACGCCCCCCTGGATCTTGGCTTTACCACCTTGCGCAACCGCGTGCTCATGGGCTCCATGCATGTGGGACTGGAAGAGGTCCCCAACGGCTTCGAACGCATGGCCGCTTTTTATGCCGAGCGCGCGCGCGGCGAGGTCGGCCTGATAGTGACCGGCGGCATCGCTCCCAACAAGGTCGGCCGCCCCATGCCGGGCGGCGCCATGCTGGCCAGCGAGAAAGAGGCCGAGCAGCACCGCGCCATCACCCGGGCCGTGCACGCCGAAGGCGGCAAGATCGCCATGCAGATACTGCACTTTGGCCGTTATGCCTTTCACCCCCAACTGGTGGCGCCCAGCGCGCTGCAGGCGCCGATCAACGCCTTTCGCCCGCATGCGCTCACGCCCGAGGAGGTGGAGCAGACGATCGGGGACTTTGTGCACTGCGCGGCCCTGGCCCGGTTCGCCGGCTATGACGGCGTGGAGATCATGGGCTCGGAAGGCTATCTGATCAACGAATTCATTGCCGCGCGCACCAATCATCGCGACGATATCTGGGGCGGCAGCTATGCAAACCGCAAGCGCTTTCCCGTCGAAATCGTGCGCCGCGTGCGCGAGCGCGTGGGTCCCGACTTCATCATCATCTACCGCCTGTCCATGCTGGACCTGGTCGAAGGCGGCTCCACCCTGGCCGAGGTCATCGAGCTCGCGCAGGACATCGAATCCGCGGGCGCCACGATTCTGAACACCGGCATAGGCTGGCATGAGGCGCGCATCCCCACGATTGCCACCAAGGTGCCGCGCGCGGCCTATGCCTGGGTGACCAGGCAGCTGATGGGCCAGGTGCGCATTCCGCTGATCACCTCCAACCGCATCAACACCCCAGAAGTGGCCGAGCAGCTGCTGGCCGACGGCTTTTGCGACATGGTGTCCATGGCCCGGCCGCTGCTGGCCGATGCCGGTTTCGTCCAGAAGGCGCGCCAGGGCCGCACCGACGAGATCAATACCTGCATAGGCTGCAACCAGGCCTGTCTGGACCACACTTTTGCGGGCAAGGTCACCAGTTGCCTGGTCAATCCCCGCGCCTGCCATGAGACCGAGCTGCCCATCCGTCCCGCGCAGCGGCGCAAGCGCCTGGGTGTGGTGGGAGCCGGTCCCGCAGGGCTGAGCTGTGCGATCACCGCCGCCCAGCGCGGGCATGAGGTGGTGCAGTTCGATGCGGCCGACGAGATCGGCGGCCAGCTCAATATCGCCAAGAAAGTGCCGGGCAAGGAAGAGTTCCACGAAATGCTGCGCTACTACCGGCGCCAGCTGGAACTGCACGGCGTGGAGCAGCGGCTGGGCGCGCCGGTCGAGGCCCGGCAACTGGTGGACGCAGGCTTTGACGAGATCGTGCTGGCCACCGGCATACGCCCGCGCCAGCCCGAGATCGAGGGCCTACACCACCCCAAGGTGCTGAGCTACCTGGATGTGCTGCGCGATGACAAACCCGTGGGCCGCAATGTGGCCATCATCGGTGCGGGCGGCATAGGCTTCGATGTGGGCGAGTTCCTCACCCACGAGGGCGAAAGCCCGGCTCTGGCCCCGGCCAAGTTCTTTGCGGAATGGGGCGTGGATACCTGCTACAGCCGGGCCGGCGGCCTGGCCCCCGCACATGTAGAAGCGCCGGCGCGCCGCGTGCATCTGCTGCAGCGCAAAACCAGCAAGATCGGCGATCAGCTGGGCAAGACCACGGGCTGGATACATCGCGGCTCGCTCAAGGCCCGCGGCGTGGCCATGAGCTCGGGCGTATCCTATGAACGCATCGACGACCAGGGCCTGCACATCACCATCGACGGCAAGCAGCAGCTGCTGCCCGTGGACCAGGTCGTGATCTGCGCGGGCCAGGAGCCCCGGCGCGACCTCTACGACGCGCTGCTGGCCGCCGGCTGCAGCGTGCACCTGATAGGCGGCGCCGATGTGGCGGCCGAGCTGGACGCCAAGCGCGCGATCCTGCAAGGCACAACGCTGGCCGCCGCTCTCTGAAACTTTCTCAAACAGGAGACACCGATGAGCGACATGCCCTCCAACCTGGTCCCTGCCGTGGCTCGCTCGTTGCAGCTCTGGCACCAGATGGTGGCCCAGCGGGACCTGAGCCGGCTGCACACCATCGTCCACCCCGACGCCGTGTTCCGCTCGCCCATGGCCAACTCGCCCTATGCGCCGGCTCCGGCGCTGATCCTGGCGCTAGGCACCGTCATCCAGGTCTTCGAAGACTTTGCCTATCACCGCCAGCTGGCAAGCGATGACGGCCTGAACCTGGTGCTGGAGTTCAGCGCGCGCGTGGGGGACAAGAATCTCAAGGGCATAGACCTGATCCGCTTCGATGCCCAGGGGCTGATCACGGAATTCGAGGTCATGGTGCGCCCCTTGAGCGGCCTGCAGGCCCTGGGGGCGGAAATGGGCGCCCGCCTGGCGGACAGACTGCCCGCCTACAAGCTCAAGCCCTGAGCCCCGCCTCCGCCGACGCGCCGGCGGGTTCCGCCAGCAGCTCCAGCGCCTGCTGCAGGACTTCCATCCAGTAGGACTCATGGCGTATGCCTGCGGACAGCACAAAATGCTGCAGCGCCGTGGCGCGATCCCGGTCCGGCCCCGGAAAGTCGCGCCGCTCCAGCTCCTGGTAATGGGCCAGCTTCTGTGCATGCAGCCGCAGCCGGCGCTCGATATCGCGCCTGAGTTCCGTGGGGCCGACGATGGCTTCGGCACGCAGGCGCACCATCAGCTCGTCGCGCAGCCACTGCGGATCGCTCTCCTGCGCCACCCAGCGCTTGAGCTCCTGGCGGCCGGCCGGCAATACGCAGTAGGTGCGCTTGCGCCCCCTGGCCGCCTCTTCCCCGGGCAGGGCCTCGATCCAGTGCGCCTCCTCCAGCCGCGCCAGTTCCCGGTAGATCTGCTGGTGGGTGGCATGCCAGAAATGCCCTATGGAACGGTCAAAGCGCTTGGCCAGCTCGGACCCCGAGCATGGACGCTCCAGCAGCGCGGTCAGCAAAGCATGAGGCAAAGACATAGGCCAGTCGTTCAACAGTCAGCAATCAAGCCGAATATAAGGGCATGGCCTGAGTGCAGCCGGCCCAGGACGAGGAATTTGTGCTTTCCAAAAAATTTCCTGACCCGGTTCTTGCTAGTCAATGTGGCAGCAGGACGGGGAAAACCGCCAGTACGCCTCAGTCCAGGCCATCCGAAGAACCGATATGGGCCTTGAGCGCCGCAATGAACTGAGTCTCGGCCGTCTGGCGGTCCGTGCCTCTTCGCAATGCGACATACATGTTCAGATGCACCGGCGGATCCGTCAGCAGCGCAATGCTCAATCCATGCTGCCGGCACTCCTCCATCATGAAGGACGGCACGACGGCATTGCCTAGCCCGGCCTTCACCATGGCGATCATGGTGCCCAGAAAGTTCATTTCGGCACGCTCCTCCTGGCTGGCCCTGGCATTGGGCAGGTGCGCATCGATCAAGGCCTGAATCGGGTTCTGGATCGGCAGGGCGATCATGGGCAGACCATCGAGGGATTTCCACGAGCGGCTCAGAACCCTCTGGTCGCGCCGCTTCTCCCCCGGGCCTATGCTCATCAGCCTGAATCTGCATACCGGCTCTCTGAGCACGCCTGCAGCCGGCTTCACAAAGAATGCGATTCCCATATTGGCTTGACCATCGAGTACCGCCTGGCGCACGGTATCCAGGCTTCCATCCATGACCTGGATGCGCACATCGGGATGCTGCCGGGCAAACTCCGCCACCACCTTGGGCAGCAGGCAGGTCGCGATGACGGGCGTGGCGGCAATCGTCAAGGTGGAGCGGACCGCCGCAGAGCTTCCCTGCAAAGCCAGGCCGAGCTGGCGCAGCTCTGCCACCACTTTTTCCGCATGAGGCTGCAGCACCCGGCCGGCCTCGGTCAGCGCCACCGCACGCGTGGTGCGCTCGAACAGCCTGACCCCGAGCTGGCGCTCCAGCTCCTTGACCAGCATGCTGACCCCCGAAGGCGAGAGATGGACCCTCTCGGCCGCGGCGGCAAAACTGCCGCACTTGCATATCTCCAGGAAGGCCTGCAGTTGGCGACTGCCGACATTAATCAGCTTTACTGATGAATTCACCAAAAATTCCCGTTTGATTCAAATCAATGGACGCGTTGCAATTGCAGCACAGAAAACAAGAAGACACCATGGCTAAAACGTCCGCAGCAGTGCTGTCCATCAATCGCCGCCGGGCCCTGCTCACCCTGGCCGCCAGCGCCAGCAGCTTCGGCCTGCCCGCTCTGGCCAACCCGCAAGCTCCGGTGCGCCTTGTCGTGCCGTTCACGCCCGGCACCGGGATCGATCTGATAGCCCGCGTCCTGGCCCCCAAGCTCGCCGAGCGCTTTCAGCGGCCGTTCATCGTGGACAACAAGCCCGGTGCCTCGGGCAACATCGGCACGCTGGAAGTCGTGCGCTCCGCCCCCGATGGCAGCACCTTGCTGGTCACCGTCAACACCCTGGTGATGAACACCGAGCTGTACCCGAAGATGGGCTATAGCCCGGTCCGCGATCTCCCCGCCATCAGCCAGACCAGCGTGGGCCAGCTGGTGCTGGTTACCGGCGCGCAATCCAGGATTACGGACCTCAGGGAGCTCATCGACTACGCCCAGAAGAATCCCGGCGTGCTGAACTACGGCTCTCCCGGCGCAGGTACGCCGCACCACCTGGCGATGGAACTGCTCAAGAGCAAAACCCGGATGTCGCTCACGCATGTCAGCTATCGGGGCACGGCTCCGGCCCTGACCGACCTGCTGGGCGGACAGATAGACCTGATGTTCCTGCCCATTCACGTCGCGCTGCAGCACATCAAGGCCGGAAAACTGCGCGCCATCGCCATCAGCTCGGACTCCCCCTCCCCTCTGCTGCCCGCCGTCCCGCCGCTCAAGACACTGAACCTGGGCGACATGAATGTGGACATGTGGTACGGCCTGCTGGGCCCCAAGGGACTGCCGCCGGAGTTCGTGCGCAGCATCAACGACGCCCTGAAAACCATGCTCGCCCAGCCCGATGTGGCCAAGGCCTTCGAGTCGCAGGGCATGACGCCGCAATACAGCACACCCCAGGCCTTCCAGGCCCTGATCGGCTCGGATGCCAAGCGCTGGGGCAGCCTCATCAAATCCCAGGGCATCAGTGCCGAATAAGCCGCCCCAAAACCCGCAAACCGAGTAAGCATGCAAGTCAATCCAGCACAAGAACCAAGCCGAGACGCAGACGTGATCATCGTGGGCGGAGGCCCCGTGGGCATGGGCCTGGCGATCGAATTGGGGCAGCGAGGCATTCGCTGCATCGTGGTCGAACGCTATGCCACGCCGCAGCCGATCCCCAAGGGGCAGAACCTCACGCAGCGCACCATGGAGCACTTCCATGCCTGGGGCGCAGAACCGCAACTGCGCGCCGCGCGCACCATTCCGCCCGAGTACGGGATTGGTGGCCTGACCGCCTACAACCGCTTGCTGGGCCCCTATTCCTACGACTGGCTCCAGCGCGATCTGGTCAAGCCCTATTACTTCACCGCCAACGAACGCCTGCCTCAGTACGCCACCGAAGCCGTGCTGCGAGCCCGCGCCGCAGAGCTGCCCTCCATCCAGACCCTGTATGGCTGGAGCTTCGACACGCTGGTGCAGCAGGACGACGGCGTCTGCGTCACGATCACCGAAAAGAACGGCAGCGGCCACAAAACGCTGCGCGCCTCCTACGTCGTCGGCTGCGATGGCGCACGCTCCAGCGTCAGACAGCAAGCCGGCATCACCCAGACCAGGACGGATCACGACCGACTCATGGTGCTGCTGGTATTCCGCTCGCAGGAGCTGCACAGGCTGTTGGAGCGCTTTCCCGGCAAGTCCTACTACAACGTGCTCCAGCCAGAACTCAAGGGCTACTGGAAATTCTTCGGCCGCGTCGACCTCGGCAATACCTGGTTCTTCCACGCGCCGGTCCCGCCCGGAACCACGGCCGACAACTTCGATTTCAAGGCCTATCTGGAAGACGCCGTCGGCGCAGCTTTCGACGTCGAGTTCGAACACATAGGCTTCTGGGACCTGCGCTTCATGCTTGCCGACAGCTATCGCGCGGGCCGGGTCTTTGTAACCGGAGATGCGGCGCACAGCCATCCCCCCTATGGCGGCTATGGCGTGAACTCGGGCCTGGAAGACGCGCGCAACCTGGGCTGGAAGCTCGCAGCCGTGCTTGAAGGCTGGGGCAGCGAAACACTGCTGGACTCCTATGACCTGGAGCGCCGCCCCGTGTTCCGCTCGACCATTGACGACTTCATTGCGAAATCCATAGACACCGATCACCGCTTCCTGGACAGCTTCGACCCCGAAGAAGACCCGGCCGCCTTTGAGGCCGCCTGGAACCAGCGGGCCGCCGGCGCGGTCGGCGAGGTTCATGCCTTCGAGCCCAACTATGCGGGTTCGCCCATAGTGGCCGGGCCCGCGGCTGACAGCCAATGCAGCGCCAAAGGCTCGCATGTGTTCACCGCACGCGCCGGCCACCATCTGGCTCCGGCCACGCTCAGCGACGGCAGCAATGTGTTCGAGCACTTTGGCGCGGGCTATACGCTGCTGGCGGCCGACGTCCCGGCGCACACGATTGAGTTGTTCCGGCGGGCCGCTCAATCCATGAGACTCCCTCTGAAACTTGTCGAGACGGCAAGAACCCAAGAATTCACGCGCTATGGATCCGACCTGATTCTGGTGCGCCCGGACGCATTCGTGGCCTGGGCCGACAACGACAAATTCCGGCCAGCGGAGGATGTGTCGCGGCTACTCCGGATGGTGGCCTGAGGGCCGAAAGCCTGCTCGCCATCCGAGAAGGCAATCGCAGACACGGGGCGGCGCAACGCTTCCCCGGTGTCTGCAGGCAATTCCTTACATTCTTCACCCGCTTGGGCAACAACCGACAGCAGCGGCTGCCTCGGGGGCGGTTCGGCCCGGGATGCGCAATGTTGCCAAATACTGCGGGCACAAAGCTGTCGATTCTCACTGAGCGTTGTACTCCAGGCCACAAGCAATCAATGACTTACCGCACGGTGAAGAGGCGAGTTTTGTACTCGCTTCTCATTGAGTGTTGTACTTTCCGAAATTTTTCTCACTCAGTTTTGTATTTTCCGAAAACCGCGCAGAAGGAGCCAAGCTGATGCAAGTCAGTCGTGGAGGTCCATGCATTTCAGAGACAGCTAGGTACGTACACAGGACGGCTGGAAGATTGCAGATACGAAGCTGGACGGCGAGCTTCGCTGGAGCAAGTGAATTTTCGTTCAGGGTCGTCTTTTAGCCTTCTTGAAGGGCAGCAAGCGACCCGAGGCGGCTGCTCAAATTACAGTTCGGTATGTCGTCTATGTAGCGACCACGGTATGTCGCCAAGGCATGTCATAGTTCTATCAAATGATGATCTTGGCGAACTGTTTTGGGGGGGCCGTATGAGCTATATATGTGCTGATTGTGTTGGGGAGCCACACCTGCGGTGTTTGGTGCAAGACGCTGCAACGTCTGATAATTCTTGCGAGTACTGCGATGTCGATGCACCGGCAGCAGACCTTTTGGTGGTAGCTCAGCTATGCGAAAAAGTGATCGATACGTTTTTCGAGGAATCCAGCAACACGGTGGCGGTGATTCATTTCAGGCGGACTCCGGCTGGAAATGACTTGCAGACAACGATTTCGGAGCTGACCGGCATACCGCAGGGTGCAGTCAATGTTGTAGTGGAACATCTGAGCAATCTTTGGTACGACGAGGGTTCAGGACAGTCTCGCTATGGCGATGACGATCCTTGGTTTGTCCTCAAGCAATCGATGGCCGAGCCACTCGGTTACTCTTGGCGAGAGATGGAAGAGAGCCTGCGCAGTGAGGTGCGCTACTTCAATCCCAAGGCGCTGGCGTTGCTCGACATGATCTTTGGGGAGATCACCAATGACCGAGACAAGGAGGGGCGTTCGGTTGTCCTTGAAGCTGGTCCCGGCACCTCGTTGAAGACGCTCTACCGGGGCAGAGTGTTCCAAAACGAGGGCGCGCTGCTTTCCGCGCTACGTTGGCCAGAGCGTTTTCTAGGCTCGCCGGCGGTAGGTCTCGGAGCTGCTGGACGAATGAACGGGCAGGGCCAACCAGCGTTCTACGGCGCCACCCACCCTGAAATATGTATTGCCGAGGTGCGACCGCCCGTGGGTAGCCGGATCGCATTGGCGGCGTTTGAGGTGATTCGGCCGCTGCGCCTATTAGATCTTCGGCGACTGGCTACCGTCGAGCTGCGCCAAGATGCCAGTTTGTTTGATCCAGATACCCTCTTGGCTGCGCAGCGGCGCGATTTCTTAAGGACTTTGGGTGACCGCTTATCAGCGCCAGTGGTCCCCGAACAACAGGATCGGGACTACCTTGTCACACAGGCAGTTGCGGACTATCTGGCTGCCCATGCTACGTTGAATATAGACGGCATCATCTATCCATCCGCCCAAAGCCGCATACCAGATGAGCCACCGGCTGGCGACAACGTCGTCTTGTTCCGCAAAGCTTGTGATGTGAGCAGCTCTGATGGAGACGACAACACTGCTGAGATCTCTCTGTGGGAATACGAAGAGGAAGGTCCGGGCCGCTGGTTCCGTCCTTCCATACATTTCATCAGCCGGGACACATCGTGGCATGGGCAACGTGAGGTGCATTCGGCGCTGTCGCTGATGCGGGACTCGATTGTCATACACGACATATCAGCGGTGCGCTATTGCAGCAAGCCTCATACAGTGGAAGGTGTTGCCTCCCTAAATGATCGCCACTACGGTTAGTCCGTTCTGGTATTGACCTCTGCAGTCATTGGCCAGATAGAGCTCGGTGACGGCTTATGGCTCAAAAGGAGCCTGACAGGGAGCAGCTTCGGC
Source organism: Comamonas guangdongensis (assembly GCF_041079535.1). Taxonomy (NCBI): domain Bacteria; kingdom Pseudomonadati; phylum Pseudomonadota; class Betaproteobacteria; order Burkholderiales; family Comamonadaceae; genus Comamonas; species Comamonas guangdongensis. Next base: position 407 of record NZ_JBFYGN010000002.1, on the reverse strand, counting down.
AACCAAGGACGATCATTCCTTGATCGAAGCTGTCGGCGCACTGATATCGAGCATTTGGTACAGATGCTCAATGTTGCCGGTACACGCAGTGGGCAGTTGCCGACATCTGGCCCGAGGCTGCAACAGCCCAAAGTGATTGAGATCTAGCTGGGTATGCGCGACAAACATTGTTGCGAACGCATGAGCAAATTGACTTGCTCAACACCGGGTCTGCGACTTGGTAGCCCTCCAAAAACCACCTGACGCCCCTTAGCGGCACAAACCCTGCAGAACTCGAATGCGCAGCATGAGACGCGCATCGTGCGAGGCGGCATGGGTATCAGCTCCTGCGGTAATCCCCCCAGAATCCATAGCCCCGAGAAGTAGAGCTATGCAGCCATGGCCAGCCGCTGTTTGGGGGTGATGCC
>NZ_JBFYGN010000029.1:0-53679 GCF_041079535.1 Comamonas guangdongensis | reverse complement strand
CAAAACGGCAGCGGCATTCTTGGGAGGGATTCACCTTGCGGCCACTGTCGTCTGGCTCAATTGATGACGAGCCCTAGGTTAGATCAATTTGACCCCATTGTGCTCCCCAGGGCTTGTGCGGGGTGCTTGTCTCCAACGCTATACATGCTCAATGGATTAGCGGGCTTCGCCAAGGACCAGGGCTATCGAGTTCACACTGATAGTGCCTGAAGCACAAGCGAAAGACCGATCATTGCCCCCCCGCGTGTCAGAAAAGACTGTGCAAGCGCGGCTTTATGCGAGGAGGCAGGGGGACGCGATCACCAATCGTTAAAAAGCTTCCCAACCATCCTCGTGAGCCGTGGAGGCTACAGTCGTAGCTTTGGCAATGGGGGCGGGTGCGGCAGTCGCTGAAGACTTTTTCACCAATGCCGCTGTCTTTGCGATGGGGCGTGATGCAGCCGGTGCTTTCGACGTGCGGGGGTGAGCTATTACGGCAGTCGTAGAGGTGTTGAGCGCTTGTTGCTGAGCGGCGTGGGTACCCCCATCGCGTAGCTTAAATACGGCCACCACCTGCACCAAGTCCTGGGACTGAGATTTGAGGCTGCTGGCTGCAGCGGCCATCTGTTCCACGAGCGCCGCATTCTGCTGAGTGACCTGGTCCATCTGCATGACAGCTTCACCCACCTGCGAGACGCCTGCACTCTGCTCGCTGCTGGCGGCACTGATTTCGCGCATTATGTCTGTGACGCGGCGTATGGAGTTCACCACCTCAGTCATCGTCACTCCCGCCTTATCGACAAGGGCAGTGCCTTGATCTACCCACTCGATGCTGGCACCGATCAGTGTCTTGATCTCTTTGGCCGCTTCGGCCGATCGCCCAGCCAAAGAACGCACCTCGTTTGCCACCACGGCAAAACCGCGCCCCTGCTCGCCAGCCCGTGCGGCTTCCACGGCTGCATTAAGGGCCAAGATGTTAGTTTGAAATGCGATGCTGTCGATGATGCTGATGATGTCGCCGATCTTGCGGCTGGACTCGTTGATACCCCTCATGGTATCCACCACTTGCCCTACCACCTCACCAGCCTGAACCGCAACCTGGCTGGCGTTCATGGACAACTGGTTGGCCTGGTGGGCGGAATCGGCATTTTGCTTGACTGTGGAGTCAAGTTCTTCCATGGACGCCGCTGTTTCCTCCAGCGCACTTGCCTGGCTTTCGGTACGAGCCGAGAGATCCTGGTTGCCCTGGGCAATTTCTGAACTCGCCGTGGCAACGCCTTCTGCCCCCTGGCGTACGCTAGATACCACTTTGATGAGACTGTCACGCATGGCCACCAGGGTATGCAGCAAGCCCGCCACCTCATCCTTGCCAGTGACCGCCACTTGCACACTTAGGTCACCAGCTTCAATCGCACGGGAAAGGTCCCCGGCCTGTTTCAGAGAACGCGAAATCCCAGTAATGAGGAAATACCCGATGCTGGCGGCAAACAGCAATCCGAGGACGATCGATGCAGTGGAATACATGCGCACCGAACCGTAACGCTCCACCGCCCCATCGTATTCCGACTTGGCCACATCGAGCTGCAGTTGGATCAACGCCTCTATTTGCTCTTTAGCAGGAGCATATAACGCCGGCAGCACCTTGTTGGATATGCGCTGGCTCTCCTGCAGATTGGCCGAGCGCAACGCCGCTACTATGGGCTTCAGTCCTTCACTGACATACTTACCGCGGGCTTCTGCAAACTTCTTGGCAATCCTGGCCTCCTCCGCCGTGAGGTAGGTGGCCATGTACTCATCCCAATCCTTGGTGATCTTGCCAATATTGGCCTCGACCGAAGTGGTGAGCTGACCCACCACCTCTGGAGTCGCATCCAGCGTTGCCGCGCTGACCAAATAGGCATTGGTCATCATCAGGCTTTGGATCTGCCCCAGTTTCCCAAGGGCCACTGTGCGATCCTCGTACACAGTTTTTAGCCCGTCATTGCTGCCCCCCATTCCTCGCAGGCCGAGTAGACCGACACCCAAAAGCAGCATGGACATGACGCCCACCAACAAGATTAATCGCGTTGAAATTTTCATTCTTGAGCCCATCGCACAGAGAGTTATGTTTTCTAATTACGAGGCAAGGCCATGCCCCAGCACCTATATTTTTGCAAACTATGTTTACCAAACGAACAAACAGGTTGGACGGGACGTTGTGCAAGTTTGGCCAATACTTGAATGACTGCTCCAGGGCAGAGCACTGGAGGACCGCATCTGGCCGATCGCAGCCAGTCGCAACCAGCGGACTGGTCTGCCGGGACACGCATTTGAGCAATGCGAATGCATCTGCTTACGGCCCGCATCCAGAGCAGCAGCGCTCGGGAATTGATAGCTGTATTTGTTCCCTGAAGCCAGTCGCGGGATACTTCAGGCTTCGCAAACTCACCGAGAACAACAAATATGCAAGGCCATCCCGAAGTCGTCGACTACCTCAAGGACCTGCTGCGCGGCGAGCTCGCGGCGCGCGACCAGTATTCCGCGCACTCGCGCATCTATGAAGACCAGGGCTTTGCCAAGCTTTTCACGCGCCTGGACCACGAGATGCAGGAAGAGACCCAGCACGCCGACGCGCTGCTGCGCCGCATCCTGATGCTGGGCGGACGCCCCGACATGCGCCCCAAGGAGTTCACTCCCGGCGAGACCGTGCCCGAGATGCTGCGCAAGGACCTGGACACCGAGTACGAGGTGCGCGCCGGCCTGCAGCAGGGCGTGGCGCTGTGTGAGCAGCACCGCGACTATGTGAGCCGCGACATACTGCTGGCCCAGCTGCGCGACACCGAGGAAGACCATGCCTACTGGCTGGAAAAGCAGCTGGGGCTGATCGACAAGATCGGACTGCAGAACTATCTGCAAAGCCAGGCCTGAGCCCTGTGCCATGCAAAAGGCCGCCAGATTCTGGCGGCCTTTTTTATTGCCGGGGCGCGGCCGGCAGAGAACGGCGCTTAAGAAGCGGCCCCGGTCGCCGGCACGGCCGGCAGGCGCATGCCGCGCACGATGGTGGCCAGCACCACGCCGTAGGCGGGCACGAACAGCAGCAGGCTCACCGCCAGCTTGATGACATAGTCGACCATGGCAATTTCCATCCAGTTGGCGGCCATGAAGGCGTCGGTGCTGCGCCAGAAGGCGATAGAGAAGAAGGCCGCCGTGTCCAGCACCTGGCCGAACACCGAGGCGGCCGCCGGTGCCAGCCACCACACATGGCTTTGCTGGCGGATGCGGTCGAAGACCTGGATGTCCAGCAACTGGCCCAGCACATAGGCGGCAAAGCTGGCCAGAGCGATGCGGAACACAAAGCTGTTGAAGCTCAGCAGCGCCTCCCAGCCGTTGAAGCTGCCCTCATGGAACAGCACGCCCACCACATAGGACACCAACAGCGCGGGCAGCATGGCGCGTGTGATGACGCGCCGCGCCTCCACCTTGCCGATCAGGCGCACGGTCAGGTCGGTGGCCAGGAAGATGAACGGGAAGCTGAAGGCGCCCCAGGTGCTGTGAAAGCCCAGCAGGCTGATGGGCAGCTGCACCAGATAGTTGCTGGCGATGACGATGGCGATGTGGAACGCCACGAGAACGGAGAGGTAAAACGGCACGCGCGACGATGGCGTCTGCGCGGCATGAGCGGATGTCATGACAGTCCTTTTTGGTCGATGGGGGCGAGGGAACCCATGGTTGCGAAGAATGCGCCAGCGCGGCGCAGCCGTGAATTTTAAGCGGTACGAAATTATCTCCGTCGCCCCGGACCAAGTTATCCGTCGATGGACATGGCGGGTATAACGAAAAGCATAGCTTCCAGCGCCTGCCATTTCATGCTTTCGGAATAAAACTGTTCTCTTTCCGTTGAATGGCAGGCGTTGACAGCTCTTCTTTTTGAAGCGCTCAGGCAACTAACTGCGGCCCGGGGCGGGCCGCATGGCGCGTGGCACGCAACCCGGCCCATTGCAGATCGGCCAAGGCCAGCACCACGAGCGCCTGCGCCGCCACCCAGGCCACGCCCCAGGCACTCAGCGCCAGGCCGGAGCCGAAGATCAAGGCCGCGCAGCCCAGGGCCCAGCCCAGATTGCCCACGGCCACCAAGCCGATCAGCGTGCGCGGCTGGGGCTGACGGTGCGCCATCCAGCCGGCAGCCAGTGCATAGGCCAGCAAAAACATGCCCGTGCCCGTCAGCAAGAGGGCCGGCAGACCCGTCAGGTGCGCCAGCGGCTGCGTGGCGGCCAGCTGCAGCGCACCCGTGGCCGCACAGGAGGCCGCGTCGGCCCACATCACACGGGACAGAAACCGGGGAGAAGCAAAGATGGACATGGAAAACTCCTGTTGCATGAAGAAGGTCTGCGGCCGGCCCTGTGCCGGCTGCTGGGGTCCATGATTGCCATCCGCCTGCACAGCGTCGATAACCTCGCAGGTCATGGCCTGCCGTCCGGCCTGCCACTACGATGCAGGCATGAACCCCAGCACCGCGCCCTCCCCCCATGCCTCAGCTCATAGATCGCCCGGCGCACGCGCGCCGTTCGGCGAACACCTGCGCCACTGGCGCCAGCACCGGCGCCTGAGCCAGCAAGGCCTGGCGCTGGAGGCCGAGATCTCGACGCGTCACCTGAGCTATGTGGAAACCGGCCGCGCGCAGCCCAGCCGCGAGATGGTGCTGCGTCTGGCCGAGCGCCTGTCGGTGCCGCTGCGCGAGCGCAACGCGCTGCTGGTGGCCGCGGGTTTTGCGCCCATGTACCAGGCACGGCCGCTGGACCATCCCGATCTGGCGGCCGCACGCCAGGCCGTGGACTTGGTGCTCAAGGGCCACGAACCCAACCCCGCGCTGGCCGTGGACCGGCACTGGAACCTGGTGGCCGCCAACGCCGTCGTGCCGCTGCTGCTGGACGGCGTGGCGCCGCAGCTGCTGCAGCCACCCGTGAACGTGCTGCGCCTGAGCCTGCACCCCGAAGGCCTGGGCCCGCGTCTGGCCAATGCCGCGCAATGGCGCGCCCATTTGCTGCACCGCTTGCAGCAGCAGATCGCGGCCACCGCGGATGACGAGCTGCAGGCGCTGCACGACGAGATCGCCGCCTATCCGTTCAAGGGCGATGAAGACGCCGCCCATGGCGCCCCCCCCGCCAGCCACATCGCCGTGCCCTTCGAGCTGCACACCGGCCTAGGCAAGCTGAGCTTCATCAGCACCATCACCATCTTCGGCACGCCCGTGGACGTGACGCTGCAGGAGCTGGCCGTCGAGTCCTTTTTCCCGGCCAACGCCGAAACGCAGGCAGCGCTGCAGCGGCTGCGCGCAAGCCTGCCGGCCTGAGAAAGCAAAAGCCCGCAGGACTCGCATCCAGCGGGCTTCCGGCGCAAGGCCTGCAAAGGCCTTGGCTCGGGCGGTTACACCTTTTCGGCCACTTCGGCGTACTCGGCGATCTCGTTGAAGTTCATGTAGCGGTAGACGGAGGCCTTGTCGGCATCGATCACACCCATTTCCTTCAGGTACTCTTCCTTGGAAGGCAGATAGCCCAGACGCGAAGCGATGGCTGCCAGTTCGGCCGAGCCCAGATACACATTGGTGTTCTTGCCCAGACGGTTGGGGAAGTTGCGGGTCGAGGTGGAGATCACGGTCGCGCCTTCACGCACCTGGGCTTGGTTGCCCATGCACAGCGAGCAGCCGGGCATTTCGGTACGCGCACCGGCAGTGCCGAAAGCCGCGTAGTGACCTTCCTTGATCAGCTCGGTCTGGTCCATCTTGGTGGGAGGTGCCACCCACAGCTTGACGGGGATATCGCGCTGGCCGCCCAGCAGCTTGGCTGCGGCGCGGAAGTGACCGATGTTGGTCATGCAGGAGCCGATGAAGGCTTCGTCGATCTTGGCACCGGCCACGTCAGACAGGGTCTTGGCGTCATCGGGGTCGTTGGGGCAGCAGACGATGGGTTCCTTGATATCGGCCAGATCGATTTCGATGATGTGGGCGTACTCGGCGTTCTTGTCGGCTTCCAGCAGATCGGGCTTGGCCAGCCAGGCTTCGACCTTCTCGATACGGCGCTGCAGGGTCTTGGCGTCAGCATAACCGTCGGCGATCATGTTCTTCATCAGAACGATGTTCGAGGTCAGGTATTCCTTGATCGGCTCGGGGTTCAGCTTGATCGTGCAACCGGCGGCGGAGCGCTCAGCAGATGCATCGGAGAGTTCGAACGCTTGCTCGACCTTCAGGTTGGGCAGGCCTTCGATTTCCAGGATGCGACCCGAGAACTCGTTGATCTTGCCGGCCTTGGCCACGGTCAGCAGACCTTGCTTGATGGCGTACAGAGGAATCGCATGCACCAGATCGCGCAGGGTCACGCCGGGCTGCATTTCGCCCTTGAAGCGCACCAGCACCGATTCGGGCATGTCCAGAGGCATCACGCCGGTAGCGGCGCCGAAGGCCACCAGACCGGAGCCTGCGGGGAAGGAGATGCCGATGGGGAAGCGGGTGTGCGAGTCGCCGCCGGTACCGACGGTGTCGGGCAGCAGCAGGCGGTTCAGCCAGCTATGGATCACGCCGTCACCAGGACGCAGGGCCACGCCGCCGCGGTTGCTGATGAAGTTGGGCAGTTCGCGGTGGGTCTTCACGTCCACGGGCTTGGGGTAAGCGGCTGTGTGGCAGAAGGACTGCATCACCATATCGGCGGAGAAGCCCAGGCAAGCCAGGTCCTTGAGCTCGTCACGGGTCATGGGGCCGGTGGTATCTTGCGAACCCACGGTGGTCATGCGAGGCTCGCAGTAGGTACCGGGGCGCACGCCCTGACCTTCGGGCAGACCGCAGGCGCGGCCGACCATCTTCTGGGCCAGTGTGAAGCCAGCCGAGGAAGCGGCAGGCGCCTGGGGCAGACGGAACTCGGTGGATGCAGGCAGACCCAGGGCTTCGCGAGCCTTGGCCGTCAGCGAGCGGCCGATGATCAGGTTGATACGGCCACCGGCCTGCACTTCGTCCAGCAGCACGTCGGACTTGAGCTGGAAGTCAGCCACGGTTTCGCCGTTCTTGACGATCTTGCCAGCGTAGGGCAGCACGTCGATCACGTCGCCCATTTCCAGCTTGGAAACATCGACTTCGATGGGTAGAGCGCCGGAGTCTTCCTGCGTGTTGAAGAAGATGGGCGCAATCTTGCCGCCCAGGGTCACGCCACCGAAGCGCTTGTTGGGAACAAAGGGAATGTCCACGCCCGTGCCCCAGATGATGGAGTTGGTGGCGGACTTGCGCGAAGAACCGGTACCGACCACGTCGCCCACATAGGCCACCAGGTGGCCCTTCTTCTTCAGGTCTTCGATGAACTGCATGGGGCCGCGCTTGCCGTCTTCTTCGGGCTTGAACGCCGCGTCGGGACGCGTGTTCTTGAGCATGGCCAGGTAGTGCAGAGGAATGTCGGGACGGCTCCAGGCATCGGGAGCGGGCGACAGATCGTCGGTATTGGTTTCGCCAGGCACCTTGAAGACGGTGACGGTGATCTTTTCCGCGACCTTGGGACGCGAAGTGAACCACTCGGCGTCGGCCCAGCTTTGCATCACTTCCTTGGCCTTGGCATTGCCGGCCTTGGCCTTGGTGGCCACGTCGTTGAAGAAGTCGAACATCAGCAGCGTCTTCTTCAGGGCTTCGGCAGCCACACCCGCGACTTCGGCGTTGTCGAGCAGCTCGATCAGAGGATGAACGTTGTAGCCACCCACCATGGTGCCCAGCAGCTCGGTGGCCTTGGCCTTGGAGATGAGACCCACCTTCAGGTCGCCGTGAGCCACGGCAGCCAGGAAGGAAGCCTTGACCTTGGCTGCATCATCCACGCCGGGCGGCACGCGGTGGGTCAGCAGATCCATCAGGAATGCGTCTTCACCAGCGGGTGGGTTCTTGATCAGCTCGATCAGCTCGGCGACCTGCTTGGCATCCAGAGGCAGCGGGGGGATGCCCAGTGCGGCGCGTTCTGCCACATGGTCACGGTAGGCTTTCAACATGGGTTCTCTCCAATGGTTTTTTGAAAAAGGCTGCGCGTGGAGCGCGAATTACAGGGCTGGCACATGTGCGATATGCCAGCCCTCAGCCTTGCCGGACTTACTTGCTGTCCAGCAGGCTGGGAGGCGGGTTCTTGCGGATGGCTTCGGCCACCTGCTGCTGCTCGGGGCTCATGCATTCGTCGGCCAGGCGCTGGCCGGCCTTCTGGTTCATGAGCATGGACTTGTTGGCGATCTGCAGCCACACGGCACCCGCGGCCTTGTCTTCCAGGCGGACCGTGCCGGTGGAAGTCTTGACGGGCGACATGTGGTACTTGAAGCCGCGGCCGTCGACGAGGAAGTAGCCGGGGTTGGCCGTGTCGGCGGCCACGTTCACGTAAGCACCCAGCTCGCAGGGAATGCGGCCCTTGAACACGCGTTCGGAAATAGCCAGCTCTTCCGTGCCCAGGGCCTCGGAGGCGGGGCCGGCTGCCACGGCGGCAGCGCCGGCACCTGCAGCGGCGGCGGTGGCTGCGGCCTTGCTCTTGCTGGCGGGCTTCTTGGCAGCGGCCTTCTTGGTCGCCGTGGCCTTGGTGGAGCTTGTCTGGGCCAGGGCGGAGTGGCTGACTGCCAGCAGGGGCGCTGCAATCATCAAGGTAGCAATAAGGGTCTTCATAGGAATCAGCTCCTGCAGACTTGTTATGGGGTCAATGGGTTGATGCCGGAGCAAACCAGGGTTGAACTTCAACCGGCAAGGCCTGCCCCGTCTGATGAGCGCGCTCCAGCAACTGCCAGAAATAGCGGTAGCTCGCGCGGTCGTGTAGTACACCACCAAAACTGATGGGGCCCCAATTCTGCACCTGCGCAGAGGTAAGAATTTGTGCCGCCTGTCTAACTTCGTCTTCCGCGGGCGCAAATGCCCGCAGGATGGGCCGGATCTGGTCGGGATGGATGCTCCACATGCGTATGTAGCCCAGCTCGCGCGCGGCCTTTTGCACGCAGGCCTCCAGAACCTGGGGGTTCTTGAACTCCGTGACCACGCAGTGCGACGGCACTTTGCCATGCGCATGGCAGGCGGCGGCGATCTCCAGCTTGGCACGCAGCACCAGAGGGTGCTCGAACTGGCCCTGGGCCGTCATCGCAGCAGCCGGAATCGCGCCGCCATGGGCCGAGACAAAGTCCATGAGGCCGAACGAGATACTCTGCACCGCGGGATGGGCTGCAATCTCGAATGCCTGGTGCACGGCCGCCGGCGACTCTATCAAAACATGTAGCGGCACGCGCTTGTCCGTGGCGCGCTGCAGGGCTTTTTCAGCCTTTAAAACATCATCCACCGATTCCACCTTGGGAATCATGATGTGGCAGAGCTTGCCCGCTGCGCCGCCCGCGATGATGTCCATATCGGCCTGAAAGTGGGCATGGTCCACGGCGTGCACACGGGCAGCCACGCGCGCACCGGCCGCAGCGCCGTTGGCCAGCTCGGTCACCAGCCTGGCGTGGGCAGCTTCCTGCCCCACGGGCGCACCGTCTTCGCAGTCCAGCGTGACGTCGAACACGCAGGTGCCGAACTCGGCCATCATTTCAGCCTGCAGCTGCAGACTTTTGCGCATGCGCACTTCCACGCCGCTGTAATGGTCGCAGACCGGCAGGCGCAAAGAGCCGCCTTGCGCATCCAGCAGCACCTCGGCGGGATGAACCAATTCTTTCGTCATGACTTGCGCTGAGCCACCATGAAAAGTCGGGGGAAAGCCAGCAGGCGCTTGCCGTCGGCTCGCTCGGGATAGGCCGCAGCGATGCGGCGCTCGTATTCGGCCAGGAACTCGGCCTGCAACTCGGCGGGCAGGCCTTCGACGAAAGGCTTGAGGCCCGTGCCGCGCAGCCACTGCACAATGGCCGCTGCCGACTCCATGGGGTGCTGGTAGATGGTGTGCCACACATCCACGCTCGCCGCCTCGCGCTCGGGCGCGGCCGGCAGAGGCGCGGCCAGCAGATCGTAATAAGCTCCTATGGGCAGGATATCGGTACGCACCTTGTCCGCATCGCCGATATAGGGAGCGAACCGGGACAGACGCGCGACTTCGCGCATGTTTCGGTGCGAGGGTTCCTGACGGTTGTCAGGCATCTGCACCGCCAGCACACCACCGGGCGCCAGCAGCGAAAACAGACGGGGAATCAGGGCCTCATGCTCGCCCACCCACTGGATGGAGGCATTGGCGTAAATCAAATCAGGTGCCGGCTCACCTTCGGCAGGTGCCCAGGAGGCAATATCGCCGGCCTCGAACCTGGCCTGCGGCAACTGCTTGCGTGCAGTCTCCAGCATGGCTTCCGAATTATCGACACCGAGAACATCGGCGCCGGGAAAACGCTCCACCAGAAGCTCGGTGGAGTTACCCGGCCCGCAGCCCAGGTCCACGATCTGGAGGCGGCGAGCCGGTTGCAATCCTGGCACCCGCGCCAGCAGCTCTGCAGCCGGGCGCGTGCGCTCATTGGCAAAGCGCAGATACAGCGCGGGGTTCCAGTCTTGCATGGGCACCTAATTACAGCAGGTGCTTGACGCCGTCTTGCTCGCCTTGCAGCTCGGCCAGGGTCTTGTCGATGCACTCTTGCGAGAAGGCGTCGATTTCCAGGCCTTCGACGATCTTGTATTCGCCGTTGGCAGTGGTGACGGGGAAGCCGAACACGATACCGGCAGGAATGCCGTATTCGCCGTTCGAAGGCACGCCCATGGTGACCCATTCGCCGTTGGAGCCCAGGGCCCAGTCACGCATGTGGTCGATGGCGGCGTTGGCGGCCGAGGCAGCCGACGACAGGCCGCGAGCAGCGATGATGGCGGCGCCGCGCTTGCCCACGGTGGGCAGGAACACGTCCTTGTTCCACACTTGGTCGTTGATCATGTCCTTGACCGACTTGCCGTCCACGGTGGCGAAGCGGTAGTCGGCGTACATGGTGGGCGAGTGGTTGCCCCACACGGTCAGGTGCTTGATGTCGCCCACGGCGAAGTTGGCCTTGGCCGCCAGCTGGGAAGCGGCGCGGTTGTGGTCCAGGCGCAGCATGGCGGTGAAGTTCTTGGCCGGCAGATCGGGAGCCGACTTCATGGCGATGTAGGCGTTGGTGTTGGCGGGGTTGCCGACCACCAGCACCTTCACGTTGCGCGAAGCCACGGCGTTCAGGGCCTTGCCCTGGGCGGTGAAGATCTGGGCGTTGGCGGCCAGCAGGTCGGCGCGTTCCATGCCGGGGCCGCGGGGACGGGCACCCACCAGCAGAGCGTAGTCGGTGTCCTTGAAGGCGGTCATGGGGTCGCTGTGGGCTTCGATGCCGGCCAGCAGGGGGAAGGCACAGTCTTCCAGCTCCATGATCACGCCCTTCAGAGCGTTTTGAGCCTTCTCGTCGGGAATTTCCAGCAGTTGCAGAATAACGGGCTGATCTTTACCCAGCATTTCGCCGGAGGCGATGCGGAACAACAGGGCGTAACCGATTTGGCCAGCTGCGCCGGTAACGGCGACACGGACGGGCTTCTTGCTCATGGTGAAACTCCAGTATTGGAAAAAAGTGGGATGTTAGGGGTGCCAGGTAGCACCAGCGTAACCACTAGTTGCCCAAGCTCCGCAAACATGGCGGCAAGTGTACTGCTGATTTCAGAGCCTGGTCAATTTGTCTTATGTCTTATATAAGATATGATCCGAACCTACGCCATGAGTCAAAGCTGCTTGTTTTTCGCTCATCGCATCGCGGAGGCGAAACCTTCAAAACCAACTATGTCCACCCTTCACAACACAGCTCCAGACACCCCTGCCGGCAATCATGGCAGCACTGGCGTATCCACTCCGGCGTTCAGCCCTTTGTACCAGCAGATCAAGGGTCTGATCCTGCAGAGTCTGGAAGCCGGCGAATGGCGCCCCGGAGAACTGATCCCCAGTGAAATGGAGCTGGCAGCCCGCTTCAAGGTCAGCCAGGGCACGGTACGCAAGGCCATCGACGAGCTGGCCGCCGAAAACCTGGTCATGCGCCGCCAGGGCAAGGGCACTTTTGTCGCCACCCACGCCGCCCAGCAGGTGCAATACCGCTTCCTGAAACTGCACCCCGACGCCGGCGATCTGCAGGGCGAAGGCCGCGCCGAGCGCCACATCCTGGACTGCCGCCGCCTGCGCGCCCCCGCCGAAGTGGCGCGTGCGCTGGCACTGCGCACCGGAGACGCGGTGATGCATGTGCGCCGCATCCTGTCTTTTGCAGGAATTCCCACCATTCTGGAAGACATCTGGCTGCCCGGCAACGCCTTCAAGGGCCTGACCGTCGAGCAGATGTCCAACTACCAGGGCCCGACCTACGCCATGTTCGAACTCGACTATGGCGTGCGCATGGTGCGGGCCGACGAAAAAATTCGCGCCGTTCTCCCGGACGCGGAGCAGGCCCAGCTGCTGGGCATCCCCAGCACCACCCCCCTGCTCAGCGTGGAGCGCACCGCATTCACCTACAACGATGTTCCAATGGAGTTACGCCGCGGTCTTTACCGCACCGATACACACCATTACCGCAATGCATTGAACTGAATCACCCCGGAAAAGCGTTGATTGCTACGTATGTCAATCATCTGCTATGCAATTTCGGCTAACGCATTCTGCTGCATTGCAATAGAATTTTGTGTCGCTTCGCACTAGCGATTACAACGCAGTTACATCCACGAAAGTACCCTGCCATGACAGAGCAAAAAGCCAAACAGCGGCCAGAGTTCCGCAATATCAATTTTTTCAGCGATCTACCGACCTATCGCCTGCCCCTGGCAGGCATTGTGTCCATCCTGCACCGCGTCAGCGGCCTGCTGATGGCGATCCTGCTGCCGTTCATCATCTGGATGTTCGACAAGTCGGTGTCGTCGGAGATTTCGTTTGACGCCTTCACCTCGGTGTTCGCGGGCCCGTTCGGCTGGTTTGCCAAGCTGGTCTGCCTGGCTCTGATCTGGGCCTACCTGCACCACTTCTGCGCCGGCGTGCGCCATCTGGTGATGGACGTGAACCACCACGCCGTGAACAAGCAGACCGGCAAGTCCACTGCTGCCACCGTGCTGTTCATCAGCGTTGCCCTGACCGTGGTGCTTGGCGCCAAGCTGTTTGGTCTGTACTGATCAGCGCCCAGTCAATAACACCTCACGATAAGGAAACAACCATGTCCGTGAATTACGGCTCCAAGCGCACCGTTGTCGGCGCGCACTATGGCACCCGCGACTTTCTGGCCCAACGCTCCACTGCCGTCCTGATGGCTCTGTTCACCGTGGTGCTGCTGGTGCGCTTTCTGCTCGGCGGCCCCGTGGGCTACGAAATGTGGGCCGGCATTTTTGCTCCCCAGTGGATGAAGTTCCTGACCCTGGCCCTGTTCGTGGCTCTGGGCTGGCACGCCTGGATCGGCGTGCGTGACATCTGGATGGACTATGTCAAGCCCGTGGGCCTGCGCCTCACGCTGCAAGTGGTCACCATTGTCTGGCTGGTCGGCTGCATCGGCTGGGGCATCCAGGTTCTGTGGCGTCTCTGATCGAGACACGGTCTCCACGATTGAAGGTTAAGAATGAGCTATACCAAAGCAAATATCACCAAGCGCAAGTTTGACGTCGTGATCGTCGGTGCCGGCGGCTCCGGCCTGCGCGCTGCGCTGGAACTGTCGCGTGCCGGCCTGTCGGTCGCCTCGCTGTCCAAGGTTTTCCCCACCCGCTCGCACACCGTGGCGGCTCAGGGCGGCGTGTCCGCCTCGCTGGGCAATATGAGCGAGGACAACTGGCACTATCACTTCTACGACACCATCAAGGGCTCGGACTGGCTGGGCGACCAGGACGCCATCGAGTTCATGTGCCGTGAAGCGCCGAACGTCGTGATCGAACTCGAACACTTCGGCATGCCTTTCGACCGCAACCCCGACGGCACGATCTACCAGCGCCCCTTCGGCGGCCACACCGCCAACTACGGCGAAAAGCCCGTGCAGCGCGCCTGCGCCGCGGCCGACCGTACCGGCCACGCCATGCTGCACACGCTGTACCAGCAGAACGTCAAGTCCAAGACCAACTTCTTCGTGGAGTGGATGGCTCTGGACCTGATCCGCAACACCCAGGGCGACGTGGTCGGCGTGACCGCCATCGAACTCGAAACCGGCGACCTGTACGAGCTGCACGCCAAGGCCGTGCTGCTGGCCACCGGCGGTGCGGGCCGCATCTTCCAGGCTTCGACCAATGCCTTCATCAACACCGGTGACGGCCTGGGCATGGCCGCTCGCGCCGGCATCCCGCTGCAGGACATGGAGTTCTGGCAGTTCCACCCCACCGGCGTGGCCGGCGCGGGCGTGCTGCTGACCGAAGGCTGCCGCGGCGAAGGCGCCATTTTGCTGAACAGCGAAGGCGAGCGCTTCATGGAGCGCTACGCTCCCACGCTGAAGGACCTGGCTCCGCGCGACTTCGTGTCCCGCTCCATGGACCAGGAAATCAAGGAAGGTCGCGGCTGCGGTCCCAACAAGGACTACATCCTGATGAAGCTGGACCACCTGGGTGCCGACACCATCCGCAAGCGCCTGCCTTCCGTGGAAGAAATCGGCCACAACTTCGCCAACGTGGACATCACCAAGGAACCGATTCCCGTGGTGCCCACCATCCACTACCAGATGGGTGGCATCCCCACCAACATCAACGGCCAGGTTGTGACCTGGGACGGCGAGAAGAACAATGTGGTCAACGGCCTCTACGCCGTGGGCGAATGCTCGTGCGTGTCGGTGCACGGCGCCAACCGCCTGGGCACGAACTCGCTGCTGGACCTGCTGGTCTTCGGCAAGTCCGCCGGCAAGCACATCGTTGAATTCGTCAACGGCTTTGGCGCTCACCACGCCGTGCCCGCCGACGGCGCCGACCGCACCCTGGCCCGCCTCAACCAGCTGCAGGACTCCAAGGAAGGCACTTACGCCCAGGACATCGCTGGCGACATCCGCGCTTCGATGCAGACGCACGCCGGTGTGTTCCGTACGCAAAAGAGCATGGACGAAGGCGTCGAGAAGATCAACGCCATCCGCGAGCGCGTGGGTTCGGTGACTCTGAAGGACAAGTCCATGGTGTGGAATACCGCCCGCATGGAAGCCCTGGAAGTGGACAACCTGATCGAAGTGGCGCAAGCCACCATGACCTCGGCCGCAGCCCGCAAGGAATGCCGTGGCGCACACACCGTGTACGACTACGAGCACCCTGCCGACCACGCCGAATTCCCGCTGGGCCGCAACGACAAGGAATGGCTCAAGCACACCCTGTGGGACAGCGCCACCAACAGCCTGACCTACAAGCCTGTGAACCTCAAGCCCCTGACCGTTGACAGCGTGCCGCCCAAGGTCCGCACGTTCTAATCCAGCAGCCCACGAGAGAAGATCAAAATGAAGCGCACTTTCAAAATCTACCGCTACGATCCGGACAAAGATGCCAAGCCCTACATGCAGACCGTGCAGGTGGAGCTCGACGGCCATGAGCGCATGCTGCTGGACGCGCTGGTCAAGCTCAAGGCCATGGACCCCTCCATCGCCTTCCGCCGCTCCTGCCGCGAAGGCGTGTGCGGCTCGGACGCCATGAACATCAACGGCAAGAACGGCCTGGCCTGCCTGACGAACATGAACACCCTCCAGGGCGACATCGTTCTCAAGCCCCTGCCCGGCCTGCCGGTCATCCGCGACCTGATCGTGGACATGACCCAGTTCTTCAAGCAGTACCACTCAATCAAGCCCTACCTGCAAAGCGATATCTATGCATCGCCCAGCAAGGAGCGCCTGCAGTCGCCCGAAGAGCGCGAAGAGCTCAACGGCCTGTACGAGTGCATTCTGTGCGCCAGCTGCTCCACCAGCTGCCCCTCGTTCTGGTGGAACCCCGACAAGTTCGTGGGCCCGGCCGGTCTGCTGCAGGCTTACCGCTTCATCGCGGACAGCCGCGACACCTCCACGGGCGAGCGCCTTGACAACCTGGAAGATCCGTACCGCCTCTTCCGCTGCCACACCATCATGAACTGCGTGGACGTGTGCCCCAAGCACCTGAACCCCACTGCAGCCATTGGCAAGATCAAGGAGCTGATGGTTCGCCGAACCGTCTGATGCTGATGACGAATACCCTGCTTGAAGAACGTGAGCGCGACCTGCTGCGGTGGCGCTGCCGCCGTGGCCTGGTTGAGAACGATCTGTTCATCGAGCAGTTCTTCGCCACCTACGGAAGCCAGCTGACGCAACAGCATGCAGCTGGCCTGTCTGCCTTGATGGATCTGGCAGACAACGACCTGATGGATCTTTTCCTGCGTCGAAAGGAACCAGAAGGACAACTCGATACCCAAGAAATCAGGGAAGTGCTGGAAATGGTGCGCAAGCGCCAGCCCGGCTCACAGCCCCGGTAGGTTAGGCAAACTAGAGAAGGAAGTTTGGAAATGAAACTCGCTGACAACAAAGCAACGCTGTCTTTCAGCAACGGCGCTCCCAGTGTGGAGATGCCCGTTTACCAGGGCAGCATCGGCCCGGATGTGATCGACATCCGTAAGCTCTACGCCCAGACGGGCATGTTCACCTACGATCCGGGCTTCCTCTCTACCGCTGCCTGCCAATCCGCCATCACCTACATCGATGGCGACAAGGGCGAGCTGCTGTACCGCGGCTACCCCATCGAACAACTGGCCAAGAACTGCAACTTCCTGGAAACCTGTTACCTGCTGCTGTACGGCGAGCTGCCCAACGAAAAGCAGAAGGCCGACTTCGAGCACACCGTGACCCAGCACACGATGGTCAACGAGCAGATGCAGTTCTTCCTGCGCGGCTTCCGTCGTGACGCACACCCCATGGCCGTGCTGACCGGTCTGGTGGGCGGCATGTCGGCCTTCTACCACGACAGCACCGACATCAACAACCCCGAGCACCGCAACATCGCCGCGATCCGCCTGATCGCCAAGATGCCCACGCTGGTTGCCATGGCATACAAGTACGGCATGGGCCAGCCCTACATGTATCCCAAGAACGACCTGTCGTACGCCGGCAACTTCATGCGCATGATGTTCGGCAACCCCTGCGAAGAGTACAAGGTCAACCCCGTGGTTGAACGCGCTCTGGACCGCATCTTCATTCTGCACGCCGACCACGAGCAGAACGCCTCCACCTCCACCGTGCGTCTGTGCGGCTCGTCGGGCACCAACCCCTTCGCCGCCATCTCCGCCGGCGTGGCCTGCCTGTGGGGCCCTGCCCACGGCGGCGCCAACGAAGCCTGCCTGAACATGCTGGAAGGCATCCAGGCCAACGGCGGCATCGAGAAGGTCGGCGAGTTCATGGAACAGGTCAAGGACAAGACCAGCGGCGTGAAGCTGATGGGCTTTGGCCACCGCGTCTACAAGAACTACGACCCCCGCGCCAAGTTGATGCAGGAAACCTGCAACGAAATCCTGGCCGAACTGGGCCTGGAAAACGACCCCCTGTTCGCCCTGGCCAAGAAGCTGGAAAAGATCGCCCTGGAAGACGACTACTTCGTGCAGCGCAAGCTCTACCCGAACGTGGACTTCTACTCCGGCATCGTGCAGCGCGCCATCGGCATTCCCGTGAACCTGTTCACCGGTATCTTCGCCCTGGCCCGTACCGTGGGCTGGATCGCCCAGCTCAACGAGCAGATGGCCGACCCCGAGTACAAGATCGGCCGTCCCCGCCAGCTGTTCACGGGCTCCGTGTCCCGCGACGTCAAGCCCATCGCCCAGCGTTGATCCCCAGACCGGGTCTGCGGACCCGGCCTTGGCTCCCCCAAAAAGCCCGCAAGCCTCGCGCCTGCGGGCTTTTTTGCGTCCGGCGGGCCGACATCTCGGTCGCTCCTGCGGCGCAATCCTCCGGGGTCGAACGCCAAAAAATGGCCTTGACCTACAAGAATGCGGCGGCAGCTGCGCTTTTATGTTGGGGTAAGGCTTTGCGCGAGGCTCTATGCAAGACACCCTGCCCCCCGGGGGTCATCCGGAGAAGCGCCGTTCCCGGCTCTGGATCATCCCGTTGATCGTCCTGATCGCCATAGGCATTGCGATCTGGATGCACTTGCGGCACGCACAAGCCCCCAGCCATGGCCCAGCACCGCAGGTCGTCGGTGTGGCCACGGCAGCGCGTGGCGACATGCCCGAGATCCTCAACGCACTGGGCACCGTGACGCCCGAAGCCACGGTCACGGTGCTGCCCCAGCTCAGCGGCTACCTCACCGAAGTCGGCTACCGCGAGGGTGAGATGGTCAAAAAAGGCCAGTTTCTCGCGCAGATCGATGCCCGCCAGTATGAAATCACGCGCCAGCAGGCCGAGGCACAGCTGGCCAAGGACCAGGCCGCGCTCGCCCAGGCCCAGGCCGATCTGCAGCGCTATGCACAGCTCAACGAGCGCAAATCCATAGCCCCCCAGACCTATGCCGACCAGCAATTCCTCGTGAAGCAGCAGCAGGCCGCCATCAAGGCCGACCAGGCCGCGATCGCCCAGGCCCAGCTCAACATCAGCCTGTGCCGCATCACGGCGCCCGTGGCCGGGCGCGTGGGCCTGCGCCTCGTGGACCCTGGCAACTACGTGACGGCCTCCAGCCAGCCCGGCATCGTGGTGATCACCAGCGTCAAGCCCACGACCGTGGAGTTCAACGTGCCGCAGGCCGCGCTGGCGCGCGTGCTGCAGCGCTTCCACTCGGGCGAGCCGCTGACCGTGGCGGCCTTCAGCAGCGACAACGGCAAGCAGGTGGCCAGCGGCACGCTCTATGCCATAGGCAACCAGATGGCGACGAGCACCGGCACGGTGACGCTGCGGGCCCGCTTCGCGAACGACGACGAGGCGCTGTTCCCCAACGATTTCGTGAACGTGCAGCTGCATGTGGACACTCTCAGGGATAGGGTGCTTGTGCCCACGGCCGCGATCCAGAGCGGAGCGCCGGGCAACTTCGTGTTTCTGGTGAACGCCGACAGGAGCGCGGTCTCGGTGCGCAAAGTCGCCATCGGACCTGCCGACGGCAAAAACACCGTGATCAGCCAGGGACTGTCCGTCGGCGACACCGTGGTGGTCGACGGCGTGGACCGCCTGAGCGAGGGCGCACGCGTCAAGCTCCAAAACACCAGCCGCCCCGCGGGAAATGCGGCCGCGGCGACTCCGGGCATGGCTGCTGGCGCGGCCCGCTGAAGCGCGCAGCATAGCTTCAGGGCAACGAGTCTTCCATGCTGAACATCTCCCGCCCCTTCATACTGCGTCCGGTCGCGACCACGCTGCTCATGCTGGCGCTGGTGATCGTGGGCCTGGTCGCCGTGCGCTTTCTGCCGGTCTCGTCGCTGCCCAGCGTGGACTATCCGACCATCCAGGTACAGACCTTCTACCCCGGTGCCAGCCCGGACGTCATGTCCACCACCGTCACGGCGCCGCTGGAAGTGCAGCTCGGCCAGATCCCGGGCCTGCAGCAGATGACCTCGTACAGCTCGGCCGGCGCTTCCGTGATCACGCTGCAGTTCGACCTGGCACAAAGCCTGGACGTGGCGCAGCAGAACGTGCAGCAGGCCATCAACGCCGCCAACAGCTTTCTGCCCTCGGGCCTGCCCGCACCTCCGACCTATGCCAAGGTCAACCCCGCGGACCAACCCATACTCACGCTGGCGGTGACCTCCAAATCCATGTCGCTGACCCAACTGCAGGATGTGGCCAACAACCGGCTGGCCGCGAAGATCTCCGAAGTCGCCGGCGTGGGCCTGGTGGTCACAGCGGGCGGCAACGTGCCCGCGATCCGCGTCGAGGCCGACCCGCAGAAGCTCGCGGCCCATGGCCTGAACCTCGACGATCTGCGCACGCTGCTGGCCAATGTCAACGTGAGCCAGCCCAAGGGCAATTTCGATGGCGAGGCACTGGACTACACCATCAACTCCAACGACCAGATCAACGACCCGCAGCAGTATCTGAACACCGTGGTGGCCTACCAGAACGGGGCGCCCGTGCATCTGCGCGACGTGGCGCACGTGAGCCAGGCCGCGCAGGATGTGGAGCGCGGCGCCTGGTACAACGGCACGCCGGCCATCGTGCTGAACGTGCAGCGCCAGCCCGGCGCCAATGTGATCAAGACGGTGGACCAGATCACGCACCTGCTGCCCAGCCTGCGCACCACGCTGCCCGCGGGCATGGAGATGACGGTGGTGCAGGACTCCACGGGCATGATCCGCGCCTCCGTCAACGATGCGGCTTTCGAGCTGGTGCTGGCCGTGGCGCTGGTCGTGGCCGTGATCTTCGTGTTCCTGCGCAATCTGCCCGCGACCATCATCCCCAGCATCTCGGTGCCGGTCTCGCTGATAGGCACCATGGCGCTGATGTATGAGCTGGGCTACTCCATAGACAATCTCTCGCTGATGGCCTTGATCATCGCCACGGGCTTTGTGGTCGATGACTCCATCGTGATGATAGAGAACGTGGTGCGCTATCTCGAAGAGGGCCTGGCGCCGCTCGATGCCGCACTCAAGGGAGCGGGCCAGATCGGCTTCACCATCCTCTCGCTCACCATCTCGCTGATCGCGGTGCTGATTCCGCTGCTGTTCATGGGCGGGGTCATAGGCCGGCTGTTCAGCGAGTTCGCGGTGACGCTGGCCGTGACCATCGTGCTTTCGGCCGTGGTCTCCCTGACCGTGGTACCCATGCTCTGCGCGCGCGTGCTGCGGGCCAGGCGCCAACGCAAGGCCAGCCGCTTCGAGAAGGCCAGCGAAAGCCTGTTCAACCGGACGCTGGCGGCCTACGAACGCAGCCTGGCCTGGGTACTCAACCACCAGACGCTGACCCTGATCGTGGCAGCCATCACCGTGGTCACCACGGTCATGCTCTACGTCATCATCCCCAAGGGGCTGTTTCCGGTGCAGGACGTGGGCGTGATCCAGGGCATCAGCGTGGCGGACAACTCGGTCTCCTACCTGGCCATGGAGCAGCGCCAGGCCGCGCTGGCCGAGCTCATCCTCAAGGACCCGGAAGTCCGCGATCTCACCTCCTATGTGGGCGTGGACGGCACCAACACCACGCTGAGCCAGGGGCGCTTTCTCATTTATCTGAGCGACCGCGACCAACGCAGCAGCAGCGCCGCCGAAGTGGCGCGCCGGCTGCAGCAATCGGTGGCCGGCGTGGCCGGCATCCAGCTGTATCTGCAGCCCGAGCAGGATCTGACGCTGGACACCACGGTATCGCCCAACCAGTACAGCTTCGTGCTGCGCGGGCCGAACCGGCAGCTGCTGCAGCAGTACGCGCCGCAGCTGGTGCAGCGGCTCAAGCAGCTGGCATCGGTCAGCGACGTGAGCAGCGATCTCGACAACCTGGGCCTGGCCGTGAACGTGGAGGTCAACCGCGAACTCGCGGCACGCTACGGCATCACGGCCGCGACCATAGACAATGCGCTGTATGACGCACTGGGCCAGCGCATCGTCTCCACCATCTTCCAGCAGGCGGGCCAGTACCGCGTGATCCTCGTGGCCAAGCCCGAGACCCTGCCCACCATACAGTCGCTGGGCAACCTCTACCTGCCCAGCCAGACCGGCAGCGGCGGCCAGGTGCCTCTCAGCGCCATCGCCAAGCTGCAGATCACGCGCGTGCCGCTGGCCATCTCGCATCTGGCGCAATTCCCGGCGGCCACGATCTCCTTCAACCTCCGACCCGAGGCCTCGCTGAGCACGGCGGTGCGCGAGGTCCGCGCGACCATCGCGGCCGCGCAGTTGCCCGGCTCCATCACCACCTCCTTCCAGGGGGCGGCCGCGGCCTTCGAGGACTCGCTGTCCAGCGAGGTCTATCTGCTCATCGCGGCGCTGGCCGCCGTCTATGTGGTGCTGGGCGTGCTCTACGAGAGCTACATCCATCCGGTCACCATTCTCTCGACCCTGCCCTCGGCAGGCATAGGCGCGCTGCTGGCGCTGATGCTGGCGGGCAAGGATCTCGACGTGATAGGCATCATCGGCATCGTGCTGCTCATAGGCATCGTCAAGAAGAACGCGATCATGATCGTGGACTTCGCGCTGGACGCCGAGCGCGAGCACGGCAAATCCCCGCGCGACGCCATCTTCGAAGCCTCGCTGCTGCGCTTTCGGCCCATACTCATGACCACCTTCGCGGCCATGCTGGGCGCGCTGCCCATGCTGCTGGGCACGGGCACGGGCTCGGAGCTGCGTCGGCCGCTGGGCCTGGCCATCGTCGGCGGCCTGGCCTTCAGCCAGTTGCTCACGCTGTTCACGACCCCCGTGATCTATCTGTTCTTCGACCGCCTGGCGTGCCGCGCCGGGCGCGGCGGGCGCGATGCGCATGGCGACAGACCCGAGCCACCGGAGGCTCCATGAACATCAGTGCGCCCTTCATCCAGAGGCCCGTCGCGACCAGCCTGCTGGCGCTGGCGCTGCTGGTCTCGGGCTTGCTGGCCTACTTCCGGCTGCCGGTCGCGCCGCTGCCCAATGTGACCTTTCCGGTCATCGTGGTGCAGGCCAGCATGGCGGGTGCCAGCCCCGAGACCATGGCCGCCACGGTGGCCGCGCCGCTGGAGCGGCGGCTGGGCACCATCGCCGACGTCACCGAACTCACCTCGATCAGCAGCGTGGGCTCATCCATGATCGTGGTGCAACTGGGCTTGTCACGTGACATCAACGGCGCGGCACGCGACGTGCAGGCCGCGATCCAGGCCTCGCGCGGCGACCTGCCCAGCACGCTGCGCAGCAACCCCACCTACCGCGAGTTCAACCCCGCGGACACGCCGGTGATGGTACTGGCTCTGACCTCGGACACCATGACCAAGGCCCAGCTCTATGACTCGGCCAGCTCGGTGATCCAGCAGCAGCTCTCGCAGATCAGTGGCGTCGGCCAGATCACGCTGGGCGGCGGCGCCCTGCCCTCGGTGCGTGTGGAGCTTGAGCCCGGCAAGCTCAACAGCTACGGCATAGGTCTGGAGGATGTGCGAGCGGCCATCACCGCCGCCAATGCCAACAGCGCCAAGGGCCATCTGGACGAAGCGGGTCAGCGCTTCCAGGTGCTGTCCAATGACCAGATAGGCAAGGCCGCGCCCTACCGCAAGCTGGTGATCGCCTACCGCAACAACGCTGCCGTGCACCTGTCGGATGTGGCCAGCGTCCAGGACTCCAACGAGAATCTGCGCAACGCGGGCCTGTACAATGGCAAACCGGCGGTGCTGGTCATCGTCTACCCCATGCCGGGCAGCAATATCGTGAAGACGGCCGCCCAGATCCGCAAGGTGATGCCCGTGGTGCAGGCCAGCCTGCCCGGGGACATCCGCATCGGCATGGTGGTGGACCGCTCGGCCTCGGTCAATGCCTCGGTGTCGGATACCGAGCGCACCCTGTTCATTGCCGTGCTGCTGGTGGTGGGCGTGGTCTTCGTGTTCCTGCGCTCGCCGCGCGCGGTGCTGATCCCCGCCGTGGCGCTGCCGCTGTCCATCGTGGGCAGCTTCGGGCCCATGTATCTGCTGGGCTACAGCATAGACAACCTCTCGCTGATGGCCCTCACCATAGGCACGGGCTTCGTCGTGGACGACGCCGTGGTGGTGCTGGAGAACATCGTGCGGCATATGGAGGACGGCATGCCGCCCAGGCAGGCGGCGCTGCGCGGCAGCTCCGAGGTGGGCTTCACGGTGATGTCCATGAGCCTGTCGCTGATCGCCGTGTTCCTGCCCATTCTGCTCATGCCGGGCATAGTCGGGCTGCTGTTCCACGAGCTGGCGATGACGCTGTCCATCGCCATCCTGCTGTCCCTGCTGGTCTCGCTGACCGTCACGCCCACCATGTGCGCCTACCTGCTCACGCGCCAGACCCTGGACAGGCCCCCGTCCCGGCTGCGCAAGCTCATCGATGCCGGTTTCGAGCATTTCAAGCAGGGCTACAGCCGCTCGCTGGATGCGGTGCTGGACCATGCGCTGCTCACCGGCATCGTGCTGGTGCTGCTGGTCATGGGCAATGTGGCGCTGCTGCGCTATCTGCCCGGCACCTTCTTCCCCGAGCAGGACACCGGCATTCTGGTCGGCCAGATCATCGCGGACCAGAGCATCTCCTTTTCCGCCATGTCCAAGAAGCTCTCCCAGCTGCAGCAGATCGTGCAGGAGGACCCCGCGGTGCAGGCGGTGGCGGGTTTCACGGGCGGGCGAGCGCTGAACACGGCAAACGTCTTCATCCAGCTCAAACCCCTGTCCCAGAGGCATCTCTCGGCCGCGCAGGTGGTCAGTCGGCTCAGGCCCCGGCTGAATGCTGTCTCGGGTGCGCGGCTGTTTCTGCAGGCCCAGCAGGACCTGCGCATAGGCGGGCGGCAGTCGGCGGCCGAATACCAGTACACGCTGACCTGCGACGGCGCCGTGACGCTCAACATCTGGGTCCCCAGGCTGCTCGACCAGCTGGGCAAGCAGCCTGGCCGGCTGCTGGACCTGAACTCCGATCTGCAGCAGCGCGGCCTGCAGACCTTTGTGAGCATCGATCGCAGCGTGGCGGCACGCTACGGCTTCCAGCCCAATCAGATCGACAATGTGCTCTACGACGCTTTCGGCCAGCGCACGGTCTCCACCATCTACAACCCGCTGAACCAGTACTTCGTGGTCATGGAGTACGCACCGCGCTACTGGCAGTCGCCCGAGGCCCTGAACCAGGTCTACCTGAGCACGGCCGCAGCCAACCCCGCAGGCACTCAGCAGACGCAGGTGCCGGGCCGGCTGGTTTCGGGCATCGCGGTCTATAACGCCACGGGCACGACCGTGGCCGCGGCCGGCACGGCAGCCGGCAGCAGCGCCCAGGCCAATCTGCTCAACAACGCCATCTCCAACAGCCGCGGCGGCAGTTCCAGCGGCAGCGCCGTGACCACGACGGCCGAGACCATGGTGCCGCTGTCGGCCCTGGCCACCTGGAGCAGCAACCACACGGCCACCCAGGTGAACCACCAGGGCGGCACGGTGGCCGCCACCATCTCCTTCAACCTGCCGCCGGGCGGTTCGCTGAGCCGGGCCCGGGAGGCCATCGACGAGGCCGTGGCGCAGATCCAGATGCCGGCCACGGTGCATGGCTCGTTTGCGGGCGCGGCCCAGGCGTATTCGCAGTCCGTGAGCACGGTGCCGCTGCTCATCGTCGCGGCGCTGGCCACGGTGTACCTGGTGCTGGGCGTGCTCTACGAAAGCGCCATCCATCCGCTGACGATTCTCTCGACGCTGCCGTCGGCCGGCATAGGCGCGACGCTGGCGCTGCTGATCTTCGGCACGCCGTTCTCGGTGATCGCCATGATTGGCATGATCCTGCTGATAGGCATAGTCAAGAAGAACGGCATCATGATGGTGGACGTGGCCATACAGGAGCAGCGCCAGGGCGGCAGCAACGCGCGCGAGGCCATCCACAAGGCCGCGGTGCTGCGCCTGCGGCCCATCATGATGACCACGGCCGCGGCCGTGCTGGGCGCCGTACCCTTGACCATAGGCATAGGCCAGGGGGCCTCGCTGCGCCAGCCCCTGGGCATCACGGTGATGGGCGGGCTCATACTCAGCCAGGTCTTCACGCTCTACACCACGCCGGTGATCTACCTCTTCCTCGACCGGCTGCGCGCACGCCTGGCGCTCTCCGCGCGGCAACTGCCCTGGCACCGGACAGCGGAGTCTGCTTCATGACAAGCCATCGCCTTATCCGTACCGCCACCGCCGCGCTCTGCGCCGCAGTGCTGGCGGGCTGCGCCAGCGGCCCCGCCTATCAAAGGCCGGTCGTGGACATGCCCGCGGCCTTCAGCGAGCTGCCGGGCTGGACGCTGGCCCGTCCCGATCCCGCCGGGCCCAAGGGCGACTGGTGGCGGGACTTCCGCGACCCGCTGCTCGACGAGCTCGAGCCCCAGGTGGCCGTCTCCAACCAGAACGTGCGTGCGGCCTATGCCAACTACCAGAAGGCCACGGCGGCCATCCAGGCGGCGCGCGCGGCCCTGTTTCCCACGCTGGGCATCAATGCCTCGGCCTCCCGGCAAAATGCATCAACAGGCGGTGTGAGCACGGGACCGACCACCAGCAAGTCGGCGGCAGCGGCCGTGAGCTGGTCGCCCGATCTCTGGGGTCAGGTGCGCGACAGCGTGCAGCAAAGCCGGGCCCTGGCCCAGGTCAGCGCGGCGACCCTGGCCAATGCCACGCTATCCGCACAGATAGCGCTGGCCACGGCCGTGGTGGAGCTGCGCGTCGCGGACGAAAACGCCAGGCTGCTGCAGCGCGCCGTGGACAGCTACCGCGAGAGCCTGCGCGTGGTCACGGACCAGAACACCGCGGGCACCATCCCGCCTTCCAATCTCTACGCGGCGCGCGCGCTGCTGGAAACCACCCAGGCCAATCTCGTGGCCGTTGGCGTGGCGCGCGCCCAGTATGCGCATGCGATTGCGGTGCTGGTGGGCAAGACGCCCGAGGAGCTGCAGATCGCGCCCGCGGCGACCATGCCCGAGCTGCCCGGCGTGCCCCTGGGCCTGCCCTCCACGCTGCTGCAGCGCCGCCCCGACATCGCCGCTGCCGAACGCCAGATGGCCGCGGACAATGCGGCCATAGGCGTTGCGCATGCGGCCTTCTTCCCCTCGCTCACACTCTCGGCGACCAGCGGCTTCGCGGGCGCTCTCGGCGCCAGCAACCTGATCTGGTCGCTAGGCGCGTCGCTGGCGGGTACCATCTTCGATGGCGGCGCGCGCAGCGCCCAGCTCGCCGAGGCCCGCGCGCAATATGAAGCATCGGTGGCCGGCTACCGCGGCGTCGTGCTTGGGGCGCTGCAGGACGTGGAGAACGATCTGGCGGCGCTGCGCATCCTCGAGCAGCAGCACCAGGCGCTCGATGCGGCGGTGCAGGACGCCACGCAGAGCGCGTTGATCGCCTTCAACGAGTACCAGGCCGGCACGGTGGACTACACCACGCTGGCCACGACCCAGGCCACGCAGATCGGCAATCAGCAGTTGCAGCTCAATGTGCGGCTGCAACAGCTGCTGAACACGGTGACGCTGATCGGCGACCTGGGCGGCGGCTTCGAGGCCGGCCAGCTCGATGCGCCCCCGGCGCCGCGCTGAGGCTCGCCGCCGCATGCCCTGCCATACCCCCGGGCCATGCGCTTTCGCCGACAATGCGCGGTTGCCCCGCGCCCAACTGCTGCACCCTATGTCCTTCGATTCCCTGGGCCTGTCTCCGACGCTGGCCACCTCCGCCCTAGACCTGGGCCTTGCCGACCCCACGCCGATTCAGACCCAGGCCATTCCCGCCGTGCTGGCCGGGCGCGACCTCTGGGCCTGCGCCCCCACGGGCTCGGGCAAGACCCTGGCCTATCTGCTGCCGCTGCTGCAGCGCTGGCTGGCCCCATCCGCCAAGCGCGCCCACACGGGCTTTGTGCGCCCGCTGACCACCCTCATCCTCGTGCCCACGCGCGAGCTGGCCCTGCAGGTGCACGAGAGTCTGAGCGACCTCGGCCGCACCCTGCGCGATCAGCCGCGCAGCCGCGTGGTCTACGGCGGCGTGTCCATCAACCCGCAGATGATGCAGCTGCGCGGCAGCGCCGACTTTCTCGTGGCCACGCCGGGCCGGCTGCTCGATCTGGTGGAGCACAACGCCGTGCGGCTCAATACCGTGCAGCAGCTGGTGCTGGATGAGGCCGACCGCCTGCTGGACCAGGGCTTTGCCGAAGAGCTGAACCGCGTGCTGGCCCTGCTGCCCTCCAGGCGCCAGACCCTGCTGTTCTCGGCCACTTTTCCGCAGAATGTGGAAGCGCTGGCCGGTAGGCTGCTGCAGGATCCGGTGCGCGTGCAGGTGGATGCGGACCGGGACGCCGAACACTCGGCCAGCCCCGAAAACATCAGCCAGCGCGCGATTGCCGTGGACGGCACGCGCCGCACCCAGCTGCTGCGCCAGCTGGTCAAGGATGGCGAAGCCCAGCCCGGATGGGAGCGCGCCCTGGTCTTTGTGGCCAAGCGCCACACGGCCGAGATGCTGGCCGACAAGCTCTACAAGGCCGGCATCTATGCCACCACCTTCCATGGCGACATGAGCCAGGGCGCGCGCAAGGAGGTGCTGGATCAGTTCAAGGCCAAGCGCTGGCAGCTGCTGATCACCACCGACCTGGCCGCTCGCGGCATCGACATCGCCCAGCTGCCCGCGGTCATCAACTACGACCTGCCGCGCTCGCCCGCCGACTATATTCACCGTATCGGTCGCACCGGCCGTGCCGGTCATGCGGGTGTTGCCATCACCTTCGTCACGCCAGCCGACAGCGCGCACTGGCAGCTGATCTGCAAGCGCAACCAGCTCGATATCACGCTGGAGCAGATTGCCGGCTTCGAGCCCACCGAGGCCCCGCCGCCGCCGCCCGTCGCGCAAGACGGCAACGGTGGCATCAAGGGCCGCCGGCCCAGCAAAAAGGACAAGCTGCGCGCCGCCGGACTGTTGCCGTCCAAGCCCGCTCAGGGCTGAGGCCGCCGCACCTGCCTGGAGCAGCCTGGACGCCCCAGTTGCTCTGGCACGCCTCAAAACCTGCCTACCATTGGCATATGCCTCGCCAGAACACCAGTCCCGCAGATTTTCCGCCAGCCATCCTCGCGCAGATCGAGCAGCTTGCCTGCAGCATCGTGGCCCAGCGCAAACGCCTTGGTGAGACCCAGGCACAGTGGGCCGCCAAGCTCGGCATTTCGCAGCCCACCATGGCGCGCATAGAGCGCGGCGACCCGGCCGTGGCCATGGCAACCTATGTCTCCTGCCTGTGGCAGCTCAATCCTGCGCTGGATCTGACCCGGTTGCTGGCGCCGGCCCCGCAAGCTGCAGCCGCTTCCAGTTCGATAGCCGTCAACGCTGACGGAGAAAGGGCCAGAAGCCCGAAAAGCCCCAAGTCCCAACCCGACCTAGGCATCAAGACCTCGGCCACCGCAGAGCAGCAGGCGCAGATCGAGCGCAATTTCGCGGCCGCCAAGGCAGCGCTGGATTTCTTTAAAAGTCCGCTGTTCTAATCCGTCTGCCGGCCGCAACTCAGTCCCCGAACCGCTCGCGATAGGCCACCGGGGTAATGCCCAGCTTTCTGACGAACAGGTGGCGCAGCGCCTGTTCCGAGCCCAGGCCCACATGGGCGGCCACGGTCTTGAGCGGCCACCGGCTCTGGTTTTCCAGCAGCTGCTTGGCAGCCTCGAGGCGTGCGTTCTCCATGAAGGCCGAGGGGCTCTGCCCGGTTTCCTGCTGGAATATGCGCCGGAAGTGTCGCTCGCTCATGGCCGCCTGCTCGGCCATCTGCGCCAGCGTCACAGGTTCGGCCAGGCGGGCCAGCACCCATTGCTGCACCGCCTGCACGCCGCTGTGCCGCGTGGACTGGGCCGCCAACGGTACGCTGAATTGCGACTGGCCGCCGGGCCGCTTGAGGTACATGACCAGGTCGCGCGCCACCTCCAGCGCCAGCGCATGGCCGAAGTCCTGCTCCACCACGGCCAGCGCCAGATCGATGCCGGCCGTCACGCCGGCCGAGGTCCATAGCTGGCGGACTCCGGTACCGCCATCGCCGTCCTGTATCTCGTCGCGCACATAGATGGCATCGGCGTCCACCTGCACACGCGGATAGCGCTGGGCCAGCGCACCCGCCACGCTCCAGTGCGTGGCCGCACGGCGGCCGTCGAGCAGGCCGGCCTCGGCCAGGAAAAAGCTGCCCGAGCACAGCGCGATCAGCCTTGCCACCTGGGGCGCCACGGCCTGCAGCCACTGCACCAGCCCGGACGAGGCATCCAGCACCTGCTCGATATGGCGCGAGCCGACCACGATCACCGTGCAGCCCGTGCCCTGCTCGCGCAGCTCGGCCAGCGATTGCGTGGCCTCCAGCGCCATCAGCGTGTCCGACTTGACCAGCCCCTTCTGCGCGGCCGTGATGCGTACCTCATAGCCGTCCTGTTGCCCGCGTGCACGCAGGTGGACATTGGCATAGCCGAACACGGACATCGGGCCCACGGCCTCCAGCGACTTGAAGCCCGGGTAGACGATGAGATCGATCAGATGCGGCAGGGAGTGGCGGTGGTCCATCGGACAGACAAGAAAGCAGGCGAAGCGCCGACTATAAGTGCCGTCACGGCTCACAATAGGCCTCCATGCATATTCACGCCCGGGGCCTGCTCTATTTCGATGCCATCCGCCGCAACGGATCGATACGCGGCGCCGCGCGCCAGCTGTTCATCGATGCCTCGGCCGTCAACCGCCAATTGCTGCAGCTGGAGCAGGAGCTGGGCTTTGCCCTGTTCGAGCGCCTGAGCAGCGGTCTGCAGCTCACGCCGGCCGGAGAGCTGTTTGCCCGCCATGCCACCCGTGTGCTGCAGGATGCCGAATGGCTGGAGAACGAGCTGGACATGCTGCGCGGCCTGCAGCGCGGCAAGGTGCATGTGGTGGGTGTGGAAAGCCTGCACAGTGCGCTGCTGCCCGAGGTGATAGGCAGCATGCTGGAGCGCTACCCGGGCATCTCGCTGCAGGTCACTTCCGCCAGCTCCGGCCATATTGCCGAATATGTGGCCAACGGCCGCGCGGACGTGGGCATGGCTTTCGACATGCCCCAGCACGAGGATGTGGAGCACGCTGCCAGCGGGCGCTTTCGCCTGGGAGCGCTGGTCACCGCCAGCCATCCGCTGGCCCGCAAGCGCAGCGTGACGCTGGCGCAGTGCACGCCATGGCCCTTCATCCTCGGCACCGAAGACCTGCCCTCCTACGCCCTCATTCAGGACGAACTCAAGGCTCTGCCCGAGCCACCCAAGGCTGTGGTACGCGCCACCTCGGTCGAACTGATGAAGCGGCTCGCATCGGCCGGCCACGGCATCGCCCGCCGCGCAGTTCGTGCCGCTGGAGTCGGCACAGGGCGCGCCCATCCTGGGCACGCTGGGCATCCATGTGCGCAGCGGACGCAGCCTGCCGCCGGCCACGGCGGCCTTCGTCGAATGCGCAAGCCAGGTCATCCTGCGCCTGGCCGCGCAGGATGCGCGACCAAAGCGACGGTAAATTGGTCGCACAGAGTCGTTGCGTTTTCAGCCACAGACCCATGCAAATTCGGCCATTTTCAACAACGGCAACGGACCCTAGCATGGGCCCATGCCAACCTCTGCATCCCCCTCCTCCACGACCGGCACCCTGGTGCTGGAGCTGGCTTCGGCCGAAGCGCTGACGCCCGAAGTACGCCGCCTGCGCCTGTGCCGCCCTGACGGCCAGGCACTGCCGCCGTTCACCGCAGGCGCCCATATCCGCGTGCACCTGCCGGACGCTGGCGCGGAGCCCACGCGCTGCTATTCGCTGGTCAACAGCGACGGCGACGGTCTGGTCTATGAAATTGCCGTGAAGCTCGAAACCACGAGCCGTGGAGGCTCGCGCTTCATGCATCAGTTGGCGGTGGGCGAGCGCATCGAGGTCGAGCCGCCGAAAAACGACTTTGCACTGCACGACGTACCGCACGAGGCCCTGCTGATTGCCGGCGGCATAGGCATCACGCCCATTCTGTCCATGGCCCGGCAGCTGCAGGCGGCGGGCAGGCCCTATGCCCTGCACTACGGAGCCCGCAGCGAAGAGCTCATGCCCTACCGCATGGAGATTGAGGAACTGGCCGGCGCCAAGGCCCATCTGTATTTCGACGGCGGCGAGCTCTCGCGAGGCATGCAGCTGGCCAGCCTGCTGGGTGCACCTCAGGCCTCGCGCCATGTCTATGTCTGCGGTCCGCGCGCCTTGATCGACGCCACGCTGACCGAAGCCCAACAACTGGGATGGCCGCGCAGCCACATCCACTTCGAGCTGTTTTCGGCTCCCGCCGCCACGGCGGCAGACCGCAGCGTCACCGTCCATGTGGCGCGCAGCGGCCGCCAGCTCGATGTGCCAGCCGGAACCTCCATCCTCGACGCCCTGATCGCCGCGGGCTGCGATCCCCTGTTCGACTGCCGGCGCGGCGAATGCGGCATGTGCGCGGTACGCATGCTGGACGGCGAGGCCGAGCACCGCGACTACGCGCTATCCAACGAGGAGCACGCAGAAGGCATGGTCTACATCTGCGTCGCGCGCGCCTGCAGCCGGAGCATCACGCTCGACCTGTGAACCATCCCACCAAGAACCAGAAGGAGACCCCCATGAGTAGCTTTGTCAAAAACGCCTGGTATGTGGCCGCGTGGAGCCGCGAGATCGGCCGCCGGCTGACCGCGCGCACCATCCTCGGCGAGAACCTGGTGTTCTGGCGCCGCCAGGACGGCACGCCGGCCGTGCTCGTCGACCGCTGCCCGCACAAGCTGGCGCCGCTGTCCATAGGCACGCTGGTCGGCGACGACCTGCAGTGCGGCTACCACGGCATGACCTTCAGCGGCAGCGGCCAGTGCGTGCGCATTCCCGGCCAGGCCGCGATTCCGCCTTCGGCCTGCGCGCAGTCCTTCCCGCTGGTCGAGCGCTACGGCGCCGTCTGGATCTGGATGGGCGACCCGGCCCTGGCCGATGCGCAGCACATCGTGGTGGTACGCCACTACGGCGAACCCGGCTGGGCGCTGGTGGACGGGCAGTACCTGCACTTTGATTGCAACGACCTCAACATCACCAACAACCTGGTCGATCCCGCGCACACCACCTATGTGCACAGGAACACCATCGGCAACGCGGCGGCCGAGGACGTGAGCGTGAAGGTGGAACAAGGCGAGAACCACGTGCTGGCCTACCGCTGGGTGAACGACTCCGAGCCCGTGCCGCTGGTCAAGGCCATGGGCAATTTCGCAGGGCCGGTGGACCGCTGGCAGTACTACTACCTCCATCTGCCCTCGGTGTCCTGCGTCGATTTCGGCAGCATCGCCACGGGCCGCGAGCACAGCGAGCAGGAAATGGACGCGGGCCTGCGCTCGTTCTCGTACAACTTCCTCACGCCCGAGACCGAGACCACGACCCACTATTTCTGGCTGCACCTGCGCAACTACCACGCGGACAGCGCCGAGGCCAGCACCCAGGTCGCACGGCTGATGACGGACACCTTCCTCGCGGACGCCGCCATCCTGGCCCTGGTTCAGCGCGAGCAGGAGCGCACCGGCGTGCGCGAGTTCGTGCGCCTGGGCATAGACAACGCGCCCGCCCGCATCCGCAGGCTGATCGCACGCCTGCAGGAAGCCGAGCAAGCCGCCGCAACGGCTGCATCGCCCGCTGCCAGTCAGACCGCCGTCGCCTGATTTTTCACCCTCACTACAGCAAGCTTGATTTTTCCCTGGGCTGCAACGGCCGCGGCATACGCCATTGCGAAACATTGCCGCTCGAAGAGCAATTCAAGATGCTGCGCGACAGCCAGGTCTTCGACCATTTCGACCGCATGCCCCAGCCGGGCGAAGAGCGCGAATACATAAGGCTGGCCTACAAATACGGTATGCCGCTGCGCACCGGCCTGTGGTCGTACACGGCGGGGCGCGACGAGGCCGCACTCGAAAAAAAACCTGCGCATGTGCAAGGAAGCCGGCGCCGAGTTTCACAACCTCATGCTGTACACGCGCCATGCAGCGGGCCATGTGGTGAGCGATGACGACATCGTGGCCTTCTACCTGCACGCCTGGGAGCTGGGCCAGCGCATAGGCATAGAGATTGGCATGGAGAACCACATCTACATGTGGAGCGAAGACCCGCGCCGCATCACGCCGATTGCGCAGCGCGTGCGTGCGCAGGGCCTGCCCTTCCAGTACGTGCTGGACCACAGCCATGTGCTGCTCAAGCTGGACAACCCCGAGGAGCAGGATGTGGTCGGCATGCGTGCGCAGGTCGAGTCTGGCGAAGTCGTCATCGACCCTTACGAAAGCGGCAACCTTATCGACGACTGGATAGCCCAGAACATGGTGCACTGGCTGCAGATACGCCCGGTCTCGCCCAACGGGCCGCGCAACATCTGGCAGCTCACGGACAACGGCCACTACGGCCGCGCCTGCCAGTATCCGTTCACACGCCCGACCCCGGGCCAATGGCATGCCACCTGGACGGCCTGGCGCGTCGAGCCCTGCAAGGAGATCGTGCGGCGCGCGCTGCGCCACCACTACAGCACGCCAGCCAGCCCGCTGCGCTACATCACCACCGACATGATAGA
Organism: Comamonas guangdongensis; assembly: GCF_041079535.1. Taxonomy (NCBI): domain Bacteria; kingdom Pseudomonadati; phylum Pseudomonadota; class Betaproteobacteria; order Burkholderiales; family Comamonadaceae; genus Comamonas; species Comamonas guangdongensis. Next base: position 19,699 of record NZ_JBFYGN010000029.1, on the reverse strand, counting down.
CATGCCCGACTACGGCGGCGGCACCAAATACTCGCTGTTCGAGCAGAACGTGGCCATTGCCCGGTGGTTCCGGGAAACCGCGGCGCAGATCCGTGCGCAGCATCAGCCCCTGAGCAGCGACATAGCCAGGAGCTGAAGCACAGGCAATGGCCGAAGCACTCAATTACATCGATATTCGGCCAAAGCCCTTAGGGCGGCGGCCATGCCTGCCCACTTCGCCGCCCGCCTGGCCTACATTCATGGTTTCGCAAAGCGAAGGCCAGGCCTCGCTCCCCTCTTCCAGAAATCCAGAAAGACCCACATGAAATCTCGCGCCGCCGTGGCCTTCAAGGCCGGAGAACCCCTGCAGATCGTCGAGATCGACGTGGCCCCGCCGCAAAAGGGCGAAGTGCTGATCAAGATCACCCATACCGGCGTCTGCCATACCGACGCCTTCACCCTGAGCGGCGACGACCCCGAAGGCATCTTCCCCGCCGTGCTCGGCCATGAGGGCGCGGGCATCGTCGTCGAGGTCGGCGAAGGCGTGACCAGCGTCAAACCCGGCGACCATGTGATCCCGCTGTACACGGCCGAATGCGGCGAGTGCCTGTTCTGCAAGAGCGGCAAGACCAATCTGTGCGTGGCCGTGCGCGCCACCCAGGGCAAGGGCGTGATGCCCGATGGCACGACGCGCTTCTCGTACAACGGCCAGCCCATCTACCACTACATGGGCTGCTCCACCTTCAGCGAGTACACCGTGGTGGCCGAAGTCTCGCTGGCCAAGATCAGCCCCGATGCCAACCCCGAGCAGGTCTGCCTCCTCGGCTGCGGCGTGACCACGGGCCTGGGTGCCGTCAAGAACACCGCCAAGGTGCAGGAAGGCGACACGGTCGCCGTGTTCGGCCTGGGCGGCATCGGCCTGGCCGTGATCCAGGGCGCCAAGCTGGCCAAGGCCGGCCGCATCATCGCCGTCGACACCAACCCCGGCAAGTTCGACCTGGCCAAGACCTTCGGCGCCACCGACTGCGTCAACCCCAAGGACTTCGACAAGCCCATCCAGCAGGTCATCGTGGAGATGACGGGCTGGGGCGTGGACCACAGCTTCGAGTGCATAGGCAATGTCAACGTCATGCGCGCCGCGCTGGAATGCGCACACCGCGGCTGGGGCCAGAGCGTGATCATCGGCGTGGCCGGCGCGGGCCAGGAAATCTCCACCCGCCCCTTCCAGCTCGTCACCGGCCGCAAGTGGCTGGGCACGGCCTTCGGCGGCGTCAAGGGCCGCAGCGAGCTACCCGGCATGGTGGAAGACGCGATGAGCGGCAAGATCCAGCTCGAGCCCTTCGTGACCCACACCATGGGCCTGGCCAAGATCAACGAAGCCTTTGACCTGATGCATGAAGGCAAGTCGATTCGCAGCGTTGTTAACTACGCTGACGCTTCGTAACACCCTGAGGCGCTTCGCCTAGGCGGCCCCGCGCCTTCCCCCTGGCCGGGCGCCCCTCTCTCTACGCGCTGCGCGCTACGGGAGGGGGACGACACCCTCGCTGCGGGGCGGCGGGGCCGCCTAGGCCCTTGCTCGGTGTCTCTTTGGTAGAGTTGCGCCAGTTTTAGCGCTCCGCCCTGCACTCTTAATTTCTGAGCTGCTTACGCATGCTTGGATTAGATTTCATAGATAAAAATGCTGCAAACGCTTGATGGACAAGCGCTAGCAGCTTTTCTTTTAGGAGTATCCACCATGGAACTCAAGAACGCCCACGCCTGCTTTGGCGGCGCACAGCGCTACTACGAGCATTTCTCCAGCGAAATCGGCCTGGCCATGAAGTTCTCGGTCTATCTGCCGCCCAAGGCCGTGGCCGGAGAGAAGGTGCCGGCCCTGCTCTATCTGGCGGGCCTGACCTGCACCGAAGAAACCTTCATGATCAAGGCCGGCGCCCAGCGCCTAGCGGCCGAGCTGGGCATTGCCCTGATCTGCCCCGACACCAGCCCGCGCGGCGCGGGCCTGGCCGGCGAGGCCGATGCCTGGGACTTCGGCGTGGGCGCGGGCTTCTACCTCGACGCCACGGCCAAGCCCTGGGCCCTGCACTGGCGCATGGAAAGCTACATCCTGAACGACCTGCTGCAGCTGATCGGCGCCAAGCTGCCCGTGGATCTGCAGCGCCTCGGCATCTTCGGCCACAGCATGGGCGGCCATGGCGCGCTCACGCTGGCGCTGCGCCACCCCGGCAAATTCAAGAGCGTCTCGGCCTTCGCGCCTATCGCCAATCCCGTCAACTGCCCCTGGGGCCAGAAGGCCTTTGCCGGTTATATGGGCGATGACCGCAGCACCTGGGCCGCCCATGATGCGAGCGAACTGATGGCCGCGCAAAAGCAGGCGCCCTATCCCGCCGGCATCCTCATCGACCAGGGCCTGGCCGACAAATTCCTGATCGAGAAGCAGCTGCTGCCCGAGGCCTTCGAGGCCGCCTGCGCCAAGGTCGGCCAGCCTCTGAGCCTGCGCCGCCATGCGGGCTACGACCACGGCTACTACTTCATCCAGAGCTTTATCGACGACCATCTGCGCCACCATGCGCAGCAGTTGCGGGACTGACGCTACAGCCTGCGCAAAGCCCGGCCATCCTCAAAAAATCCGCGAAAACGGATTGTTTGAGGGAAGCAACTGGCTTGAACAAGGTGTCAGGAGCCGGCCATCCAGCTGAACCAGCGCAGCGTCGGCATCTCGCTCGTGTCTTCGGGATCGTCCACTTCAAATCCCAGCTCGACGCCGCCGGATGTCGTGAGCACGCGCGCATAGGGCAGCAGGCCGGGGCGGCATTCCGGCTGCACCGACAGTCCGCGCGCCCGGGCATGCGCCAGGAAATCGCTCATGGCTCTTCCGCGGCGCAGCAGGGCCGCGTCCGAGAACCGTATCTGCAGCCCTCCGGACGGGGCGCCGGAGACAAACGCGTCGCAGAATATGCAGTACAGCGTCTTTCCCGAATCGAAGTGGAACTCCAAGGTTCCATAGCAGGCGATGACCGGGAAACACTCCGGGCTCTCCACCTCATAGGGAATGCCGTCGCGGGTTTCGACGCAGTCCGGCCGGCCAAAGATGGCCGTCAGCGCCGCCAGGGAAAGATTGCGGCAAGGCGCAAAACTTCCCAGATGGCCGGTCTTCAAGAACTCAAAAAGCGAAATCCGCTGTTTTTTTCTCTTCACGGGTTTGGGTATGGATTCGTAACAGCCCGGCTGCTCAGCCCTCTGCGCTTTTCCTCTGCAGCTGTATCGTGCCGAAGGTCATGAACACCAGGGTGCTGCCCGCCGGTCCGCGGTAGACGCCATTGGCCGTGGCCAGCCGGCTGGCCACGGCGGCGAAGCTCCAGGCCTGGTCTTCGGAGCAGAGCACCTTGCGCGCGGTGAACGCCTCCGCGCCCTGCTGCTCGCCCCATTCGCGGGCCATATGTGCATGGGCGCTCAAGGGCTCCGGTACCGAAGGATGGTCCCAGCCCCAGAGAAAGCTGCCGTCGGCCAGGTTGTAGGTTCCCACCACCTGGATCGGCGCCGTGGCCGTGATGCAGTCGGCAAAGTGGAAGGCAATCGTGCCAGCATCCAGGTCGGCAGACCAGTCGGCCTCTTCGCCCAGATGCCAGGAAGCGGCATGGGCTGCGGTTTGCTGAGCCAGCCCTTCGCGGGCGGCGTGGATGAAGGTCTCTATGGTGTTGCTCATGGCAACCGAGCATAAGCCACGCAGAACGCCGCCACTGGCTGCAGCTCACGCTGCCTGCACGCGTACTGCGGCATCCACAGCAGGCATAGCTACGGCAGCTATAGGCCGCGCCCTACATCGCTCCAGGGATTCCGAATCACCTGCTTTCCGGAGACAGAGCGACACCATATCCGCGCCGCAGCGCCACACAATGGAGGCAACCGGGTCGGCAGCGCCTTGCCGCACGGAGTCTGGACGGAGGTGGTTCATGAAAACCCTGTTTCTGGTGCGGCATGCCAAAGCCGGCCGCGACGATCCGGCTCTGCCCGACCGCGAGCGCCCCCTGGACGAACGCGGGTGCGAGGATGCGCCGCTGATGGGCCGACGGCTGGCCCGGCACCATGTGCAACCCGATCTCATCATCTCCAGCCCCGCGGTCCGCGCGCTGAGCACGGCCCAGGCCTTCGCGCATGCGCTCGGCTACGCACCTCAGCGCATCGCCATAGAAACGCGGCTTTATGCCAGCACGGCCGAGACGCTGCTGGCGGTGGTGCGATCGCTGGACAAGAAGCTAGGCTGCGTGATGCTGTTCAGCCACAACCCCCAGATTTCCGAACTCGCGCAGCATCTGGCGGGCGAGGTCGCGTATCTGAGCACCTGCGCCGTGGTCGAACTCCGCTACGACATGAAGTCATGGAGCGACATCGGCGTCATTGCGCCCTCCAAGGTCAAGCTGGACGGGCCCAAGCTGTAGCGCTCTGCCGGCTATTCCCCGGAGGGCAACAGTCTGATCGCCCGTGGACCGGTTTCCGCGGTATACATTGCATTAGCCGCCACCAAAGGAGGCTGCTATGACTCTCGACTTCTTGCGCCGCGCGCTGCTGGTATCGCTGCTGTTCAACTACGCCGTCCTGATCGCCTGGTTCCTGGCTTTCAGCTGCGCCAGAAGCTGGATGCGCAGCCTGCACGGCCGCTGGTTCAGACTCTCGGACTCCGACTTCGACGCCATGCACTATGGCGGCATGACGCTCTACAAGGTCGGCATTCTGCTGTTCAACCTGGCGCCGCTGGTCGCGCTTTGGCTTCTGCGCGGCAGCTAGGAATACGCTCGGACCTTTAAGGCAGGATCCCGCCGCCGGGCCAAGGCCGGTCCTGCTGCATCAGGTCTTGCGCGGCGCGCCCACCTCGTAGACGCGCAGATCGCGCTCGCCTATGCCCAGGCCCGGCCAGGCCGCACGCCAGTCGGCGATATGGCGGGAGGCGAAATGCGCGTCGAGCGCAGCCTGGTCCAGCCACAGCTCCTTCACGTGGATCAGGCCCGGCACCAGCACATCCTCGGCATAGCCGTATTCCAGGCAGCCCGGCTCGGCGCGCGAGGCTTCGACCATGGCCCGCATGGCAGGTCTGGCGCGCTCCAGGTTTTCGGCAGGCAGGCGAACGGTTCCGACGATCAGCAGCATAGGTTGGCCAGTTTGCCAGAACCCGCCACTTCGCGGGAAAGTTCTGCCTCTTTCGCCATGTTCTTCGCTCTCTTCATGTCGGCATGGGCGGCCGGTTCCGCCGCGGCCACTTGGCCCTGTTGCTCCTGATCGGACAACTTGAACACCGCCACGGCTCCCACCAGGGATTGCGCCTGATTGTTCAGGCTGGTAGCCGCGGCAGCCATTTCCTCCACCAGGGCGGCATTTTGCTGCGTAGCCTGGTCCATCTGCGTAACAGCCTCGCCAATCTGAGATACACCCGAGCTTTGCTCATGGCTGGCGGCGCTGATCTCGCCCATGATGTCGGTCACGCGGCGAATAGCCGTGACCACCCCGGTCATCGTACTGCCCGCCTGATCCGCAAGGCGAGAACCCTGGGCCACTCGCTCTACGCTGGTGCTGATGAGCTGCTTGATTTCCTTGGCTGCATCGGCGCTGCGCTGAGCCAGGGCTCGCACTTCGCTGGCCACCACGGCAAACCCACGGCCTTGCTCACCAGCACGAGCCGCTTCGACGGCGGCGTTCAAGGCCAAGATATTGGTCTGAAAGGCAATACCGTCGATCACACCGATGATGTCGGCAATCTTGTGGCTGCTTTCATCAATGCTCTTCATGGTCGCGACCACTTCGGCAACGACCTCACCACCCTGGGTTGCGACCGTGGAAGCATTCATTGCCATCTGATTGGCTTGCCGAGCGTTATCTGCGTTGTGGCTGACCGTTGAACTCAGCTCTTCCATGGAGGCCGCTGTCTGCTCCAGCGCGCTGGCCTGCTCTTCCGTGCGCCCCGACAAGTCGTGATTGCCGGCGGCAATCTGGGCGCTGGCCGAAGCAACCCCCTGCGCATTGCTTCGCACCACCGTCACCGTCCTCACCAGGCTTTGCTGCATGCGTTGAAGCGCATTGAGCAGCTGCCCCATCTCATCCTTGGATCCCGCAGCGATTTCTCCGCTCAGGTCTCCGTCCGCCACACGATCCGCCACCGCCACGGCTTGGGTGAGTGGACGCGTGATGGATCGGATGATGGCCCAAGCCAGAAAAACTGCCAGGACTGTGACAACAGCGCCGGTGATCAGTACTCCCCACAGCAGCTCACGGGCGGCAGCATCGGCCTTCTGCGCGGCTTTTTCAGAACTCTCGGTTTGATGATTCAGCAGTTCACGAATGACTCGCTGGTATTCGCGCTGTACCGGGCGCAACTGGGCTTCAAGCATTGCCCGCGCTTCCTCGCTCTGATCACGGTCAACCAGGACGAGAAACTCATCGCCGAGCTTCAGATAGCTGGCACGCTGCTGTTGCAAACGCTCAAGCAGTGCCTTGGCTCGCTCAGAGCGCGCCATGCTGTTCACGATATCAAGCTGGGCCGCAATATCCGTTCTTGTCTTCTGAATTTCTGCCCGTGCGAACTGCTGAATGTTCTGCGAGGGAAACAAGGCCAGGTTGCGAAACTGGATGGCCTGCTCGTTGATGCCATCTTTGGTGGCATTCAAAGCCTGAACCAGAGGAACCTGCCTCTGAGTGATCTCCTCGAGCGTTGAGCGCTGCACAGAAGATCCAACCAATGCCACGCCACCCAAGATGGCAAGAAGTACGACCATCACCGCAAATGAGATGACAAGCCGGGTCGAGATTTTGAAGCGATCCATTCTGTATGCCCTTACTGGTAACCAATTCACCATGCTTGCTTCGCATGGTTGTGTAACTATTTTTTACAAAGTTTACATTTCAGACATATTCACTCATCGAATAGGGACTTGCCTCGCATCACCAGACATTGGGTGATGGTGAAGATGTGGAGTGGCTTATCCCAAGAGATGGGCATCAGCGCAGACACCGAGCACAGCCACAGACAGCAAGCATCGCCGCTGACGCCGGACAGGCCCGCAGCCGCCGGGATGGCGGCCAGGAAAAGCACAGGGAAGGCACAAGTACCAGGATGTAGTCGCCGTTAGCGGGCATCGTTGATGCGCCCTGTGACCGGCATCACGCCCGGCGAAGCCCGGGACTGCAGCGCCCATCCGGATGGCATAGCTTCCAGAGCTGCGCCTGCAAACCTCTAGGGATGAATTTGCAACAGCAGGCAAAGAGGATTGCAGTCTTTCATCGAAGGCTCGGAATCACTGATTCACACCTTCATGCCTAGACGATCCGGCTGGGCCAACTTTGCTGGCGCAGCCCCCTGCCATCAGCCATTTACTTCCCGTACGATTGAACTTCTGGAAACCGCAGGACAACGGCTCTGACACATGCCTAGTCTGTCTTGGTGCGGCACGCGGCGTGAACTCAAACCTCACCGGGTGGAAACAGCATGATGGCTCTGCATTGGCGTAAGGCACTGCGCATATTGCGCGCCGGGTTTGCGAAGCTTGACCCGCCATGGCGTGACCTGGTGGTGGCAGCGGTTGTGGGCACAGCATCCGCCATTGCGGTGAGCGGATTCAAGCTAGTGCTGTTCACGCTCGAGACACTGTTCGTTGGAGCACATCAAGGCCATCTTGTGGTGGCTGCCCGTTCGCTGCCTCCGGAGCTGCGCGCAATCGCTCCGGCCGCGGGAGCGCTGACCGCCGGCATATTGCTCTGGATCGCGGCACGCGGCCACTCACCGGCACCGACTTCAAAGGCCAAAAGTGGCGACTACATCGAAGCCGTGGCCATAGGCAACGGCCATCTCGACCTGCGTGGCGGCTTGCTGAAAGTGGCTGCGTCGATGCTGGTCGTCAGCACCGGTGGAGCCGTGGGTCGAGAAGGCGCAATGGTGTTGTTGGCCGCCATGCTCGCATCGACGCTTGGACGCCTGTTGGGTCATACATCCGATCTGCGGCTGGTGGTGAGTTGTGGAGCAGCGGCAGGACTTGCCGCGGCCTACCACGCGCCTCTGGCCGGGGCGGTATTTGTCGCTGAAATCCTGCTGGGCTCACTGGCACTTGCGCAACTTGGCCCGGTCGTTGTGGCGGCGGTAGCAGCCTTCGGCATCTCGATAGCACTGGGCGAGAATGCGGTGCTGTTTTCCGTGCCGGCGATTGGAATGCCCGATGCCCCGCAGGTGATGCTGCTGCTGGCTCTGAGCCTGCTCGGCGGAGTGTGCGGCGCTGCATTGATGCGCTGGCTGCGCACTGCACGCAGCCTGTTTGAGCGCTCGAAACTGTCGCAGCCTCTGGCGTTCGCACTCGGCGGCCTGGTGGTTGGAGTGCTGTCGCTGTGGCGCCCCGAGGTCTGGGGCAACGGCTACAGCAGCATCCAGCAGCAACTCACGACTCCGGCGGAGGGCGCAATCATCGCTCTCGTCTTGCTGCTCAAGCTCATCGCGATAGGAGCCTCCACCGGATCTGGAGCGCCCGGAGGGGTGTTTACTCCCACGCTCTTCACGGGGGCCGCAGGCGGAGCCCTTGCTGCAAGCGCGATGGCGGGCCTGAGCCTGAGCACGGCGCCGGAGCCTGTGTATGCCGTCGTCGGCATGGCCGTCTTGCTGGCAGCCACAACGCACGCACCGGTCATGTCCGCCTTGATGATCTTCGAGATGACCGGCCAATACACGCTTCTCCCCCTGCTGCTGCCAGCTTGCGTGCTGGCGACACTGGTTTCGCGTCAGCTTGCGCCTTTATCGATATACGGCTTAAAGGGTCCGGGGGAGCTGGGCCAGCCGGCACCAAAGGCGGAAGGCCCGCCCTCGGCTTGAGGTCGGGTCAGAGATCTGGTCCTCATTTTTCGTACCAGGATCGCGTGTCGTTCACGACACGTACCACGAGCAGCATAACGGGCACCTCGACCAGCACGCCCACAACCGTTGCCAGGGCGGCACCGGACTGCAAGCCAAACAGGCTGATGGCAGCGGCCACGGCGAGCTCAAAGAAGTTGGAGGCCCCGATCAGCGCCGATGGGCAGGCAATGCTGTGCTTTTCTCCTACGGCACGATTGAGCCAGTAGGCCAGGGCCGAGTTAAAAAATACCTGGATCAGGATGGGCACGGCCAGCAGTGCAATCACCAGCGGTTGCTGCAGGATCGCGCCGCCCTGAAATGCGAACAGCAGCACCAAGGTTGCCAGCAGCGCCGCCATGGACCATGGGCCGATGGACGCAAGCGCCTGCTCGAAGACGGCTTGCCCCCTGGACATCAGTTTGCGGCGCAGCCATTGGGCCAGGACCACCGGCACGACGATGTAGAGCAGCACCGATACCAGCAGCGTCGCCCAAGGCACGGTGATGGCCGACAGGCCCAGCAACAGGCCGACCAGCGGCGCAAAGGCCAGGATCATGATGGCGTCGTTGAGCGCCACCTGCGACAGCGTGAACAGCGGGTCGCCACCTGTGAGGCGGCTCCACACAAACACCATGGCGGTGCAAGGCGCTGCCGCCAACAGGATCAGACCGGCGATGTAGCTGTCGATCTGTTCAGCAGGAAGCCAGGGGGCGAACACATGGCGAATGAAGATCCAGCCCAGCAAGGCCATGGAAAACGGCTTGACCAGCCAGTTCACGAACAGCGTGACCCCTATGCCCCTGATGTGCTGGCCCACCTCGCCAAGGGCAGAGAAGTCCACCTTGATCAGCATGGGGATGATCATCACCCAAATGAGCAGGCCCACCGGCAGATTGACCTGGGCGAGCTCCATCGCCCCCACGGCCTGAAACAGACCGGGAAACAGATGGCCCAGGACTATGCCAGCAACGATACACAGAAAGACCCAGAGCGTGAGGTAGCGCTCAAACACGCCCATGGCAGAACGGCGAGGGTCTGCCGAAGCCGCCACTTCGCAGGATTGATGCATGGCTTTAATGGGCGGACAGGTCGCGGGCAGTGCCTTGCAGCATGGCTTTCTGCAGCTTGTCCGCAGGCAGGCTCACCAACATTTCCAGGCGGCGACGCATCAGATGCATGGTTTGGCGGAAGGCTTCCAGCTTGGCTTCTTCCGGCCCATCGCCTTCCGATGGATCTGCGTATCCCCAATGTGCGGTGGCGGGATGGCCGGGCCAGATCGGACAAATCTCGCCTTTAGCGTTGTCGCATACGGTGATCACCAGATCCATCTGCGGTGCATCGGGCCCCGCGAACTCGTCCCAGCTCTTGCTGCGCAGCCCGCCCACCGGCACGCCCGCACGTTGCAGAACCCGCAGTCCCAAAGGATTGGGTTGCTGGTTTTCGCGCGGGCTGCTGCCGGCGGAATAGGCTTTGAAGCGACCTTGGCCCATATCGTTGAGCAGTGCTTCGGCCAGGATGCTGCGCGCTGAATTGTGGGTGCACAGAAACAGCACGTTCAAAGGCTTGGCGGCATGCGTCATGGTGATTCAGCAGCAGGGTTTGGCGGTACCGGTGGTGGGGCGCGGTCCGCAGCAGCCCGACGTGGCCTCGGGTGCCGCGATCGTCGGCGCACAGCAGGCTGATGCGTCCGAAGCTTCCGACTCCTTGAATACGGGAATGTTGCCCAGCGAGTGAAAATGCTCCCAGGCCACACCCTGAGGGTCGGTGATCCAGTGCTTGTTGCTGCGGGCATAGCAGCAGGAGGTCTCGCCCTCGTCCAACAGCGCCATATCGGCGGCTTGCGCCCTTGCCTTGAGGTCGGCCAGCTCGCTGGCCTCATCCACCTGAAATCCCAGATGATCCAGGCCGGCCTTGGCAGTGCCCCGGGTGGAGATAGCGAAATTGATGCGCGGGTCTTCAAGCATCCATTTGGCGTAGTCGCTTTCCACGCGCGTCGGCTCGGCACCGAAGAGCTTGGAATAGAAAGCGATGTTCTGGCTCAGGTCATCGACATGCATGTGGACGTGAAAGCGCTTCATGGGGAACTCCTTAGCAGTTGCAGGAAGTGGCCTCAGCGGGGCTGCAGGGCGCGCCTTGGCAGCAGTTTTCGGTGAGGTAACCGAGCAAATCATTCATAGCATCGAACGAAGCGCGATAAACCAGATTGCGCCCCTGGCGCTCCTGGCTGATCAGCTCCGCATTTGTCAGCTCCTTGAGGTGGAACGACAAGGTATTGGCCGCAATGCCGAGCTGCTCGGCCAAAGCCGTGGGCGTCAGCCCTTCCGGACCCGCCACGACCAAGGCCCGGAAGGCGCGTAGCCGGGCCTCTTGCGCCAAAGCACCAAGGGCTCGAATGACTTGGGTTTCTTTCATAATTCAATAATTCAACTTTTATTGAATTATTACCGGATTCTGTGCAAGCCACAAGTCGCTGCGTCTAAACGTCCGTTTCAGCGCGGGAGTGTGCAGGTATCTCGCCGGCTTGCTGGCGGCAATCGCCGCAGACTTCTCAACGAACCAATCACGCCGAGATGGACTTGAGCGAGCTTAAGTCTGGGCTAAGTCAGGCCAGTCAGACTGTGCGCTTGCCTTTCACCTTGACAGCAAGGCACGCCTTATCACCCCCTCAGCCTCGTCGGTGGCCGAACACGGTGATGTGCTGCGCTCGCCAGTTCCGTCCAAGCCGGACGAAACCCGGAGTTGCAGACGATCGGCATGTGCCCGACACAGCCATGACAGCTCATCGGCAGGCGCTGTGTGGCCCGTGCGCGGAATCAAACGCGTTGCCAGGCATTCATGGACCAGCTACCCCAAACTCTCGACCTGCTCCAAAGCGAGTCCAGAACCAGGAGATCCCTCGTGAAAACATCCTCTGAACTTGCTCTGGCCAAAGTGCCCGAAGTCACTCTGGGTTTCTGGCTCATCAAGATCGCGGCCACCACTCTCGGCGAAACAGGCGGTGATGCCGTCTCCATGTCCATGAACCTGGGCTATCTGATCAGCACGGCCATCTTTGCCTTGATATTCCTGGCCGCCGTTGTCGCACAGGTCAAAGCCAAAGCCTTCCACCCCTTTCTGTATTGGGCGACCATCATTGCCACCACCACGGTCGGAACCACGCTGGCCGATTTCGCGGACCGTTCGCTCGGCATCGGATACGCCGGAGGTACGGGATTGCTGCTGGCCTTGTTGCTTGGCTCGCTCTTCGTCTGGTATCGCGCCCTCGGTTCCGTGTCGGTGAGCAGCATCAATTCGCCCAGTGCAGAAGCCTTTTACTGGCTGACGATCATGTTTTCACAGACCTTGGGCACCGCTCTGGGCGACTGGATGGCCGACACCGCGGGTCTGGGCTACACGGGCGCGGCCCTCGTATTCGGCGGCTTGCTTGCCCTGGTCGTGGTGGCTTATTACTGGACGGGAGTGTCCCGGACATTGTTGTTCTGGGCCGCGTTCATCCTCACGCGTCCGCTGGGCGCCGTGGTCGGAGACTTCCTCGACAAACCGCTGAGCTCGGGTGGTTTGGCGCTGAGCCGCTATTCGGCATCGGCTGCGCTACTGACCTTCATGCTGATTGCAATCCTGCTGTTCAAGCAAAGAGCTGCCAAAACGGCACATTGAAGCAGACGCTGAGGGTATGCGGGTATTGTCGGTCGAGGATGACAACGATACGCGCAGTGATTCAGCACCCCTGAGTCTGAGCGACCACGGACGCGAGACCGGGATTCGTCCCATGCAGTAGGAGCGGTCCACGCCAGAGTTATCACAAATCTTTTAGCTTTACGTGAGGACTTAGAGATCACAGCTCCGTAATCTGGGCGCATGGAATCCAGAGAACCGATGCCATGACGACCCGACGCCAACTCATCCTGGGCGCAGCCGCTTCCGTCGCTGCGCTCTCTTCCGGAATACTCCACCGCCGCGCCAACGCAGCGGTCGAGTCCTTCGAGGTCAGCTATACCGATGCGCAGTGGAGAGCGCGGCTCAGTCCACAGCAATATGCGGTGCTGCGTCAGCAGGACACGGAGCCACCAGGCAGCAGCCCGCTCAACGCCGAGCATCGCGCGGGGACGTTTTCCTGCGCCGGCTGTGCGCTGCCGTTGTTCGCCTCTTCCACCAAGTTCGACAGCGGCACAGGCTGGCCCAGCTTCTGGAAGCCGTTGGACAACGCCGTCGCCACCCGCAAGGACCTAAGCTATGGCATGGTGCGAACCGAAGCCCACTGTCGGCGCTGTGGCGGCCACCTAGGTCATGTCTTTGACGACGGACCGCCACCGACAGGACTCCGCTACTGCATCAACGGCCTGTCGCTAAGCTTCACGCAGAAGCCAGCTTGAACTGCGAGTCACCGGGAAAAAGCCATGTTGCTGATCGTCCTTGCCTACCTGGGCGGCGTTCTGACCATTGTCAGTCCCTGCATCCTGCCGGTGCTGCCTTTCGTGTTTTCCCGCGCCGGCCAGCCGTTCATGCGCAATGGCCTGCCTCTGCTGGCAGGCATGGCGCTGACCTTCGCGGCAGTGGCGTCCCTCGCCGCAGTCGGGGGCGGCTGGGTGGTCGCAGCCAACCAGTATGGCCGCTGGCTGGCATTGGCACTCGTGGCGGTATTCGCACTGACCCTGCTCCTGCCGCATCTGTCCGAGCGGCTGACCCGCCCGCTGGTGGCGGCAGGCTCACGTTTGTCCGAGTCGGTAGCGACCGACGGCACCCCACGCATGGGCTCTTCCGTTGTGCAGGGGATCGCGACGGGGCTGCTGTGGGCGCCCTGCGCGGGCCCCATCCTCGGATTGATCCTGACCGGTGCGGCCCTTCAGGGAGCCAACGCCACCTCGACCTTGCTGCTGCTGGCGTACGCCCTGGGCGCAGCGACCTCCATGGCTGCAGCGCTGCTGCTGGGCGGCAAGGTATTCGCCGCACTCAAGCGCTCGCTGGGTGCGGGGGAATGGCTGCGGCGTGGCCTGGGGGCCGCGATGCTCGCTGGCGTGGCCGCTATCGCGCTGGGGCTGGGTACCGGCGTGCTCGCCCGGTTCTCGATCACCTCCACCGGAGGCATCGAGCAAAAGCTGATTGAGCGCTTGAACAAGCCGCTGGACGGCGAGGCCAACTTGGCCAGGTCGATACAGGAACCGGCCACGCCCCCCGCCGAAGGCCCTGCCATGTTGGCCGTCGGAGATGCGATACGCGTGGCCGGCCCGTCCGGTGAGGCCTCCGCGCTACCCGATGAAGGCATCGCACCGTCGCTGGATGGGGCAACGCAATGGCTCCAATCGCCACCGCTGACCAATCAAAGCCTGAGAGGCAAGGTGGTGCTGATCGATTTCTGGACCTACTCCTGCATCAATTGCCTGCGCACCCTTCCCTACATCAAGGCCTGGGCCGAGAAGTACCGCGACCAGGGCCTGGTCGTGGTCGGCGTGCATGCTCCGGAGTTCGCCTTCGAGCGCGACATCAACAACGTCACCAGGGCAATGAAGGACCTGGGCATCAGCTATCCCGTGGCAGTCGACAATCAGTACGCCATCTGGCGCGCCTTCAAGAACCAGTATTGGCCGGCACACTACTTCATTGATGCCACTGGACATATTCGCCACCACCACTTCGGCGAAGGGGACTACGCGGAATCGGAGCGGGTGATACAGCAGCTTCTGAAAGAAGCCGGCTCTTCCCAGACAGCCACGGGACTGACGGAAGTGGACGCCCAAGGGGTGCAACTGGCAGCCAGCATGAACGAAGTGCGCTCGCCGGAAACCTACCTGGGCTACGAACGCGCCGAGAATTTCGCCTCCACACCGAAAGCCGTGCATGACAGGTCGGCAGCCTACGTGGGACCGGAGCGCCCCGAGCTCAACACCTGGGGTCTCGTCGGTCAATGGGTGGTGGGGCCGGAAAGTGCGACCCTCTCCGCACCCAGCGGCCGCATCGTCTACCGTTTCCAGGCGCGTGACCTGCACCTGGTGCTGAGCCCTGGCCCCAAGGGAAAGCCCGTGCGATTCAAGGTCAGCATTGATGGCAAGCCTCCGGGAGATGCCCATGGCATGGACGCAGCGGCTGACGGCAGCGGAACCGTCACCGCCCAACGGCTCTACCAGCTGGTGCGCCAACCGGGCGACATCGCCGAGCACACATTCAGCATCGAATTCCTGGACGCGGGCGTCTCCGCCTATGCCTTCACCTTCGGATGAGCACCATGAACACACGCCTCACATCACTGCCCGTCGCAAGCCGACGCACCCTGCTCCAGACACTGGCCGGCGGCTCCGTGCTGCTGGGCGGCGGACTGCTTTGGCAGCGACTAGCCCTATCTGCCGAAGAAGCCGTGCGCATTCCTGCCCCCGCCCTGGACCTTCCAGCTGGCGGACAGGCGCCACAGCGCGCGATCTTCGCAGGCGGCTGCTTCTGGGGCGTCCAGGGCGTGTACCAGCATGTCAAGGGCGTACTGCGCGCAGTCTCCGGCTACAGCGGCGGCGCAGCGACCACTGCATCCTATGAGCAGGTCAGCCGCGGCAACACGGGCCATGCAGAGTCGGTCGAAGTCACTTTCGATCCGGCCCAGGTGAGCTACGGAGCGCTGCTGCAAATATTCTTCTCCGTCGTGCACGATCCCACGCAGCTCAACCGCCAGGGGCCAGACACAGGCACGCAGTACCGCTCGGCAATTTTTGCGACCAGTCCGGCCCAGCTCAAGATGGCACAGGCCTACGTCGCTCAGCTCGACGCGGCACACGTGTATCCAAAGCCCATCGTCACCCGCCTCGAAGACAGGGCAGGCTTCTACCCGGCCGAAACCTACCATCAGGATTTCATGACCGAGAACCCTGGGAACCCCTACATCGCCTTCAACGACTTGCCCAAGGTGGAAAACCTCAGACGCCTATTCCCGGACCGCTACCGCAGGGAACCGGTGCTGGTGAAGCAATCACACTCGTAGCTTCACAAGAAGCCGTGCTGCACCGCACATCGTCGATGGGCCGGAGAGGCTCGACGAATTCGCGCTTCAGCGGCTCGCGAGACGTATCGCCGCCCCGCTATCACGGTGATGCGGTTGCTCGTTTCGTGGCTGGAAACCGGCAAGCGACGGCCGATATTTCAAACTATGATCAAGCTCGCCGGCTGGCTCGGGTGCACCGCATCAGAGCGGGCCCCTGATGCCGAGTCGTTTCTGAGTCCAAACGAGCTTTAGAGAAATTGAACGGCGTCGACAATGGATGCCTTGACTGGGTGGGCCAAGGGGCCACGCTCGATGTGTTTCGAACCTCCATCAACGACTTCTGCCAGCATGCCTGACACCCCCTTGCAAGAGAACGCCCTTAGGCCAGAAACCGACACCGGCAGAGCGCCGATTCTGAAATTGCGCATGCGCGTGATGACCGGGGATGTCATCGCTATCGGCCCGGGAAAGATCGATCTTCTGGAGGCTATAGAGGCGACCAAGTCCATCTCTGGCGCTGCCAAATCCATGGGGATGTCTTACCGCCGCGCCTGGCTTCTGGTGGATGAGATCAATCGCACTCTGAGTGCACCAGCCGTGACCACGGCCACCGGAGGTGCGCGCGGCGGAGGAACGGATCTCACCGAGACTGGGCGTACGGTGGTCGCGCTGTATCGGCGCATCGAGCTGCGCGCGATGCAAGCATGTCAGGCCGATATCGACAAGCTCGTGGCTTTGGTTCAGGATGCCTGCGAGCCTTGAGCGGCCCTGCTGACGTTTCTGCCGATCTCCGCGGGTAGCTGAGTCCGCCTCATGGGCCCCGATGTCAGCTATGCCTAAGGCATAGTCGTGGGGCAGCCGTGGATCCCGTGGCTTTTTCCAAAAGCTCACGCTTGAGCGTCGCTGCAAAGCAGGCCAAGCTGGCACTGCGCAACGGCACAAAGGGAATCTGGTGCCGCTCGCTCAGGCGCTTGAGCTTCCCAACAGAATGATGGTCCACGCAGTCCACTGGAAATACCACCAGGCTCGCGCGCGGCAGCAAGCCATCCAGCAGCCCCTTGCGGTCTTCCAGGCCGCCATCATGATGGAGGAACTCCCCTCCCTGCCGGCAGACGTAGTCCCGGATCGCCGGGGTCGAACTGGGACGCCCACCGACATAGAGCACCCGACTGGCCCGCAGAAGGTCACCGCTGCGCGGCGGGGCGCCGGCGCTCCCGTCTGCCAAAGCACTGAGCTGATGTAGCTCCGCCTCTGCCGCGGCGAGTTCCTCCGACAGGAGTCGACCATGCTCCCTGAGGCGCTCCAACTGCTCTTCCATGAGGACGAGTTGTTCCCGTGCTTGCTGCGCCGCTTGCTCGGCGCACTCCCGTCGCTGGGTCTGCAAGGCCACCATTTGGGTTGCCTCGCTTGGCTCACTACGCTCGCTTCGTTCCGAGCGGTACTGTGCCGATCGACGCTCGAACTCGAGTGCCTGCTGCTGCAGTTGCTGCACCATCTGATCGCGCTCCCGGATGGCATCGCGCCGCCTCAGCTGTTCGCGATCCAGCCGCTCATGGAGCTCGGTGTTCTCCTTTTCCATAGCGACAAAGCGCTTGAGCTCGTGACGGTTGGCGGCCCCCATCAGGTGCGCAAGCATATGAACTTCGCCGAAAACCTTTTGGCATAGCTCCGCGGTAAGCGCCTTGTGCGTGAGAACAGCCCAGTAGGCGCTTGGAATATCCCCCTGTGCCCATGCCTGCTTCCAACATCCATGCAACTCGGCCTCATCCTTGGCCGAAGCGAAAGCCCGAATGGCACCTGCATGCCGCTGGTCCAGCGCTTTGTGCAGGGCCTTGGAGACATCGCCTTTCTGCCCGGCCATGCGCACGGCAGTATGGTGGACTTCCAGATCGCTCTGTCCCTTGACGTTGACATGTTTGGCCATGAGCCTGCGCAGTTCGCCGGGGCTTAGGCAATTGCCCACGATGGAGCAATGCAAAGGAGTGTCCAGCTCATGGAGTTTCAAGCGCATGCGCGGAAGATATGCCTCGTCTTCCGATGCCTCGTGCGCACAGCAGGGGGCAAGCCGCACCGGCCCCACGTTGACAGGCACTGCGGACGCGCCCATACCTTCCAAATGGCGCTTGAACGGTGGCTCCAGCATTCTCAGACCTCGCTTGATGGATACTGCATGGCATCGTAATATACGTCAAGATATAACGATGAGCGACATAACAAATCTTGTCTAACCTGAGGAATGCACAGACATATCTGCCGTCCGGCCGGTGAAATACACTGCCTTTGCTATTGAGACCTGTAGTCCGCAACGCGGCCAAAGCAAGATGTCGATTCCCCAGGAGTACAAGATGAGAACAAGTGCACGAAATCAACTGGCAGGTGTGATAACCAGCATTCGGGACGGCAGCGTCAATGATGAAATCGAGTTGCAAACGGCTTCAGGACTGCGTGTCGTGACTACCGTGACGCGAGCGAGCCGTGAGTCGATGGGCTTGAACGTCGGGACTGCGGCCACTGCACTCATCAAGGCTTCCGCCGTGATGCTGGTGACGGATGCGGAAGGCATGCGGTTTTCTGCCAGAAATCAGTTTGCGGGCGATGTAACATGCGTGCGAAAAGGAGCGGTCAACAGCGAGATCCTGCTGACCCTGCCTGGCGGCGAGCAATTGGTCGCCATCGTCACCAACGATAGTGCCGAAGGCCTGGAACTGGCCATGGGCAAGAGGGCCCTGGCCATGTTCAAAGCGGGCGCCGCCATCTTGGCAGTGTGCGCCTAGGCCTCACACGGACTCGGACTTTCGCTGCATCTTCCATATTGATGTTCAAGCCACTTGATTGCGTGTCGCACGGTTTTTTCGTAGTGCGGATGGAAGATCGATATGGGAAGTGAAAAGCTAAGCCTGGAAGAGCGTTTGCAGGTGCTGGAAGTACTGATGGAAGAGGCCCTGTGGGGGCCATACTTGGATCAGCCGGAACATCGCAAGGCCATAGCATCCGCGCTGTACACACGACTTGAAGTGGCGAAGCCTCATCGGACGTATCCGCCTGGTGTCATCGCCGCTCTGTATGACCATGCGGATGCACTCTCCGAGTTGGACAACACGCCCGATGCCCTCAGGCCCATGTTGCGCCCCTTGGTGCGACCGTCCGAGACCGCGGACTGAATCGACCCTGATTCCTAGACACCTATGAGCCGCTGTGGGCGGCCTCTAGCAAGGCGCCTCCCCCGACCGGCCTGGTTCAGCGCTCGGCACGATTGCGCCCGGCCGCCTTGGCCCGATACAAGGCGCGATCTGCGGCCTCAACCAGATCCACGGGGCTGTCCAGACCGTGCTTGCCCGGCATGCTTGCCGCTCCTATGCTTGCCGTCACGCGGCCGAAGTGGCTGGCCTCGTGGGCAATGGCAAGCCCTCGTATGCACTCCAGCAATTGCTCGGCAACGCGCATGGCCCCCTCCAGCGCGGTGCTGGGAAGAATGATGGCCAGCTCCTCTCCCCCATAGCGCACCGCGAGATCCCCTGGACGCTTGGCCGACAGCGCCAGTTGCCGCGACACGGCCTTCAGGCATTCGTCGCCGGCGATATGGCCGTATCGATCGTTGAAGCCCTTGAAATAATCCAGGTCGATGAGCAACAGCGAGAGCGGCGTCCCCTCTCGGGCGGCACGCCGGGCCTCGAGCTTCAGCGCCTCATCGAAGCGCCGCCGGTTGGCCAAGCCCGTCAACGGGTCCTGGGTGGCCAGCCGCTCCAGCTCGCGGTTGGCGGCAAGCAAACTCTCACGCGCGGCCACCAGGGAAGTCTCGGCCTGCGCACGCAGCCGGATGAGCAGGATCAGGCGCCAGCCTATGACCGTGATCGCCGCCAGCAGACTCAGCACCACGCCCACCGTCAACAGCGCCTGGC
>NZ_JBFYGN010000028.1:0-55684 GCF_041079535.1 Comamonas guangdongensis | reverse complement strand
TCGCCTGCCAACCCCGCAAGCCATGCTCCTCGCGGCTATCGGCGTTTTTCCACACTCAACGGGGACATAGCCTTTTTAAACGCTGGCGATGTGCCGACTTCACGGATTGACAAGGATTCACAAAGCCTCAGGCATGCGACGTGCGACGACCCTGACCGCGCACGCCCAAAAACTCATGCACCCACAGAAAGCAAAAAGCGCTTGATCGACAAGCGCTTTGCAGATTTCCGTCAATTGCAGCTCAGAGCCTGGAGCGGATTTCCGGCAGGGCTTTCTGCAGGTAGTAGATCATGGACCACACCGTAAGCACTGCGGCAACCCAGATCAGCCAGTGCCCCCAGACACCGGTGTCGATCACGCCGAACAGCACTTTGTCGTAGAGCAGAAAGGGAATCGCCACCATCTGCGCCATCGTCTTGAGCTTGCCTATCATGTGCACGGCCACGCTCTTGCTGGCACCGATATGAGCCATCCACTCGCGCAGCGCCGAGATGGCGATCTCGCGGCCGATGATGATCAGGGCCACAAACACATCGGCGCGCTGCAGATGCACCAGCACCAGCAGCGAAGCGCAGACCAGGAACTTGTCGGCCACCGGATCCAGAAACGCACCGAACGCCGAGGTCTGGTTGAGCTTGCGGGCAAGATAGCCATCGAGCCAGTCCGTCGCTGCAAACACGATGAACATCAAGGTGGCAATCAGATTGCGCGTGGTCTGGTCCAGCGGCGCATAAAACACCCCGACGATGAGCGGAATCGCCACAATCCGCGTACAGGTCAGCAAGGTGGGGATGGTCAAGAACATGGGCGCCATTGTGTCACGTGCCAAAGGCTCCGGCGCGCATCCTCCTGCATTGAAGCCGGCTCAATGCAAGGCACGGTAGATTTCGTCCGCCAGCGTGGCGGAAATGCCTTCGACCGTCATCAGGTCCTCAACGCTGGCCTCGGCCACGCCGCGCACGCCGCCGAAGCGCTGCAGCAGCCGTGCACGCTTCTTGGGGCCCACGCCGGGAATCTCCTCAAGCTGGCCGCCGCCCACGCGCACCTTGGCGCGCGCAGCGCGCATGCCGGTGATGGCAAAGCGATGGGCCTCGTCGCGGATCTGGGCCACCAGCATCAGCGCCGCGGAGTCGTGCCCCAGATAGACCTTGTCGCGCCCGTCGGCAAAGACCAGCTCTTCCAGACCGACCTTGCGGCCCTCGCCTTTTTCCACGCCGACGATGCGCGAGATATCCAGTCCGAGTTCGGTGAACACCTCGCGCGCCATGCTGACCTGGCCCTTGCCGCCATCGACCAGCACCAGATCGGGCAGATGCGGCTGCTTGCCGGTCAGCTCGGCACCGCCCGCCTCGCGCTGGGCCTCGGCCACGGGCTTGTAGCGGCGCATGAGCACCTGTCGCATGGCCGCATAGTCGTCGCCGCCCGTGATGCCCTCGATATTGAAGCGGCGGTACTCGCTGCTCTGCATCTTGTGGTGGTGGAACACCACGCAGGAGGCCTGGGTGCTCTCGCCGCTGGTGTGCGAGATGTCGAAGCACTCGATGCTCAGCTTGTCCAGGCTCTCCTCGGGCAGATCCAGCGCCTCGGCCAGGGCGCGGGTGCGCGCCTGTTGCGAACCCTCCTCGGCCAGCAGGCGCGCGAGCTGGATGTCGGCATTCTTCTGGGCCATCTCCAGCCAGATGCGGCGCTGCTCGCGCGGCTGCTGTACCACGCCGATGCGGATTCCGGTCTGCTCGATCAGCAGCTCCACCAGTTTTCTGTCCACCGCATGGCTGACGATGAGCGTGGGCGGTATGGCCACACCCACATAGTGCTGGGCGATGAAGGCATCGAGCACCAGCTCTTCCACGGGGCGCGCCGCCGCCGCATCAAGCTCCTGCTCGCTGGAATACACCGAGGCCGCATCGCCGAGGTTGGCGGGGAAATACGGCCGGTCGCCCAGATGGCGGCCGCCGCGCACCATGGCCAGGTTCACGCAGGCGCGGCCGCCCTGGACCTTGACGGCCAGGATGTCCACATCCTTGTCATCGGCCGTCTCTATGGCTTGCTGGTGCAGCACGCGCGACAGGGCCGTGATCTGGTTGCGCACCTCGGCCGCTTTTTCGTACTCGAGTTTTTCGGCGTGCTCCATCATGCGCGCCTCCAGCTGCCGCATCAGCTCCTGGGTTTCACCGCGCAGCATGGCTTCGGCATTGCCCACATCGAGCGCATAGGCCTCGGGCGAGATCAGGCCCACGCAAGGCCCGGTGCAGCGCTTGATCTGGTAGAGCAGGCAGGGGCGGCTGCGGTTGGCAAACACCGTGTCCTCGCAGGTGCGCAGGCGGAACACCTTCTGCAGCAGCTGCATGCTCTCCTTCACGGCCCAGGCGCTGGGATAGGGTCCGAAGTAGCGATGCTTCTTGTCCACCGAGCCGCGGTAATAAGCCATGCGCGGAAAGACCTGAAAAGCCGGCTCCCCATCCTTGCCGTCGCGCTGCGACACCCCTGTGATCTTGAGATAGGGATAGCTTTTGTCGTCCCTGAACAAGATGTTGTACTTGGGGTGCAGGGTCTTGATCAGATTGTTTTCCAGCAGCAGCGCCTCGGCCTCGGAGCGCACCACCGTGGTCTCCAGGCGCGCGATCTTGCCGACCATATGGCCTATGCGCGTGCCGCCATGGTCTTTCTGGAAATAGCTGGAGACGCGGCGCTTGAGGTTGATGGCCTTGCCCACATAGAGCAAGACTCCCTCGGCATCGAAGTAGCGATACACGCCCGGCAGCGGCGGCAGCGCTGCCACCTGGGCCAGCAGTTCATCGGAGTGCGTGGAAGACATGGGCGCTATTGTCGGCGCATGTGAACATCCCGCGACGCAGCGCGTCATCCAACGGCCTCACGCTTCCACAAAAATAGCTGCACGTGCTTGACACATAGGCACCGCGGCCGTTTTACATGCAAAAAGGCCCGGACGGTCCGGGCCTCGGGTCAGGCGCAATACGCCGCTTACTCGGCTTCGATCTTGGAGGACTTCACCACCTGGGCCCAGTTCGCGTACTCGGTCTTGGCCATGGCGCCCAGCTGCTGCGGGTTCATATAGTCCGCCGCGGCGCCCTGCTCCTCGGCTTTCTTCTTGAAGGCCGGGTCTTCGACCACCTTCTTCAGATCGGCCGCCAGCTTGTCGATCACGGGCTGGGGCGTGGCCTTGGGGGCAAACACGGCAAACCACGAGGTGGCGTTCACCCCGGGGTAGCCGGCTTCGGCCGTGGTCGGCACATTGGGCAGGCTGGGCAGGCGCTGCTTGCCCGTCACGGCCAGCACCCGCAGCTTGCCGCTTTGCACATGGGGCATGAACGGCGGCGCGGTGCCGAAGGTCAGGTCCACCTGGCCGCCCAGCAGATCCTGCAGCGCGGGGCCCGTGCCCTTGTAGGGAACGTGCACCATCTTCACGCCGGCCTGCTGCTCCAGCATGGCCCCCGTCACATGCTGCAGCGAACCATTGCCCGAAGAGGCGTAATTGAGCTTGCCTGGATGGGCCTTGGCGTAGCCGACCAGCTCGGCCAGCGTCTTCACCGGCAGTTCGGCGCGCACCACGATGATCTGCGGCGCCGACAGCACATTGGCCACGGACGCGAAATCGCCCTGCTCCCAGCTCTTGGCCTTGACCAGATGGGGCGAGATCACGTGGTAGCCCGAATACTGCATGAGCAGCGTGTAGCCGTCGGGCTCGGCCCGCTTGACCAGATTGGCGGCAATGGCACCGTTGCCGCCGCCCTTGTTGTCCACCACCACGGACTGGCCCAGCACCGGTGCCAAGGCCTGCGCGGCCATGCGACCGGCCAGGTCGGTGGTGCCGCCCGCAGCGGCCGGCACGATCATGAGCACGGTCTTGTTGGGATAGCTGCCCTGGGCCACGGCCTGGCCGGCCGGCAGACCCAGAACCAGGGCCGCCGCCGCAGCGGCCAGATGTAGGCGTTGACGTTGAATGCGCATGGGAATGTCTCCTTGTTGGTATGCGTGATGTATGGGAATGGATGGGCGGCACCTCCCCCGAGGCACCGCGCATCAAGCGGCATGGCTGTGCTCTCAGGCCTTGGCCAGCGCGCGCTCTCTGATTTCCGCAAAATTTGCGGGCGGCCGGTGCAGATCCCAGCGCGCGCCGGCCTTGACGATCTGGCTTGGCGTCTCGTGCCCGATCAGGGCCGGCAGCGTCTGCGCCGCGGCCACGACCCGTGCCAGCTCCACGCCGGTGTCGTAGCCCATGAGCTGCAGCGCATGCACGATCTCCTCGGTGCAGGCATTGCCCGAAGCCCCTGGCGCGTACGGGCAGCCGCCCAGGCCGCCTATCGAAGCGTCGAACCGGTCGGCGCCCGCTGCAATGGACGCCAGCACATTGGCCAATGCCATGCCGCGCGTATTGTGGAAATGCAGGGTCAGACCCAGTGCAGGCCAGCGCGCCCTGAAAGCCCTGGCCATCTCATGCACCTGACTGGGATAGGCCATGCCCGTGGTGTCGCACAGTGTGATGCCCTGCACGCCCAGATCGGCAAAGCGCTGCACCCAGGCCAGCACTTCGGCCTGCGGCACATCGCCCTCCATGGGGCAGCCGAAGCAGCACGACAGCGAGACGTTGACCGGCACGCCGGCCTGCTGCGCCGTGGCAATCACCTGCTGCAGGGAAGCGAACGACTGCGTGCGCTGCATGCGCAGATTGCAGAGGTTGTGCGTCTCGCTGACCGACATGACCAGATTGAGCTCGTCCGTGCGCGCCTCGATGGCGCGCTCGGCGCCGCGCACATTGGGCACCAGCGCCGTGTAGACGGTGCCGGGCCGGCGCGCTATCTCGCGCATCACGATCTCCCCATCGCGCAGCGCAGGAATCGCCGTGGGCGAGACGAAGGCCGTGACTTCGATCTTGGACAGGCCGGCCTGGGACAGCGCATTGACCAGGGCAATCTTGTCCTCGGTGGGCACAAAGGCCTGCTCCATCTGCAGTCCGTCGCGCGTGCCGACCTCATTCATGAAGATGCGGCGGCCCGCACCGTGCCAGATAGAGGGGCTGGATGCTGCTGCGGCGCTCATTGGATGATGCCTTTTTCACGCAGCCGCGCGATCTGCTCGGTCGTCAACCCCAGCTTGGCCAGCACGACGTCGGTATCGTCGCCCACATGGGGAGCGCTGGCGCGTACCGTGCCGGGCGTGAGCGAAAGCTTGGGCACGATGCCCGGCACTTCCACGTCATAGCCGTCGCGCGTGTGCTGGGTCAGGATCATGTCGCGGGCGCGGTAATGCGGGTCCTCGGCAATATCCCGGGCCGTATAGACCTTGCCTGCGGGCACACGGGCCTTGCCCAGCTCCTCCATCACGGTGCGCACGCTGCGGCCGTGGGTCCAGTCGCCGATGGCGGCATCGATCTCGGCCACGCGCGCCACGCGGCCCGCGTTGTGCGCCAGATCGGGAGCGTCGGCCAGGTCCTGGCGATCGATCGCCGTCATCAGGCGCTTGAAGATGGAGTCGCCATTGCCGGCCACCAGCACCCAGCCGTCCTGGCAGGGATAGGCGTTGGAAGGCGCAATCCCCGGCAGCGCACTGCCTGCGGCCTCGCGCACGGCGCCAAAAGCGCTGTATTCGGGCAGCAGGCTTTCCATCACGTTGAACACGGCCTCGTGCAGGGCCACATCGATGACCTGGCCCGGGCCGCCGTTCACCTTGCGGTGGTAGAGCGCCATCATCACGCCGATCACGCCATGCAGCGCGGCCAGCGTGTCGCCGATGGACACTCCCACGCGCACCGGCACGCGGCCCGGCTCGGCCGTCAGGTGGCGCAGGCCGCCCATGGCTTCGCCGATCACGCCAAAGCCCGGCAGGTCGCGATAGGGGCCGGTCTGGCCGTAGCCCGAGATGCGCAGGATCACGAGACCGGGATTGATGGCATGCAGCTCGGCAGGAGACATGCCCCAGCCTTCGAGCGTGCCGGGGCGGAAGTTCTCCACCAGCACGTCGGCCTCGGCAATCAGGCGGCGGGCCACATCCTGGGCCTCCTTCTGGCGCAGGTCCAGTGCCACCGAACGCTTGTTGCGCGACTGCACCTGCCACCAGACGGAAGTGCCTTCCTTGATCAAGCGCCAGTTGCGCAGCGGGTCGCCGGCACCCGGAGCTTCGATCTTGATCACCTCGGCACCGAATTCGCCCAGGGTCTTGCCGCAGAACGGGCCGGCGATCAGTTGCCCCATTTCCACCACCTTCACGCCTTGCAGCGCGCTGGGCGTATCGAGAGGCGTGGTCGGGTGCTTGATGTTTTTTGCGTTCATCCAGTTGTCTCTCTTGCTGCCGCGCCTCCAAAGCGAAACACGGCTTTTCAGGCCATCTTGCCCTGGGCACCGCACATTGCAAAACGCTTAAATGCGAAGCTGCCATCGCATTTGGGCATAGCCCAAGCGGGATAATTGCCAATCCTATGAAACTGGACCCGATCACCCTGCGCCTGTTTGTGGCTGTGATGGAAGAAAACGCCATCGCGCGAGCCGCCGCGCGCGAGCACATCGCGCCCTCGGCCGCCAGCCGGCGCCTCGCAGAACTCGAGGATCAGCTGCAGGTGGAGCTCTTCACGCGCAGCAACCGCGGCAGCACGCCCACGGCCGCTGCCTATGCCCTGCTGCATATGGCGCGCGGCGTACTCAACGAGCTCGACGGCATCGCCACGCAGATGAAGGACTATGCGCACGACGGCGGCAAAGGCCTGCGCGGCCATGTACGCGTGATGGCCAACATCTCCAGCATCACCCAGTTCCTGCCCGCGCAACTGCAGCGCTTTATGAGCCGGCACCCGCATGTGGACGTGCGCCTGCAGGAGCGCGTGAGCACCGACATCGCACGCGCGGTCGCCGACAACGAAGCCGACATCGGCCTGCTCAACCACGGCAGCTACGGCGACAAGATCAGCCTGCGCCCCTACCGCAGCGACCGCCTCGCCGTGGTCGTTCCTCAGGGCCATGCGCTGGCCCGGCAGCGCAAGCTGGCCCTGGCCCAGGTGGTGGCGCACGACCTGATAGGCATGCATGCCGACAGCGCGCTCAACCACCTGATCACCCGCGCGGCCGCCGACCAGGGCCTGCAACCGCGCCTGCGCATGAAGGTGACGGGCTACGACGCGCTATGCCTGATGGTGGCCGCCGGCCTCGGCATAGGCATCCTGCCCGAGGGCAGCGCGCGCATCTACATAGGCGCACTGCCGCTGCGCTGCATACGGCTGGCCGAGCCCTGGGCCGAGCGCCAGCTCATGCTCTGCGTGCGCTCGCAGGATGCGCTGTCGCCCGTGGCCCAGTTGCTGGTCGAGCATCTATGCCGGCCAGAACCCACAGAAATTGAATAGCACATGCTGGATTTTCTCCCCCTTGCCTCAGAGGCAGCACCCCACGCCCATGCGCCGCTGAGCTGGGATATTTTTTGCCAGGTCATAGACAACTTCGGCGATGTCGGCGTGTGCTGGCGCACCGCGGCCGAACTGGCGGCGCGCGGCCAGACCGTGCGCCTGTGGATGGACGATGCCAGCGCCTTGCAATGGATGGCGCCCCAGCCATGGCCCCGGGGCCTGAGCCTGCATGCCTGGTCCGATGCGGCGGCTGCCGTACCCGAGACCACAGGCGATGTGGTGATCGAGGCTTTTGGCTGCGAGATTCCCCAGGCTTTTGTGGCCGCCATTGCGCGCAAGGCCGAGCGGGACAGGGCGCCGGTCTGGATCAATCTTGAATACCTGTCGGCCGAAGACTATGTGGAGCGCTGCCATCGCCTGCCCTCACGCATCATGTCCGGACCGGCCTCCGGACTCACGCGCTGGTTCTTCTACCCGGGCTTTACGGAGGCGACCGGTGCGCTGCTGCGTGAGCGGGATCTGGGCGCTCGCCAGCAGAGTTTTGCGGCGCAACGCCCGCAGTGGCGCGCGGAACATGGGATCCTGTCCGGCGAATGCGCGCTTTCGCTGTTCTGCTACGAGCCCCCTGCCCTGGCGCAATGGCTGGGCCAATTACTGACCCAATCGCAAGCCCCTGGGGCGCTGCAGGCCAGGCTGCTGGTCACGCCCGGCCGCGCGGCGGCGGCCATGCGGGCCCTGCCCGAGGCCGCACAAGTCGCCAGCTGCTATCTGCCGCCCCGACCCCAGCCGCAATTCGACGAAATGCTCTGGGCCTGCGACCTCAATCTGGTGCGCGGAGAAGACTCTCTGGTACGCGCGCTGTGGGCCGGCCAGCCTCTGGTCTGGCATATCTACCCCCAGCACGACAACGCCCACCACGACAAGCTCGAGGCATTTCTGGACTGGCTCCAGGCACCGGCCAGCCTGCGCGCCTTCCACCACGCGTGGAACGGCATGACCGCACCGCAAGCATTGCCTTTGCTGAGCCCCGAAATGCTAGAGCAATGGCAGCAATGCACACAGGCTGCGCGGGCACAATTGGCCGCACAAACGGATTTGATTGAGCAGCTTCAAGCTTTTGTGGCCGAAAAAAGCTAAAATTGCGGTTTGCCTCTCTGAGGGCTATCGCAACCGGGGCACCGGGCGATCTTGCTTTCGGGGTCGCGCCCCGCCGCGGTACACGCGGCAGGCCCCGCCGCCGCATCTTTGACCGTTGCACCACGCAACCATTGCGAACAGCTTGCCTGCCGTGTAGAGCGGCTTCAACCTTTCAAACGCAAGCCATGAAAATCGCTCAAGAAATCCGCGCAGGCAATGTGATCATGTTCGGCAAGGACCCCATGATCGTTCTGAAGACCGAATACGCTCGCGGCGGCCGTGGCGCTGCCACCGTGCGCATGAAGCTCAAGAGCCTGATCGGCAACTTCGGCACGGAAAACGTGTTCAAGGCCGACGACAAGATCGACAACGTGATCCTGGACAAGAAGGATTGCACCTACTCCTACTTCGCCGACCCCATGTACGTGTGGATGGACACCGAGTTCAACCAGTACGAAGTCGAAGCCGAGAACATGGCCGACGCCCTGAACTACCTGGAAGACGGCATGCAAGCCGAAGTGGTGTTCTACGACGGCAAGGCCATCTCCTGCGAACTGCCCACCACCGTGGTGCGCGAAATCACCTGGACCGAGCCTGCCGTCAAGGGCGACACTTCCGGCAAGGTGATGAAGCCCGCCAAGATCGCAACCGGCTTCGAAGTGGCCGTGCCCCTGTTCGTGGCCCAGGAAGACAAGATCGAAATCGACACCCGCACCGGCGAATACCGCAAGCGCGTGTAATGCGGCGGCAGCTCTTGCGGCTGCTTCCCATGCAAAAAAGGCTTC
The DNA here is from genome assembly GCF_041079535.1 of Comamonas guangdongensis. NCBI lineage: Bacteria > Pseudomonadati > Pseudomonadota > Betaproteobacteria > Burkholderiales > Comamonadaceae > Comamonas > Comamonas guangdongensis. The sequence continues at coordinate 46,414 of NZ_JBFYGN010000028.1, read as the reverse complement.
CATCCGGAAGCCTTTTTTTATCCACTTAATTTCAGGAGCTGCTGGCGCTTGTGCTTTCCAGGTTTCAGCCGGATTTAAGGCCAGAATCCAGATGCATCAGGCGCCAGCAGCTCACTTTATTGCTTAGACAGGAATGCCCACCAGATCATGGCCCTGGGTGCCCACGATGCGCACGCTGATCAGCTCGCCCACCTTGTAGGTCTTGCTGGCCTTCTCGGGCGGCTGGATATGCACCACGCCGTCGATCTCGGGCGCATCCGCATAGGTACGGCCCACGCCGCCCTTCTTGCCCAGGCTCACGGCCTTGTCCACCAGCACCTTCATGACCTGGCCCACGCGACGCTGCAGGCGCTGGGTGGAGACCTCTTCGGCCACTTCCATGAAGCGCGCACGGCGCGCCTCGCGCACCTCCTCGGGCAGCATGCCGGGCAGTTCGTTGGCCGTGGCGCCTTCGACGGGGCTGTAGGCAAAACAGCCGGCGCGGTCGATCTCTGCCTCGCGGATGAAGTTCAGCAGATGCTCGAACTCTTCCTCGGTCTCGCCGGGGAAGCCGGCGATGAAGGTGGAGCGAATCACCAGTTCGGGGCAGACCTTGCGCCATTCCTTGATGCGCTCCAGGTTCTTCTCGCCACTGGCCGGGCGCTTCATGCGCTTCAGGACATCGGGATGGCTGTGCTGCAGCGGCACGTCCAGGTAAGGCAGCACCTTGCCTTCGGCCATCAGCGGCAGGATGGCATCCACCGTGGGATAGGGATACACATAGTGCAGGCGCACCCAGGCGCCATGCTGGCTGGCCAGCTTGCCCAGTTCCTCGACCAGCTCGAACATGCGGGTCTTGACCGGCTTGCCGTCCCAGAAGCCTGTGCGGTACTTCACGTCCACGCCGTAGGCCGAGGTGTCCTGGCTGATGACCAGCAGTTCCTTGACGCCGCCTTCGAACAGCGCCTTGGCTTCCTTGAGCACATCGCCGATGGGGCGCGACACCAGATCGCCGCGCATCGAGGGAATGATGCAGAAGGTGCAGCGGTGGTTGCAGCCCTCGGAAATCTTCAGATACGCATAGTGCTTGGGCGTGAGCTTGATGCCGGCCTCGCCGAAGCTGCCGGGCACCAGGTCGATGAACGGATCGTGAGGCTTGGGCAGATGGGTGTGGACCGCATCCATCACCTCCTGCGTGGCATGCGGGCCGGTCACGGCCAGCACGCTGGGATGCACCTCGGCCACCATATTGCCGCCTTCCTTGCCGGCCTTGGCGCCCAGGCAGCCCGTCACGATCACCTTGCCGTTGGCGGCCAGCGCCTCGCCGATGGTGTCCAGGCTCTCCTTGACCGCATCGTCGATGAAGCCGCAGGTATTGACAATGACCAGATCCGCGCCTTCAAAGGTCTTGGAGGTCTGGTAGCCCTCGGCACTGAGCTGCGTGAGGATCAGCTCGGAGTCCGTGAGCGCCTTGGGGCAGCCCAGGGAGACGAAGCCGACCTTGGGGACAGTCGTTTGCATGTTGCTATCAGAATCTGTTGATTTCATTTGACTTTTCCAGCGGCGCGGCCTCGACGCAAAACAGCGATTTTATTTCAGCCGCTTTTTCAGGCAGGCGCAGCACCATCTACCCGCTCCGCGCAAGAGTGCATGGCAAATGGCAGGATGAACGAAAAAAGCGCCACAGCTCCAGTAGCCGTAGCGCCTATATCTGGTGGATGCGGCAAAGCTCAAGCCGCGATCAAGGGATGGAAAGTCCGGGCCGCCATCGACGCCCATCCAAGCCCCAGCGAATCCAATCCCGCATTTTATCATCAAACACCCAATAGCCCTGCGCGCCCACAGGCTGCATCCTGCAGCGCCCATGCCTGCCGCCCCTCCGCCGGCCGCCAGTATTTTCGGCCAGGCCCTGATGCCCAGGCGGCGGCGCAGGGGCTTGGCGTTTCTTGAAAGCGCTCAATGCAGCGGGAAAGCGGACTTGCCGGACGCAGCCCTCTTTGTGATCTCGGCGCCGCTCATCAACGACGAGGCCCTCAGGATCGGGGCTACAACCCGGTATATGCGCTCGGGATCGGGCCCGCGCATGTCGAAATACCCGTCGTTGCCGTCGGCGTGAAGTTCGGCCTCGTCCACCTCGCCCACACCCGCCCGCCGCACGGCCTTGTCGAGCCGGCCATGCAAGACACGGACGCGCGACAAGTCCGCTGGCTGGTACTCGAAATGCACGGTCAGCGCCGGCCCCGTTGATTGTGCGGCGCCGCCGGCAAGCGGCAGCATGCACAGCGCCCAAGTGATGATCGTGGTTTTCAACATAGTCCTGTCAGGGCGCCGCAGCGCCATTTCTCGCTTTCATGTTCTCAAGAGCCGACGCCCAGCAGCATCTGCGCGCCGCCCGCCAGGGGCGGGAGTTCGGCAAAGTCGCAATTTTTTTGTCGAAATATGTTATTTTTTGTTGCATCAAACCAATTCGCAAAAATAAACTCCCAGGCACTGCATTTAATTGCCAACTGTGTTTTAACGGATTTTCAAAAAATCAAATTCTGAAGAATCTAAAAAATAAATAAAAACAATGAGCTATGGATTGAGAAGGCAGTTTCTGCTTCTCTTTTCGTGATCTGCATCACCTCTGTCAGCAATGATATGTCCGTAGCCAATAATCACATTTATGTGCTTGCGCCGTCCCTGGCCATCCTGTTTCTGGCCGGGCTGCTCGTGGTTTGCTGGCTTATCCAGCGCCAGCAACGTTTTCTGCTGTGGCTGGGCGCGGCATACGCACTTGCAGCCCTATCCCTGGGCTTTCGGAGCATTGCGCCGTTTGAGGTGCTGAACCGCCACCTGGTGACAGCCGGCACCTTGTATCTGCTGGGCACATGGTGCCTCGCCATGAGCTTGGCGGAACGCAGGCATGTGTCCACTCACCCGCGGGCCGCTCTGTTGGTGGGTGTGCTGAGCCTGGCGGCGCTGTTTTATTTCACCCATGTTGACCCCAATTTGTGGTTTCGGCTGCATTTATTCAGCTTCGGCACAGGGCTGATTCTTTTGCTGCCAATACCTGCGGTTTTCAAAAACGAGCGCCCAAAATATTGGCTGGATCAGGCCTTGCTTTGGTCCTATGTGACATATGCAGTCCTTACCATGCTGCGCCCACTGCTGACCTTGCTTCTGGGCTACACCGAGCTTGGCGATTTTTTGCACGCGACCTCTGCTTACTGGGTCATCACGTTGATGAGCACCCTGTTTTTTGCCCTGCTGTTCACGGTCTTGATGTGTGCCGCGACCATCAGGGAGACCATCGACAAGTTGCGCCGCGAGCGCGACCACGACACCTTGACGAAGATCCTGAACCGCCGGGCGTTTTATGAAACCGCTCAGCAGCGGCTTGCGGACCAGCGCCTGTACCCCATCGCCATCCTGGCAGGCGACATCGATCACTTCAAACGCATCAACGACGCCTGGGGACACGACCGGGGCGATCTGGTTTTGCAGTTCGTGTCTTCCACACTGCAGCGCAATGTGCGCAGCAACGACCTGGTGGCCCGCTTTGGCGGGGAAGAATTTGTGCTGCTGCTGACACGCATAGATCTGGAAGATGCGGAGCGCGTGGCCCAACGCATACGGCTTGAACTCAGCTCGGACAGCACCACCCTGCCTCACGGGCCCAAGCTGACCATGAGTTTCGGCATCTCCGCCATCACGGATCCGACCCAGCTGGAGAATGCGTTGAAAGAGGCCGATGAGCTGCTGTACGGCGCAAAAAACGCGGGTCGCGACCGCGTGCATGTGATCGGCCGCATCTATCCAGACATCAGCTTTGAGCACACCATACCGATGGGTGAAATCATTGAACTGCCTCTTGGCAGATAGCAGCCCGGGCTGCAAGCGGCGGCCCTGCGAGGCCATATTTTTCCAGCCGGCGGAAATCACGCCGCTGGCTTGCAAGCCCTCAAGAACCCGCAGACGCGCGTTTTCCCAATAGCCCCGACTGCAACCCCCCGCTATAGCCCGGACGGCCATGGCCTGTGTCTCAGCGAGAGACCTTATTTCCCGCGCCTTGGGCTCAGGCGCCTGCACCGACCTTCAGTCACGAGACAGCCAGGTTTTCAAAACAAAAAACCCGCCGAGGCGGGCTCCATGAGCACTTAGCAGCGGCCCTTCTTGGCTTGGCCGGGCGGGCAGTGATAACCGCCATCATCGTAATCCTGGCCCTGATCATTGCCTCGACCATGACCTCGGCCATGGTCGTAATACGGCGGCGGCACAACACAGCCTGTGAGCATCAAGGCCACTGCGGCCAATGCAAGCATCTTTTTCATAGTTCACCTCTTCAATTAAGCATGCGGGGCTTTTGGCCCTTCGCCCAAGTCAGACAAGCCATCCCCGGAATCTCGGACAGACGACAGCCCTGACCCATAGCCGCGCCAGACCCGCAAAGCGTGAGAATTGTTTTCAGCCACCTTGCAGGTGGTTTTTGTTTTGGAAATATCGAGAACCACAAGCAACACACCGGCAGGCGGTATTCATAGGCCTCCGCCCGCCGGACAGATGCAAGTCCCCCGAACAGAATGACGTGTTGCGCAATCGGCATGCGCATCTTGACCCTCATCGAGCGGCCGCCGCGCCGTCGACCTTGTCGGCCGGAGCCTGGTCTGGATCGCTCCCAGAGTTACGCGTCGGCATCGACGCCACCCATCACGCACCAAGGTCGCGAAACGGCAATCCCCGAAGTGCAGAAATCCCCACTGTGGGCACAAAACGAAAAAGCCGCTACAACCTTAACAGTTGTAGCGGCTTGAATTCTCTGGTGGGTCCTGCGAGATTCGAACTCGCGACCAACGGATTAAAAGTCCGCTGCTCTACCGACTGAGCTAAAGACCCTGCCACACCTCATGAGCAGTATTTGCCTAATCAGTGGAATAACGCTATTGTATCCTATTTTCCCCGGCCCGCAGACAAGCTGCGCGCCAGCTGGTCCAGCACCCACCCCGCAGCGCATTGGCCAAAGGTTGCGGTGACCGCGACCACCGAGCCATAGCCGTGGCAGTTGAGGCTGCCGTCCCCGCCGTCAAGCGCGCAGGATGCATCGGGCGGCGCCACGGCTTCGCGGCTGAAGACGCAGGTCACGCCCATGCGCTTGCCATCCTTGGGCGCTCCATGCTGCTTGCGCAGACGATAGCGCAGCTGCGCGAGCAAGGGGTCATGGGTGGTGGCACTGAGATCATCGATATCCACCAGATGCGCGAGTCGCTTGCCGCCGGCCGCCCCCACCGAGATGAAGCACTGCTTGCTCTTGCGTGCCTGGGCCGCCATGGCGGCCTTGGCCTTGACCTGGTCGCAGGCATCGATCACCGCATCGGCATCCGCAGGCAGAAGCTGCAGCCAGTTGTCGGCGTCGACAAACTCGTCCACGCATTCCACGCGGCAGCCGGGATTGATCTGCGCGATGCGCTCGCGCATGGCCTCGATCTTGGCCTGACCCACGGTGCTGCTCAGCGCATGGATCTGGCGGTTGATATTGGACTCGGCCACATGGTCCATGTCGATCAGCGTCAGCCGCCCCACGCCGCTGCGCGCCAGCGCCTCGGCCGTCCACGAGCCCACGCCGCCGATACCGACGACCACCACATGGGCGGCGCGAATATTGGCTGCGCCTTGCACGCCATAGAGGCGCTCGAGTCCGCCAAAGCGACGCTGCAGGTCCGCGTCCTCCGGAGAAAAAACAGCGCCTGCTGGAGGCGCTGTTTCCGCATTAGCCTGCGTCTTGTCGGCCATCACTTGAGCGCCGCCAGCTTGGATTTGGCAAGCCCAGCGGCTTCCGAGTTGGGATAGGCCTGCAGCAGCTCTTCCAGCGTCTTGCGCGCTGCCTTGGCGTCCTTGAGCTCCACCTGGCAGTTGGCAATGGACAGGGCGGCTTCGGGCGCACGCAAATGCATGGGCGCATTGGTTATGACCGAGCGGAAGTTGGCAATGGCATTCTTGTAGTCGCGGGTTGCGTACTGCGAATTGCCCAGCCAGAAACGCACGGAAGGCGTGTAGCCGCTCTTGGGCCACTGGCGCAGAAAGCCTGCAAAAGCCTGGCCAGCCTCGGGAAACTTGCCCGCACGGAACAGCGCCAACGCCTCGTCGAAGTCGTGCTTCTCGTTGCGGTCGGCCGTGAAGTCCTGGCCATCCACATTCACGCTGACGGGTTCGAACTGGCGCAGCCGCTCGTCAAAGCCCTTGGCCAGATCCTTCTGGCCACGCTGCAGGTCGGCGGCATCCCGGGTGAGCTGCTCGTTCTGACCGCGCAGCCTAGCCTGGTCGGCCTTGAGCGCTTCGATCTGCGACTGCAGGTCGAGCAGGCTGCGGCGAGTCTGCTCCTGCGATTGCTGCAGGCTGTCGGCGCGTTGACGCAGCTCGATGATGGCGCGGCGAGCCTCGTCATCACCAAACAGGGCTGCATGGGCGCTGATGGCGGAGCCGGCCAGGAGACCGGCCGCCAGCAGTTGGGGCAGCGATACGTGACGGAGAGTCAACAAAGCCTGCTTCATCATTAACGGTAGTTGATTTCAACGCGACGGTTCTGGGCGTAAGCGTCTTCGCTATGGCCTTCCGCAGCGGGCTTTTCCTTGCCATAGCTCACGGCTTCCACCTGGGCATCATTCACACCCAGCAGGCCCAGCGAGCGGCGCACGGCTTCGGCGCGCTTCTGACCCAGGGCCAGGTTGTATTCGCGGCCGCCGCGCTCGTCGGTGTGGCCTTCCAGCTGCACCTTGGCGCCGGGATGGGCCTTGATGAACTTGGCATGGGCTTCGATCTGAGGCTGTGCATCGGGCTTGACAGAGTAGCTGTCAAAGTCGAAGTAAACGATGCGGCTTACACCCTGAGGGCCGGCCTTGGAGGCGGCGGAACCCGTCAGGTCCACACCCGATACGCCGCTTTGGCCCTGGCCATTGGCGCCGGCGCCCTGGCTGGTCAGCGAGCCATCGACGGGCTTGTCGTCGAGCTTGACACCCGAGCTGCAACCGGCAACCAGAGCGGTCACGGCCAAGGCCAAAGAAAGACGTTTGATAGTCAACATGAGATTTCTCCGAACAGTCCACAACGGACTTCATCACTAGGAAATAGGGAAAGCAAACTTCAGATCAGTGTTTTTGGAACGGGCCCCAATCGGGCTCACGTATGTCTCCGCCCTGGCCCGCCAGACGCGCCTTGATCTTGCCGTCCAGCGTGGTGGTCATCAGAGCTTCGCGGCCGCCCTGGATGGTGGCGTAGACGATCAGGCGGCTGTTGGGCGCAAAACTCGGGCTCTCGTCGGCCGTGGTGTCGGTGATGGAATTCACGGTGCCGCTGGCCAGGTCCATGACCTGCAGCTTGAAGGCGCCGCCCACGCGCGAGACATAGGCCAGCCATTTGCCGTCGGGGCTGACGGCCGGCGAGATGTTGTAGCTGCCGGCAAAGGTCACGCGCTCGGCGTTGCCGCCCGAGGAAGAGACCTTGTAGATCTGCGGCGCGCCGCCGCGGTCGCTGACAAAGTAAATCGTGCGCCCGTCGCTGGAGAAGCAGGGCTCGGTGTCGATGCCGCTGCTCTGCATCAGGCGGCGCGGCTCGCCACCCTGGGCGCTGAGCAGATACAGCTGGGAGCCGCCGTCGCGGCTCAGCGTCACGGCCAGGCGGCTGCCGTCGGGCGCCCAGGCCGGCGCGCTGTTGGAGCCGCGGAAGTTGGCCAGCAGGCGGCGGTGGCCGCTGGCCACATCGTGCACATAGACCACGGGCTTGCGCGACTCGAAGGACACATAGGCCAGCTGCGTGCCGTTGGGCGCCCAGGCCGGGGAGATGATGGGCTCGGGGCTAGACAGGGCCGATTGCGCATTCTCGCCATCGGCATCGGCCACCCACAGGCGATACTGGGCACCGGCCTTGGTGACATAGGCGATGCGAGTGGAGAAGATGCCTTTCTCGCCGGTGAGCTTTTCGTAGATGTAGTCCGCAATGCGGTGGGCCACCAGGCGCAGATCGCCGGTCGTGACGGCAAAGCCCTGGCCGCCCAGGTCCTGGCCCTTGACCACATCCCACAGACGAAAGCGCACGTCCCAGCGGCCGTCGGCCAGGCGCGTGACGCTGCCCGAGGCCAGGGAATCGGCGCCCTTCTGGCGCCACTGGGCCACATCGGGGCGAGAGGTTTCATCGAGAGCGGCGCCCGAGGCGTCGACGGCGCGGAACTGGCCGCTGCGCTCGAGGTCGGCCTGGATGATGGCCGAAATCTTCTGAGGCGACGCCCCCTCTCCCTTGAACTGTGCAATGGCGATCGGCAGCTGGGTCAGGCCGACGCCGGTCACTTCGACCCGGAACTGGGCCAGTGCCGGAATGGCTGGTGTGGCAGCCAGAGCGGCCAGCATGGCTCTACGTGAAGCTTGCGGCCCTGCCGCCAAAGAGGAAAGGGATGGAAGTCGGTCAATAGTCATTGGCAGCCATCAATATCTCCGGGAACGCCCGGCACAAACACAAGCGCGAATGTTACACACACTGACTGCTTCCTGATGTAAGAACGTGCTCAGTAGGGTGATCAAACGCAAGTGCGACAGATTTTTCGGATTCGGAGCATGCCAGAGCTGGCATGTGTAAGCCCGCAATCCTCTCTTTGTTTGATAAGCGTGGCAAGCCATCGTCACACTCGCAAACAATATAAACGGCTTTTGCGCTTGAAATCTGCCCGCGCATTCCTGCGGTGCTGCGGCTTCGCATGCGGGCCGGCGCGGCCCGCGCAGATCGCCACCTGAATGGGCACCGGCCGCAGGCCCCCTAAAATCACGCGCTTATGCAAGCCACTCCGTCCCCATCGCCAAGCGAGGCCAGCCAGGCCGCGCCTGTACCGTCATCCGCCCAGCCTGCCGCCCCCCATCCCTCGGAGCTGCCGCTGATGCAGCGCCTCAAGCGGCTGACCCCGTATTTCTCGGGTCAGCGCTGGGCCTGGGTGCTCGCCATTTTGGCCACGCTGGTGGGCGCGGCCACCGAGCCCGCCATGCCCGCCCTGCTCAAGCCCCTGCTGGACAGCGGCTTCACCCAGGGCTCGCTGCCCTTGTGGACGGTGCCGGTGTTTCTGATCGGGCTCTTCGTCATCCGGGGCCTGGCCCAGTTTGCGGGCCAGTACGCGCTGGCGCGCATCACCAATGACGGCATGCTGCTGCTGCGCCAGAAGCTGTTCGAGCGCCTGCTGGCCGCCGACATGAGCCTGTTCTCACGCCAGTCGGCCTCGGCCCTGTCCAACACCGTGGTCTACGAGGTGCAGACCGGCGCCCAGCAACTGGTGCAGGCCATGATGAGCATCTCGCGCGACGGCTTCACGCTGATCGCGCTGCTCGGCTATCTGATCTATCTGAACTGGCAGCTGACGCTGATCGTGGCCTTTATGGTGCCCGGCGTGGCCTGGATCATGAAGACCCTGTCGCGGCGCCTGTACCGCATCACCAAGTCCAGCCAGACCGCCACCGACGAGCTCGCCTATGTGGTCGAGGAAAACGTGCTGGCCCACCGCATGGTGCGCCTGCATGGTGCCCAGCAGTCGCAGCAGTCGCGCTTCAGCGGCCTCAGCCGCCAGCTGCGCAGCCTCAACACCAAGGCCACGATCGCTTCGGCCGCGATGACGCCGCTGACCCAGGTGCTGGCGGCGATTGCGCTGTCCGTAATTCTCTGCATCGCCCTGTGGCAAAGCCGCGAAGGCGGCGCAGGTGCGGTCAGCGTGCAAGGCGTGACCGTGGGAGGCTTTGCGGCCTTTATCTCGGCCATGCTGATGCTGATAGCGCCGATTCGCCGCATGGCCGATGTGGCCAATCCCATCACACGCGGCGTGGCGGCGCTGGAGCGCGGCCTGTCGCTGCTCGAAGGCTCTAGCGATGAGCAAGGCGGCTCCTTCAAGCCCCAGGCGGCCGTCAGCGGAGAGCTGCAGCTGCGCGACGTCAGCGTGCAGTTCGGCGCGAACAAGCCCCCCGCGCTCTCGCATCTGAGCCTGAACGTCAGGGCCGGCGAGGTGGTAGCCCTGGTCGGCCCCTCGGGCGCCGGCAAGACCACGCTGGTCAATCTGCTGCCGCGCTTTCTCTCGCCCACCGGCGGCCAGATCACGCTGGACGGCGTGCAGCTGGCCGAATGGGATCTGCATGCGCTGCGCCAGCAGTTCGCCATGGTCAGCCAGGACGTGGTCATGCTCAACGCCAGCGTGGCGGCCAATGTGGCTCTGGGCTCGGATATCGACGAGGCGCGCGTGCGCTCGGCGCTCGAAGCCGCGAATCTCGGCGACTATGTGCGCCAGCTGCCCCAGGGCCTGCAGACCCTGGTGGGCCACAACGCCAGCCAGCTCTCGGGTGGCCAGCGCCAGCGCCTGGCGATCGCGCGCGCGCTGTACAAGAATGCGCCCATCCTGATTCTGGACGAAGCCACCTCGGCGCTGGACAACGAATCCGAACGCCTGGTGCAAGAGGCCCTGAACCGCCTGATGCAGGGCCGCACCACGCTGGTGATCGCCCACCGCCTGTCCACCATCGAGCATGCCGACCGCGTGGTGGTGATGGAGCGCGGCCGCATCGCCGAGCAGGGCACGCATGCCGAGCTGATGGAGCTGGGCGGCCTCTACGCCCGCCTGCATACCCAGGTGCGCAGCGCCACACCCGGCGAGCAGCAAATTTAAGAGCAGCTACCGCTGATACGCAAAGGACTTCAGGCCAATATCGGTCTGAAGTCCTTTTTCATTGGGCGCTGCCAGCTATCTGATTGATTACCAGCCCCCGCGCGACGGCTGGGTGCGGCGCTCGTTCTGCAAGGCCTTGTCCAGCAGCTCCACCATATAGCGGCGGTCCACCAGCCGCGCAAAGTCCACCGCCATCAGATTGCGCTGGTTGCGCAGGGTGATGTCCGCGCCCTCTTCCAGCAGCAGCCGGACCACGGCCTCACTGCTGTACTGCGCAGCGAGCATCAGCGGCGTCGTGCCGTTGGGCGAGGCCGCGTCGATATAGGCGCTCTCCTCCAGCAGCAGCTTCACGATGTCCAGGGTCTGGGGCGTGTCCGCCGAGGCCGCGTAATGCAGCGGCGTCCAGCCTTCGCGGTTGACGTCGGCACCGCGCTTGATGAGTTCCCTGGCGATGTCCAGATGCCCTTTGATGCAGGCCATCATCAGCGGCGTCTCGTTCTGGCGCGAGGCCAGATTCACGTCGATGCGGGGCGCCGAGAGCAGCACCTTGAACACCCGGAGCGAATCCTGATGCAAGGCCGCCACCAGGCCCGGACGCCCGCGCGTATCCAGCGTGTTGGCATCGAAGCCGCGAAAGATCAGGTTCACCATGGCGCTGTCGTTGTCGCTGACCAGAGCGCGCGAGTAATCCTCGTAATCATCGGCCCGGGCGGGGCCGGCCAGAGCTGCAGCCCCGACGGCGGCAAGCGCCCCCAGCCAGCGCAGGCTGTGGCGGCGATTCAATCGTGCGGCGTATGGGGCTGCGGAAAAAGTCATGCACTCGCTCCCGAAGTCACGCCCTGGAACAGGCGGTCGAAATTGGCACTGGTGGCCGCGGCCACCTCCTCCACGGACATGCCGCGCACCTCGGCGATCTGCCTGGCGACAAAAGGCACGTAGGAGGGATTATTGGTCTTGCCGCGGTAAGGCACGGGCGCCAGATAGGGACTGTCGGTCTCGATCAGCAGCTTGTCCAGCGGCACAAAAGCCGCCACGTCGCGCAGATGCTGGGCGTTCTTGAAGGTCACGATGCCCGACAGCGAAATGTAGTAGCCCATGTCCAGCGCCGCGCGGGCCACGGCCTCGGTCTCGGTGAAGCAGTGGAAGACGCCGCCGGCCTGCGTGCCGCTGTCGGCCTCGCCGCCTTCGCGCAGAATGGCCAGGGTGTCGTCCGAGCTGCTGCGCGTATGGATGACAAGCGGCTTCCCGGCCAGCTGCGCGGCGCGGATATGGGTGCGAAAGCGCTCACGCTGCCATTCCAGATCGGCAATCGTGCGGCCGCCCTTGCGGTCTTCCATGCCGTAATAGTCCAGCCCGGTCTCGCCAATCGCCACCACGCGCGGCAGCGCCGCGCGCTGCACAAGGTCCTGCACGCTGGGCTCGGTCATGTCCTCGGTATCGGGGTGCACGCCCACCGTGGCCCAGAAGTTGTCGTAGTCCAGCGCCAGCTGGTGCACATCGGCAAACTCTTCCATGGTGGTGCAGATGCACAGCGCGCGCGTGACCTTGGCCGCGGCCATGGCCTCGCGGATCTGTGCGAGATTGGCATGCAGCTCGGGAAAGTTCAGATGGCAATGCGAATCGGTAAACATGAATCAACCTGTCAGAAACAACCATGCCGACCCCGGAAGCGCAATCCCGCTGGTCGGCACGCAAGGCCGGAACACCCGGCCGTCAAACCTTGTCAAACTGTCTGCGTCGGCTTCTCGGAGCTCAGGGCCGTACCCAGAATCTGCTCGATCTTGGCCTTGAGCTGGACGGATTTCTCATCCTTGGGAAACCTGATGCCCACGCCCTGGGTGCGATTGCCCGAGGCCCGCTCGGGCGTCACCCAGGCCACGCGCCCCGCGACCGGATAGCGCTGGGGATCGTCGGGCAGCGTCAGCAGAACATAGACATCATCACCCAAACGGTAATCACGCTGCGTGGGCACGAAAATCCCCCCTTCGGCAAACAACGGAATATAGGCCGCATAGAGAGCGGCCTTTTCCTTGATCGCCAGCTGCATCACGCTGGGACGGGGAGAGGTGGTTGCGTTCATAGGGGACGGGAACAATCTGTAGTGAGGCCGCGGCCGGCAGGCCCGAGGTTAACACCCGGCCGACCATTCACCAAGCCGGGCGGGCCGGGCTCTAGCGTGCCGGCCGCCCGGCTTTGCCGGAGATCAACACGCTGCGCGCCCTGGCGGCCAGGGCCTCCATCATCAGGCCCGCGTTGAAAGGATGGTCGGCCGTGCGCGCGGCCTGCACCAGCTCGCGCGACCACTCCGCGAGAAGCGCCATGGACAGCGGCTTGCCCGGCAGATCCGCCGGCGAAAAATAGCGCGGCGCACCGCCGCCGGCCAGGGCCATCAGGTCATGGCAGATTTTCTGCAGCGCAGCCACGGCATCGGTGGGTGCAAAGGCCGCCAGCGCCGCCACATCGCCCTTGGCCAGCTGGCGCGGCAGCTGCGACCAGGCCGCGGCCTTGCCCGCGTCGGCGGCCAGGCGCAGAGCGTCGCCCGGCCGTCCTCCGGCCGCCAGCAGCGCGGCCGCGGCATCGGCCTCGGACAGGCCCTGAGCCTGCAGCCATGGCGCGGCCTCGGTCGCCGCAGGCCAGCTCATGGTATGGGCCAGGCAGCGGCTGCGTATCGTGGGCAGCAGCAAATGCGCGGCCTCGCTGGCCAGCACGAAGCGGGTGTCGCCCGGCGGCTCCTCCAGCGTCTTGAGCAGCGCATTGGCCGTGATGGCGTTCATCTGCTCGGCCGGGTAGACCAGCACCGCCTTGCCGCGCCCGCGCGCGCTGGTGCGCTGGCAGAACTCCACGGCATCGCGCATGGCGTCCACGCGGATTTCCTTGCTGGGCTTGCGCTTCTTGTCGTCGATATCGGCCTGAGCCTTCTCGGGCAGCGGCCAGCCCAGCTCCACCATCTGCACCTCGGGCATGAGCACACAGAGGTCGGCATGGGCCCGTACATCGACGGCATGGCAGCTGGCGCAATGGCCGCAGGCGCCCTGGGCCGAGGGCTGCTCGCACAGCCAGGCCCGCACCAGCGACAGGCCCAGCGCGTACTGGCCCAGGCCCGAAGGCCCCTGCAGCAGCCAGGCGTGGCCGCGCTGGGCCAGCAGCTGGCCGCGCTGCGCCGCGATCCAGGGCGCCTCGACGCTGGGCTCGCTCATGGCTGACTTTCCTCCATACCGGCCAGCCAGCCCTTGTGCGCCACGGCCAGCATGATCTGCCGCCACACCGCGTCGCGGCTGGCATGGGCCTCTATGCGCACAAAGCGCTGCGGCGCGGCCTGGGCGCGGTCCGCATAGCCGCGGGCCACGCGAGCGAAGAACTCGCCAGGCTGGGCCTCGAAACGGTCGGGCACGCGGGCCGTAGCCAGGCGTTCGGCCGCCACTTCGGCGGGCAGATCGAACCACAGCGTCATATCGGGCTCACGCAGCAGATCCGGCAGCAGGCCGGCCTCGGGCGCCGTGCCCGTCTGCACCATGCGCTCGAGAACGGCCAGCTTTTGCAGGTCGAAACCTCGACCCGCGCCCTGGTAGGCAAAGGTCGCGTCGGTAAAGCGGTCGCAGATCACCACCTCGCCGCGCGCCAGCGCAGGCTCTATGACCTGCAGCAGATGGTCGCGCCGTGCCGCAAAAGCGATCAAGGCCTCGGTCAGCGGGTCCATCGCGTCATGCAGCATCAGCGCGCGCAGCTTCTCGGCCAGCGGCGTGCCGCCGGGCTCGCGCGTCAAGGTCACCACACGGCCATGGTCGCGGAAGGCCCGGGCCAGGCCGTCGATATGCGAAGACTTGCCCGCGCCGTCTATACCCTCGAAACTGATGAACAGTCCTGTTGTCATCTAAAAATCATCCATTCACTGAAAAGGCACGCTCCAAGCCAGCAGACACCAAGCAAGGGCAGCCCCGCAGCGAAGGTGTCGTCCCCCTCAGGGGGAAGGCGCGAAGCGACTCAGGGGGAAATTACTGCCCTCTCTGATAGCGGTTGACCGCCCTATTGTGCTCGTCCAGCGTGGCGCTGAAATGGCTGGAGCCATCGCCCCGGGCCACAAAGTACAGAGCCTTGGTCTGCTCGGGCTGCACGGCCGCCATCAGCGCGGCCTTGCCCGGCATGGAGATGGGCGTGATGGGCAGACCCGCACGGGTATAGGTGTTCCAGGGCGTATCGGTCAGCAGATCGCGCTTGCGCAGATTGCCGTCGAACTGGGCACCCAGGCCGTAGATGACCGAGGGATCGGTCTGCAGCAGCATGCCTATGCGCAGGCGGTTGCTAAAGACGCCCGCGATCTGGGCGCGGTCCGCGGCCTTGCCGGTTTCCTTTTCCACGATGCTGGCCAGGATCAGCGCCTGGTCGGCGGACTTGAGCGGCGTGTTGGCCGCGCGCATTTCCCAGGCATCGGCCAGACGCCTGTCCATGGCATGCAGCGCGCGGCGCAGCACGGCCATGTCGGAGCTGCCCTTGGCATAGGTATAGGTATCGGGGAAGAAGCGGCCCTCGGGCGCCACGCCATTGCGGCCCAGCGCCGTCATCACGGCCTCGTCGCTGAGGCCGGCGCTGTCCTGCTTGAGGAACTCCTCGCGGGCCAGCGCTGCGCGCACCTGGCGCCAGTTCCAGCCTTCGACAATGGTCAACGCGCGCAGGCTTTCCTCGCCGCGCGCCAGCTTCTGCAGCAGCGCATAGGGCGTGAGCCCCGTCGCCAGCTCGTAGTTGCCGGCCTTGATGGCCCGGTCCTTGCCCGACAGGCGAAACCATGCATACAGCAGCCGCGCATCGGTCTGCACCCCGGCCTTGACCACGTTCTGCGCCACGCCGCGCGGCGTGGTGCCGGGCTCGATCTCCAGCTCCAGCACGGGCTTGTTCAGGGGCAGGGGCTGATGCAGCCACCACCAGGCCCAGCCCGCGGCCACGGCGGCCGACAACAACAGCAATATCAGTGCACGGGTAAGAGCACGCACAACCTTGATCCATAAAAGACTTAGAGCGGCGATCATAATTCAGCCATGACCCTGTCCCAGACGCTGCCGCTGAACGGCATCACTCCCCTATCTCATCTTGGCGTCATCCGTGCCGTTGGCGTCGATGCCGCCAGCTTCTTGCACGGCCAGCTGAGCAACGACTTCGCGCTGCTGGACCTGGAACACGCCCGCCTTGCGGCCTTCTGCACGGCCAAAGGCCGCATGCTGGCCAGCTTCATAGGCTTCAAGCGCTCGACCGACGAAATCCTGCTGATCTGCGACCGCAGCCTGCTGGCGCCCACGCTCAAGCGCCTGTCCATGTTCGTGCTGCGCGCCCAGTGCAAGCTCAGCGACGCCACGGCCGACTTTGCGCTCTACGGTCTCGCGGGCGCTACCGCCCAGGAATATCTGCCCGCGGATGCTGCGCCCTGGAGCCTCAGGCAGGCCGGCGCGGCCAGCGTGCTGGCTCTCTACCCCGCTGCCGGCAACCGCCGCGCCCTGTGGCTGGCGCCCGCCGGTCAGGCGCCTCGCGGCGAGACCCTGAGCGAAGAGCTGTGGCAATGGTCCGAGGTACAGAGCGGCGTCGCCACGCTGTCGTCCCCGGTGGTCGACGCCTTTGTGCCGCAGATGCTCAATTACGAATCCCTGGGCGGCGTCAATTTCAAAAAGGGCTGCTATCCCGGCCAGGAAGTAGTGGCCCGCAGCCAGTTCCGCGGCACGCTCAAGCGCCGCGCCTATCTGGTGCATGCAGCCCAGGCCGTGAGCGTGGGCCAGGAGGTCTTTACCCCCGAGGACCTGGAGCAGTCCACGGGCACGGTAATCCAGGCCGCGGCCGCGCCCGATGGCGGCTGGGACGCCATAGTCTCCATGCAGATTGCTTCGTCCACGCGCGGCGACCTGTTCGCCCACGTGGCTCTGGCCGAAGGCCAGAGCGCCGATGCGGCCCAGGGCGCAGCACTGCAGGTGCAGCCTCTGCCCTACGCGCTGCTGGACGATATCTGACCACGCCCACCAAGCACGGCGGGTAAAACCGGCACACCCCAACCCAGAGGCACCAAGCAAGAGCCGCCTCGCAGCGAAGGTGCCGTCCCCCTTCCAGGGGGAAGCGGCGCAGCCGCTCAGGGGGTTAACACCTTCCGCATGGTGATGTGCGGAATGCCGGCCTCTTCATAGGGCTCGCCCACGGGTGCAAACCCGGCACGCAGATAGAAGGCCTCGGCATGGCGCTGGGCATGGAGCACGATTTCCCTGTCGCCGCGGTCGCGCGCCGCGGCCATCAGGCTGTCCAGCACCATGCGGCCCCAGCGGCCGCCGCGCACGCTGCGGTCCACGGCCATGCGACCGATGCGTCCCACGCCGGGCGCATCGCTGACCAGCCGCCCCGTCGCCACGGGCTGATTCAGGGCATTGAACAGCACCACATGGCGAGCCACGGGGTCGAATTCGTCGATCTCGATCTCGCGCGGCACGCCCTGTTCGCGCACGAACACGGCCATGCGCAGACGCTCGGCATCGCGTCCCAGATCGTTCCAGCTGCCCGAGCGCAGGCTGACCACCTCCTGCCCGGCCTCAAATGCCGTCAACACATCGCGCAGCTCCTGCGGCAGCGGCCTGGGGGTCTGCGTGGCCGCGTCGGCAAACACATAGATCAGCTCCACGGTGTTGAGCAGTTCCATGCCGCGGAAGATGCCGGCCTCGAACTGCAGCGAGGTATTGCCCTGCCTGACGCAGCGAATGCCCACCTCCAGCACATCGCCCAGCGTGGCCGATCCGTGGTAGGTGGTGCTGGCTTTTTTCACGAACAGCTCGCCGCCCAGCGCGGCAAAGCCGCTTTCGTAGGGAATGGCCAGCTGGCGCCAGTAATTGGTGATGGCCACATCGGCGTACATCAGATAGTGGGCGTTGAAAACGATTTTCTGGGCGTCCACCTCGGCCCAGCGCACCTCGATGCGCGTGAAGCTGCGAAAGTCCTGTCTTTGCATCTCAATCCTTGTTGTGGTTCAGTTCAGTCCAAAGGCATCGCGCAATGCCGCAGCCATATGGGCATGGGCCGTCCGCGCCTCGGCGATCACACGCCCCATTTTGACGAATTCATGGGTCACGCCCTTGTAGATTTCGAGCTCCACGGCAACGCCAGCCATGCGTAGCTTGTCCGCATATTCCACGCCCTCGTCCACCAGCGGATCGCATTCGGCCAACCCTATCCAGGCCGGGGCCACATCGTCCACATCGGGCGCCAGCAGCGGTGCAAAGCGCCAGTCCTCGCGCTGCTCGGGCTCGGTAATGTACTGCGCGAAGAACCAGCTGATCGCAGGCTCGTCCAGCACCAGACCATGCGCATAGCGCCGGTGCGAATCGGTATCCTGATGGGCCGTGGTGCCCGGGTAGATCAGCAGCTGCAGCGCCAGCTCCAGCCCCGCGTCGCGCGCCTCGATGGCGCAGGCCGCAGCCAGGGTGCCGCCGGCGCTGTCGCCGCCCACGGCCATGCGGCCCGCATCCGCACCGAGCTCGGCCGCATGGGCGGCCAGCCATTGCAGCGCGTCCCAGGCATCGTTGTGCGCCGTGGGAAAACGGAACTCGGGCGCCAGCCTGTAGTCCAGGGAGACCACCATGCAACCGGCCAGATGCGCAAGCCGGCGGCACAGCAGGTCGTGCGTGGCCACGCTGCCCACGGTGAAGCCGCCGCCGTGCAGATACAGCAGCAACGGCAGGCCCGGCGCCTGCTCATGCGCGGCGGGCGCATACAGCCTGGCCGGCAGGGCCGCGCCGTCGCGCGCGGGTATCAGCAGCTCCTCCACGCGCGGCAAATCCTGCCGCGGAATCTCGAGCACGCCGGCGCCGGCCTCATAGGTGGCCCTGGCTCCGGCAGCGCCCAGCTGATAAAGAGGCGTGCGCGCCGCGCGCTCCATGCGGCGCAGCACGTCGCGCATCGAGGGCGTCAGACTCGCGGGCAAGGCCTGGTGAACAGCAGACATGGTCGGGTTTGATTCCTGTCAAAAACACAGGCTGGCATTGTGGGGCGCGAAGCGCAAGTCTGCACACGGCCGCCGCAAATTATTCCGGGTCAATAAAGTCGCAAACCCGGGCCTGGCATTCATGCGCCTTCCGCGGCATCACTTGCAGTGACGTGTTGAACCAAAGCCGCAAACACAATTCAGGTTCAATGGAAACAGACACTTATAAGCCCCCATAGCCCAGCATCCTTGGCTAGCTTGACACCGGCACACGCGGTGTGCTGACGGAGCTTGATAGCGCCGACCTCCCAGCTTTCCGCCCACAGATTCAGTCCATGTGAATCCGGTCCTGGGCGATCGCTCAGAGTGGACTGTCCCTAGACGCTTGAGTGCCCCCGGGCTTGAGGCCGGGAGTTGTCTACCTGACTCGGGGCAGTCCACCGTTACTTGGATCTATCGCGCAGGCCTTCGCTCCAGCGCGCCAGCCAGCCCGAGGCCGCCACCAGTGCCTGGCTGCCTTTGCCCAGCAGCGCAGACAGCTCCGTCTCGGCACGCTCGCGCAGCGTCTCCTCGTTTTCAGGCAGCGGCGGCAGCACATGGGCGTAGTAGCTTTTGCCAAGCACCCGATGCAGCAGGCGCTCGCCCGGAAAAGGCTCGTTGTTGTTCAGCGCCCGCGCGCCCTTGAGGATGTTGCGGATGGCCGCTGTGTTGACAGCGGACTTGGCCCCCTGAATCAGCAAGGTGCGCAGGTAATCATCGCCGCGTTTGGTGATATTGCCGAGGCTGGTTTTACCTCCGCTGGAGTTCTGGCTGGGCACCAGACCCAGCTAGGCACCGAATTGCTTGGCACTGCGGAACTGCTGGAACTCCCCCACGGTAGCCACCAGTGCCGAGGCCGTGATGGGGCCGATGCCCTGCAACTGCGCGGCGCGTTGGACGCGTTCATCGCTGCGAAGGTGGACCTCGATGCGCTCATCGCACCAGGCGATCTGAATATCCAGATCAATCCAGTGCAGCAGCGCCTGCTCCAAAGCCAGGCGCACCATGCCAGGCAGTTCATTGCTCGCGTCTTCGAGCACTTCATCCAACACCTTGCGCAACGTCTCCGGGCGCTGTGGGAACACCAGACCGAACTCGGTGAGCAGACCCCGAATACGATTGGTGCACGCATTACGTTCTTGCTTGTAGCCTTCGCGCAAACGATGCACCACCAGTTGCCCTTGCTGCGCAGCGCTCTTGATGGGAACAAAGTGCATGTGGGGCCGACTGGCGGCTTCGCAGATCGCCGCCGCATCATTGGCGTCGTTCTTGCCACTCTTGCCGGCCATCCGATAAGGCGTGACGAAGTGCGCCGCAATCAGCCGAGCATCCAGACCGATGGCCTGCAACTGCCTTGCCACATGGTGCGAGCCGCCGCAGGCTTCGGTGACCACCAGGCAGCCTTGCGGCAAAATGGCGCACCATGCATAAAAGCGCTCGGGAGACAGGGATTTAGCCAATACCAGGTGACCCCACTGATCCACTGCGTGGACTTGGTAGAGACGCTTGGAAAGATCAACGCCCACTCGCACGATGGGCCCATGAGTCAGTTCAGTCATGGCATTCTCCAGTCGAATTCCGATAGAACTTCCGGACATCCATGCTGAACTTCGAGCATCAGCGCTGGACTAGGAAAGTCCCTTCGTATTCGATTGCTGCCGCGCCCCTCAGGGGCGATCAAATAAGGGGCAACAACCAGTTCCCTTGTGAGCTCAATTTGGATGTGCGCTGAACCGCAGCACTAGCGACCTGAAGGCAATCCAGTTCAATCAAAAAAAGCGCTCCATTGGAGCGCTTTTTCAGGGGGCGACGAGTTTACGACTTTAGTTCTTCACCACCATCCCCCGCAAACCCGCATGAATGCTAGGTCGCTGTTTACGACTTTATTTTCGAGTTTACGACTTTATTTACCCAGAATACCAAGCCTGTCCCCGGCGCGACGAAATGCCGGGTGCCTCAGGGTTTGCTTTCTTTGCACTGCAGCATGAGACTTCTAGATTCTTTGGCATTCACCTCCCCGAGCAAGCCATGGCCTTTATCAATTACGTCACCCAGATCCAGTTTGACTTCGGCGCCATCCAGCTGCTGCGCCAGGAATGCGAGCGCGTGGGCATCGCCAAGCCCTTGATCGTGAGCGACCCCGGCGTCAAGGCCGCAGGCATTTTGCAGAAAGCCGTCGATGCGCTCGGTGGCCTGCCGCATGCGGTGTTTGACCAGACCCCGTCCAACCCCACGGAAGCTGCCGTGCGCGCCGCCGCGGGGATCTACCGGACCCAGGGCTGCGACGGCCTGATCGCCGTGGGCGGCGGCAGCGCCATCGACTGCGCCAAGGGCGTGGCCATCGCCGCCACGCACGAAGGGCCGCTGTCCTATTACGCCACCATAGAAGGCGGCTCGCCGCGCATCGGCGCGCATGTAGCCCCGCTGATCGCCGTGCCCACCACCAGCGGCACGGGCAGCGAGGTGGCGCGCGGCGCCATCATCATCGTTGACGACCATCGCAAGCTGGGCTTTCACAGCTGGCATCTGGTGCCCAGGGCGGCCATCTGCGACCCCGAGCTGACCTACGGCCTGCCGCCGCTGCTGACGGCTGCCACGGGCATGGATGCGATTGCCCACTGCATGGAAACCTTCATGGCCTCGGCCTTCAACCCGCCGGCCGACGGCATTGCGCTCGAAGGACTGACGCGCGGCTGGGCCCATATCGAGCGCGCCACGCGCCAGGGCAGCGACGGCGAAGCCCGGCGCCAGCTGATGAGCGCCAGCATGCAGGGCGCCATGGCCTTCCAGAAGGGCCTGGGCTGCGTGCATAGCCTGAGCCACAGCCTGGGCGGCATCAACCCGCGCCTGCACCACGGCACGCTGAACGCCATGTTTCTGCCCGCCGTGGTGAGCTTCAATGCCGAGGCCGACAGCGTGCGCCGCGAGAACCGCCTGAACCGCATGGCCCACGCCATGGGGCTGGCCAGCGGCAGCGACATTCCCGCGGCGATTCGCGACATGAACGCCCGCCTGGGCCTGCCCTCGGGCCTGGCGGCCATGGGCGTGGAGCGCGCGCAGTTCGAAGCCGTGATCGCCGGAGCACTCAAGGACCACTGCCATGCAAGCAATCCGCGGCCGGCCTCGCCCCAGGACTACGAGCAGCTGCTCGCCGGCTCGCTATAAGAGCGTGTCGACGATCTCGACACGCTCTAGGGCCTAACGCCTGCCTGCCCCGCACATGGACATGCCTGCTCAGCCCATGCCCGCCTGCTTGCGCGCCTCGCGGATGCTGTCCATGAGCTGATGGGCCATGGCGGCCAGCAAGGCCATGTCGTCGGCGGACATATGGCGCGGCTGGTCATCCATGATGGACAGGCAGCCCAGCACATGGCCTTTTCTGTCCACCAGGGGCGCGGCCGCATAAAAGCGCAGCTGCAGCTCCTGCAGGCCGGGATTGGCCGCAAAGCGCGGGTCGCGCGCCAAGTCGGCGATCATGATGGCTTCGCGGCCATGGACCACATAGGAGCAGATGCTTTGCGCGCGCGCCAGGCTGGCGCTTTCCTGGCCCTGGGGCATCAGCAGGCTGCCCGGCGCATAGACCCGGTCCGCATCCACCCAGGAGACCTGGGCCCAGCGCGTGTTGAAGACATTCACCGCCTGCTGCGCGGTCTCGCGGTACAGCGGCGCCAGCGCCGCATCCAGCGCGCCGCTGGCGTGCAGGGCCGCGACGCGCAGCTCATCCTCGGCGGGCACGGGGGCTGCGATCACACCATCGCTGAGCTCCTCGACCTGCATCGCATCCACCCACAGCTGCAACTCATGCAGGCTGCTCACGCAGGCCTGGGCTCCGCAGGCGGCCGCAAATTCGGGGTCCGCGGCCACGGCGGGCGCGTTCCACAGCGCCAGCACCACGTTCACGCGCGGCCAATGGCGGCGGATGCGGCGCAGGATGCGCCGCGCCATGCTCTGCGGCTGGGGGTTGAAGCTGGACAGCACCAGCAGATCCGCCTGCTGCATGGCTTTCATCCATTCATGATCGGCGGGCAGGGGATTGCCGCTGCGTGACATCAGCGTGGCCTCCGTCGCCAGCGCCCAGTCCGAGCTGCTGACCACATGGCCATGCAGGCTCTCGGCATGCGCCACCATGGCCGCCGCCAGCGCATCCACCTCCCAGCGCACGCCCGCGCTGTGAATGCGCAGGCGGCGCTGGGCGCGGCCGCCGGCAGCGCCGCCGGGCGCCGCGTAATGCTCCTGCAGCTCCTCGATCACCGCGTCCATGCCGCTGGACAGCCTCAGCCTGTGCTCGGCGGTCGCAAACTCCAGATGCTGCTGGGCAGCGATGCGCAGCGCGGGAATGCCGACCTCGTCGTAAAAACCGCTCACGGCCAGGGCGCGATCCTGCGACGCGGGCCTGGAGGGCAGCCTGGCCTGCACGCCGGCCACGGCCAGGCCTATGGCGGCATCCAGATCGTCGGCCAGCAGGCGCTGGTACAGGCGCTGCTGCGGCCCCAGCACGGGCGCGCTGCCCAGCAGCACCTCCATGAACTTCAGCGCCGGAATATTGCGCCCCAGCACCAGCAGGCAGACCGTGAGCGGCGTGGACAAAATCAAGCCCAGAGGCCCCCACAGCGCGGTCCAGAACGTGGCCGCCACGATGATGGACAGCGCCGACAGGCCCGTGCTGGAGCCATAAAGCCAGGGCTCGAGCACATTGTTGCTGATCAGCTCCAGCAGCAGGATGAGCCCCAGCGTGAGCAAGAACATGTCCCAGCCCGGGTCGACCGCAAAGGCCAGCACCAGCGGGAACAGTGCCGACATCAGCGGCCCCACATAGGGCACAAAACGCATGATGGCGCCCAGCGCGCCCCACAGCATGGCGCCGGGCACGCCTATGAACCACAGCCCCGCGGCCAGCGGCACGCCATAGCTGACATTGACGATGAACTGCATGCGCAGGTATTTGCCTATGCGCTCGGAAGCCTCGTCCAGCGCACCGGTGGCCATATACAGATTGCCGCCCATGAGGCGCAGCAGGCGGTCGCGCAGCTCGTCGCGGTCCAGCAGGATCAGGATCACGAACAGCAGCACGATGCCGGCCGTGGTCACGGGCTCGGCAATACGGCCCAGCCACTGCAGCATCTGCGTGGTCGGCCTGGGGGCCGGCGACTGCACCTCCACCTTCTGCACATTGCCCCGCGGCTGGCTGCCGCGCTCCATCTCTTTTTCGACGGTGTCATAGGTCTTGAGCACGCCGTCCCAGGCGCTGGGCATGTTGGCGTTCTTGCGCAGGCTGCGCAGCTTGCCACGGATCGTGGACTGATAGGTCGGCAGGTCGGCGCTGAGCTGCTGCACCTGACTGCCCAGATACATGGCCAGGCCGCCCAGCGCGCCCAGCGCGATCGCCACCACCACGATGGCCGCGGCCATGCGCGGCAGGCCCCAGCGCTTGAGCCGCGATACGGCCGGATCGAGCAGAAAGCCCAGCAGCGAGGCCAGGGCCAGCGGAATCAGCATCTCGCGCCCGAAGTACAGCGCCGCAATCACGATGCTGGCAATCATCAGCCCGATCAGCAAACGCAGGGCCGGGACCATGCTCTCAAGCTGCACGCCGCCGCTGCGCTCGCGCGCCTCCCTGAAGCCAGCTGCCGGCTGCGCCAGTGGCGGGGCCGGCTCGATCTCCAGCGCAGCCCCGGCGGCGTCCGGCCCCTGTAGGGAGCCCGGGTTGCAGCCCCGAGGCGCGGAATCATCGTTCAAAGACATGGACTACCTTGCATAACTGTTTTCGGCGCTGCGCGAGGCCCCTCCACTATCGGAACGCCTGGTAATGCGGCCGGCCGCCAGCGCCGTCGGCCTCGGCCGCGAATGGCAACATCATGGATTGATAGCTGCCGACGCCTGTATTCATTCGTATCCCAAGGTTTTCACAGCTAAATCCCTTGTCAACAGAGCGCTGGCAGCTATCGAAACTGAGGGCATCTGAACGTCAAAGCGGCTCCACTCTTGCAGGATCGGGCTTCTCTAGCCATTGTGCAAACTCGTCCGCCAGCCGGCGGCTGGCCGCCGTGGCTGCGGTCCAGGCCCGGGAGCGCGCCCCATGGTCGGCGCCATAGTCCACAAAATCATGGCGGTCGGGCAGCTTGCCGTGCGGCAGCCCGGCCACCCAGGCGGGATCGGGTGCCAGCACCAGCATGGAGTCCAGAAACCGGCTGCTCCCGTGGCGCCAGCGCAGCGCCTTGTCCAGCCAGCCCGGCACCACGGCCTTCTGGAAATGCGGGTACAGCACGATGCCCTCTCCGTCCTGAGGCAGCGAGCGCGAGGCCAGGTAGTCCAGATGCAGGTGATAGTCGGTGATGCCGCCATCCCAATAGGCACCACGCGGCGCGCCTTGAATATCGTGCACGGCCTGCAGCACGAAGGGAATCGAGCAGCTGGCGCGCACGGCGTCCATGAAGTTGCTTTCGGTCAGCGCCACCTGGCGGGTGCGCAGGTCGCCGCAGCCAAACGGCATGGGGTGCAGGGCCTGGGCCTCGCCCGTGGAAAACACCACGCGCTCCAGCCAGCGCCCCAGGGCCGGGCGATGAACGGCATTGCTGGCAAACGCGCCCAGATAACCCAGCGGCGTGCGCCAGCGCGACTCGCGCGCCAGCAGCCGTCGGCCGCGCGCCGCGATCACATGCAGGCGGTAGCGCGGATGAGCCAGGACCTCGGCCACGCGCCCGCCATAGAAATCCTGCAGGCTTTGCGCAAAACGCTGGCTCACCAGCCAGGCAGGCGTGCGCTTATGCCCCGCGGGCGGATCGAAACGCTGGGCGATATAGTCGCGCTCCAGCCGCTCGAAGGCCTGCAGCGGATGATGCAGACAGGCCGTGGCCATGCGCCAGGCGCCTATGGAGGCGCCGACCAGATCCACGGGCTGATCGCTGCGGGCCAGCCACTGCCCGAAGATGAAACGGTCCAGCGGCCCCAGAATCAGCCCCTTGGGGCCGCCCGCAGCCGCCGGGATCACGCGCACGGCCTCGGGCGCCAGGCCGTGCCGGCGAATATGGGCCAGGGCCTTGGGGCCCGCATAAAGGCGCAAGACGTGCTGCGAAGAGATCATGACGTCATTGTGCCGATATCGCTGGACCCCGCATGTCGCACGCGCGGACCAGGTCCGGCCATGCATGGCGGGAGCTCAGAGCGCCAGATCCAGCTCGCCGCCCGCGTGCCAGTCTATGGAGGCCTGGCGCAGCACCATGTCTATATCCATGCCCAGGGCCAGCCCCACCTCGGCGGGAAAGGAAACGGCCAGGCGTTTGTCGCTCCAGTTCAGCGCACGGGTGGAGGCTCGCCACATGGCCAGATGCAGCACGCCGGTCAGAGGCTCGAACTGGGGTTGCTCCAGCGGCGTATGCATGAACTGCATGGCGTCGGTCAGGGCTGCGGGAAAGTTCCACTGCCGCGCCAGGCCGGCGCAGATCTGGGCCGAGCAGTAGCCAAGCAGCTGCATCTCCACCTGCGCACGCCGCGGGTGTACGGGCTCCAGCAGCTCGGCCAGGCGGCCGCAGGTTTCCGGGTCGGCGCAGTGCAGCAGCAGCTCGCCCATGCCGTGCATCAGCCCCAAGGCATAGGCGGCCGAGGCATTGGCCTGCACCGACATGGCCAGAGCGCGCGCCATGCGGGCCGTGTCCAGGCTGTAGTTCCAGAAAGCCGCCAGACTCCAGCTGGCCGCGGTCTGCGTGCCCGCGCCGGGCCTGGCTTTCTGCACCAGCTGGCGCAGCTGGCCGGGAGCCAGCACCACCAGGGCCTCGGGAATGCTGTGCACGCGCTGGGGCATCAGATGTGCGGGACCGTTGGCGGCGCACAGCAGGCGCGCCGTCAGCACCGGGTCCGTGGAGAACAGCTGGGCCAGACTGCGCAGATGCGGCTCGGGCTTGTGCAGCTCGCTGGACAGCAAAGCCACGGCGCGCGGCTGGCTGGGCAGCGCGGACTGCGACTCCAACAGGGTGGACAGGTTCAAAGGTTTGGCGCGACTCATTTGCGTGCGTGGCCCGGCGCCCGGCCGGCCCTCTTCCGGACCTGACCCAGGCTCTGCGGCCTACAGTTTCTCATCTCTTTGCAATTGCAGCGGCCGGCCCATGACCAGCTGGCCGGCAATCCTGCGTGTCAGCGGTTGTAGCACGGAAAAGTGATCCGCACCCTGTACCGAGACGCAATGCACCTGCTGCGACCTGGGTGCGGCGCAAAGCCTGTCCAGGCTGTTGATATTGCCGGGCCGGCGGCTGCCCTCGATGATCCAGGTCGGACTCTTGACGGCATGCAGCCAGTACAGCGGCGAGCGCAGCCGCTTCTCCTCGGGCGGCAGCAGACTCCATTTCACGGGCCAGTCGTAGCCGCCCACGTCGTCCACGGGACCGAAGGCAAACACCCCCTGCACCGGCAGACCGGCCGCCGCCGCGAGCAGTGCCAAGGTCGCCCCCGTGCTGTGGCCGCCCAGATAGATGCGCGAGGCATCGACATAGGGCAGTTGCGCGGCCTGCAGCATGGCGGCCGCCACGTCCTGGACCTCGCCCCAGAAGTATTCGCGCTGGCCCGGGTTGTCATTGCCGCCGCGCAGCGCGGGGAACAGCATGACCATGCCGGCCTTGCGAAAAGCGCTGGCGCTCTGGTCGTTGGCGGCATCGCCCTCGGTCCAGAACTCGCCCAGGCTGTTGGTATCGCCCCCGGTGAGCCAGACCATCAGTGGCTGCTTGCTGCCGTCGCCGGGGTCGGGCGTCACAAAAGCCCTGAGCCTCAGAGCACCGCTCTGGTAAACCATGGGCACGAACTGCCTTGCCGGCGGCACCGGCATGGGCTTGATGGCCGCACGCGCGCCCGGCAGCAGGGCCGCGGCGATCTCGGTGTTCCTGCCGGCCCTGGCCTGCATCAGGTTCTGCAAGCCTATGGTGCCGCTCGCAATCTGCTGCTCCACGGCCTGTTCGATCCCCGCCTGCTCGGCCTGCAGCGCGGCCCGCTGCTGCCTGGCCGCGGCCTGTCTGGCGCTTGCAGTCTCATGCTCGGCCATGGCCGCGCGTGTGATGCAGCGTCGGCCCTGGTCTATCGCCAAGCCCTGCTCCTGGGCCTTGTCCACCTGGGCCAGAGTGAGCCTGACGGTATGGCAGAGCCCGTCATCCGCGGCCGCCAGAGCCGGTGGCCAGACCAGGGGGGCCGGCTGCTGGGTCTGGTGCCGGGCGCGGTCCAGCGACAGCCAGCCGCGTGAACCCATCTTCGCCCCGATGAACACGACCAGCAGGGCCACACCCATCACCGGCAACACCCTGCCTCTGGTCTTGCGCATTCTGTCTCCCTCAAAAGCCGCCTGTAGCTCTATTGGATGGCGGCCCGAAGGAGATTATTTCTTGAGGCCCTGCAACTTGGCAAAGGCCGATGCCATCGCGCCCTGCTGTGTGGGCTGGTTGCCACGCTGCGGCTGCGCATAGCCGCCACGGTTGCCGCGGCCAGCACCCTCGAAGCGGTTGTCGCGCGGGCCGTCGCGGCGCGCGGGCGCTGCATCGAGCTTCATGGTCAGGCTGATGCGCTTGCGCTCCACATCGACCTCCAGCACCTTGACCTTGACGATCTGGCCGGTCTTGACCACCTCGCGCGCGTCCTCGACGAACTTGTGGCTCATCTGGCTCACATGGACCAGGCCGTCCTGGTGCACGCCCAGGTCCACGAAGGCGCCGAACTGGGCCACGTTGCTCACCGTGCCCTCCAGCGTCATACCTTCCTTGAGGTCCTTGATGTCTTCCACCCCGTCGTTGAAGCGCGCCACCACGAAGTCGGGGCGCGGATCACGGCCCGGCTTTTCGAGTTCGCCCAGGATGTCCTTGATGGTCACGGCGCCGAATTTGTCGTCGGCAAACTGCTCGGGCTTGAGGCTTTTGAGCACCTCGCCGCGGCCCATGATCTGGTCTATGGGCTTGCCGGTCTTGACGATGATCTGCTCCACCACCGGATAGGTCTCGGGGTGCACGCCCGTCAGGTCCAGAGGGTTGTCGCCGCCGCGGATGCGCAGAAAACCCGCCGCCTGCTCGAAGGTCTTGGCGCCCAGGCCGGCCACTTCCATCAGCTGCTTGCGGTTCCTGAACGAGCCGTTGGCGTCGCGCCAGCGCACCACCGACTTGGCCACCGAACCGGAGAGGCCCGAGACGCGCGACAGCAGCGGCGCCGAGGCCGTGTTCAGGTCCACGCCCACGGAGTTCACGCAGTCCTCGACCACGGCATCGAGCTGGCGCGCCAGCTCGCTCTGGTTCACGTCGTGCTGGTACTGGCCCACGCCTATGCTCTTGGGGTCGATCTTGACCAGCTCGGCCAACGGGTCCTGCAGGCGGCGCGCGATCGATGCCGCACCGCGCAGGCTCACATCGATATCGGGCATTTCCTGGGCCGCGAATTCGCTGGCCGAGTACACCGAGGCGCCGGCCTCGCTGACCACCACCTTTTCGATTTTCTTGTCGGCCTTGGTGGCGATCTTGATCAGGTCGGCCGCCAGCTTGTCGGTCTCGCGGCTGGCCGTGCCGTTGCCGATGGCGATCAGATTGATATTGTGCTTTTCCACCAGGCGCGCGAGCACAGCCAGTGAGCCGTCCCAGTCGCGGCGCGGCTCGTGCGGGTAGATCGTAGTGGTGTCCACCAGCTTGCCGGTGCTGTCCACCACGGCCACCTTCACGCCGGTGCGGATGCCAGGGTCCAGGCCGATCACGGCGCGCTGGCCCGCGGGTGCGGCCAGCAGAAGGTCCCGCAGATTGTCGCCAAAGACCTTGATGGCCACCTTCTCGGCATCTTCGCGCAGGCGCGAAAACAGGTCGCGCTCGGTCGAGAGGCTGAGCTTGACGCGCCAGGTCCAGGCCACGCATTTGCGGATCAGGTCGTCGGCCGCACGCTTGGCATGGCTCCAGCCCAGGTGCAGCGCGATCTTGCCTTCGGCCAGGCTGGGCTGGCCGGGCTCGGGCTCGATGGGCAGCACCAGCTTGGCTTCGAGGATTTCCAGCGCACGGCCGCGGAACACGGCCAGCGCGCGGTGCGAGGGCACGCGGCCTATGGGTTCGTCGTACTCGAAGTAGTCGCGGAACTTGGCGACCTCGGGGTCGTTCTCGTTCTTGGACTCGACCTTCTTGGACTTGAGCAGGCCCTCGTCCCACAGCCATTCGCGCAGCTTCTGCACCAGGGCCGGGTCTTCGGCCCAGCGCTCGGAGAGGATGTCGCGCACGCCGTCAAGCACGGCAAACGTGGTCGAGAAATCGGGGCCGGGCTTGCCGTCGTCCAGGGTGGTGGCGGGCCGACAGAAGGCTTCGGCCTCCTTGTGCGGGTCCAGCGTGGGGTCGGCAAACAGCTTGTCGGCCAGAGGTTCGATGCCGAACTCCTTGGCGATCTGGCCCTTGGTGCGGCGCTTCTGCTTGAACGGCAGATAAATGTCTTCCAGCTCCTGCTTGGTGGGAGCACCGGCAATCGCCAGACGCAGCGCATCGGTCAGCTTGCCCTGCTCGTCGATGGCCTTGAGCACGGTCTCGCGACGGTCTTCAAGCTCGCGCAGATAGGTCAGGCGCTCGTCCAGCGTGCGCAGCTGCGTGTCATCGAGACCGCCCGTGGCTTCCTTGCGATAACGCGCCACAAACGGCACCGTGGCGCCGCCGTCCAGCAGTTCCACCGCAGCACTCACCTGCTGCGGCTTGACATTCAGTTCCCCGGCAATCTGAGCAATGATTTTTTGCATTCGATACTCGCCCCACGGCGTTCAACACAGAAAGCCAATGAGTTTGCCATAGCCATGCGGCCCCACCGGCCTCCATGCCCCGGGGAAGTGCAACAGATGCTTAAAAACTATGGTTTCCATAGCTAAGACCGCTTGCCGAATAAGCAGAAAAGGCCGATTTCATTAAAATCTCTCCAGCCATGTCAGATATGTTCCAGGACGATTTTTTTGCCGACGAGCTGCCGCCGCCCTCGGCAGGCGCGGGACAGCCCCCACCGGCACCGGCGGGCGACGACGAACCTGCGGCCGTGCGCAAGCCCCGGCGTGGCGATGTCGCCCTGGCCCCTGCTGCCGATCAGCACCTGGAACTGGCCGCGCAGCTGCCGGCCGGGCTGCGCCTGGGCGTCTCCACCTGGTCCTACCCGGGCTGGGAGGGACTGGTCTGGGACGGGGCCTACGACAGCAGCGCGCTCGCCAAGAAAGGCCTGACCGCCTATCACCGCCATCCGCTGCTGCGCACCGTCTGCGTGGACCGCACCTTCTGGCGTCCGCTCACGGCCAGCCAATACGCGGCGTTTGCCGCCCAGGTGGATGCGGACTTTCGCTTTGTCGTCAAGTGCCCGGCCGGCATCACCGACGCCCAGGTGCGCAGCGAGGAAGGCAAGCCGCGCGAGCCCAATCCCGCGTTTCTGGACCCGCGCCTGGCCGTCGAGCATTTTGTCGAGCCCACGCTCGAAGGCCTGGGCGACAAGCTCGGCGTGCTGGTCTTTCAGCTCAGCCCCCTGCCCTGGGGGCTGCTGAGCCGCCCCAGCTTGGTGTTCGATAAGCTGGGCCGGATGCTGGCCGCCGTGCGCCAGGCTCTGGCCAAACATCCGCAGGTGATTGTGGCCGTGGAGCTGCGCGACCCGGAATTGCTCGGCCCCTCCCTGGCCGAAACCCTCAAGGCCCATGGCGCAACCTACTGCCTGGGCCTGCACGGCAAGATGCCGCCCATAGAGGAACAGCTGCCCATA
Source organism: Comamonas guangdongensis (assembly GCF_041079535.1). NCBI lineage: Bacteria > Pseudomonadati > Pseudomonadota > Betaproteobacteria > Burkholderiales > Comamonadaceae > Comamonas > Comamonas guangdongensis. Next base: position 15,092 of record NZ_JBFYGN010000028.1, on the reverse strand, counting down.
CTGCGCGCGCTATGGCCAGGCCCCCTGGTCTGCCGCTGGAATCTGAACCGCGTCTTCGGCGCCTACGGCTATCCCGATGCGCAGAAAAAGCACGAACCCTTCGGCGAAATCCGCAGCGAGGACAGACACACGCGCGGACTGCTGGCGCGCACCATTGCCGGCATCACGGGCGCGGGCCAGCCGGCTTTTGTGACCATCAGCAACGATGCCGAGGGCTGCGCGCCGCTATCCATCGCCCTGCTGGCCCAGGCTGTTGCCGATCTGCAGCCTCGCGCCTGAGCTGCGACCCGCGCCGGCCGGGCAGGCCATGCGGCGAAACCGTCTACGGTTCTATTCCTTGGACTCCAAAAGCCTGAAGTCCTTATTCTACAAGCGCCGGCAGCTATCAAAAATAAAGCCCGGTGAACCGGACTCGATTCGAGCCTGACCCGGGCGCCGACCCCTATCAGTCTTTGAGCATGGCCAGCGGATGGGAATACGCGGGCCAGGGGCTGTCGAAGAATGCCAGCCACTGCGCGTCGCCGACCTCCTCGATGCGCGCAGGATTCCAGCGCGGGCTGTGGTCCTTGTCCACGGCCAGGGCGCGAATGCCTTCCAGGGTTTCGCTCTGGCCCGGGCGCAGATAGAAGCAGTGGCGCACCATGTCGCGCTCCATGCGCAGGTCCTCGGACAGCGTCATCCGGCGGGCGCGACGAATCTGCTCCAGCACCACATGCAGCATCAGCGGAGAGCGCTTGCGCAGCGTCGCTGCCACGGCCCTGGCCCAGTCGCTGCCGGCGTCCAGGGCCTGCTCGATGGCGGCCACCGTGGGCTGCGCAAAGCAGCGGTCGATTTCGGCGCGGTGCGCGGCACTTTTGGACTCCACGGCCACAAAGCGGGAGCGCACCACGGCATTGAGCGCCTCCACATTCGCAAAATCCGTGGTCGCCAGGGTTTCCCATAGTTCCGCCTGTTGTTCGGCAGGCATGCAGCCGTCGGCCAGACCAAAGGCCAGGGCATCGCCGGCACCTATGGTGTCGCCGCTCAGCGCCAGCCACTCGCCCACGGCACCGGGGCAGCGCGAGAGGAAATAGCCACCGCCCACATCGGGGAACAAGCCTATGGCCGTCTCGGGCATGGCCATCTTGGTGCGCTCGGTCACGATGCGCAGCGAGCCGCCCTGGCTGATGCCCATGCCTCCGCCCATGACGATGCCGTCCATGAAAGCGATATAGGGCTTGCCGAAGTGGTGGATCAGATGATTGAGCGCGTACTCCTCGGTAAAGAAGTCCTCGAGCTGCGGGTTGCCGCCGCTGCCCGCAGCGTGCAGAAACCGGATGTCGCCGCCCGCGCAGAAAGCGCCGAACACGCCGTCGCGGTTGCTGCCGCGAATGGCCACCCCGAGGATGGACTCGTCCTTTTGCCAGGCCAGCAGCGTGGCCAGCAGATCGCGCACCATGGCCAGGGACAGGGCATTGAGCGCCTTGGGGCGATTGAGCGTGATCATGCCCAGCTTGCCGCGCACTTCGGCAATCACATCGGGCAATTCGGCGGTCGAGGCGGTATCCATTGTCAGTTGCTCCTTGAATCGTTGTCCGGCCGGACCGACGCTGCCGATCCGGATTGCCAGCGATTATGCGGGGCCCCTCTGCGCGCCAAGGGACAAGCGCGTGACAAAAACGGCCATTCTCGGCAGCTGCGGCGGCGCTGCGCAGATCAAGCTTTTCTTGACGCCCGTCAAACAGCCGAAAGCGCCGCAAATTTAGCATCGGACACGCAGGCCGTAAAAGCGCTCGGCAGCAACGCTATTTACACAAAGTCGCACCTGCAAATAATATTTGAGCGGGCAGTTTCATCGATTGACGTCTGAGAAATGGATTGGTGATGTCGCCCCTGGAGACGCTGGCGGTGACAGGCCGCGCGGCGCTCATGCACGATTCAGCATCATGCTCTACAGCGGCATTGCTGTCTGCGTGCTCGCAGGTTTCAGTCTCCTGATCTTCTCGGACAGAAGGGCGGAGCCATGACACGCCACCGTCATGCACCGCAGACCTAGCCACCACAAACCGATGTCACGCGGTCACGCGCGCAATCTGTTGCAGGAATCGGATCGAAGCTTGCTCCAGTTGCGCCAAGCCTGGCGCCTCCACCGGAAAGTGACCGCAGTTTTCCAGCATCACCAATCTCTTCTCGCCCTTGATTCGGTCAAAGAACTGCCGGCTCGATTCGAAATCCGCCCAGCGATCGTTTTCCGGGTGCGCCAGCAGCAGAGGACAGAGGTCGAAGTCCTCGGGTTCCATGTCTGGCCGTGCGGCGAAAATCGACTGCATGAAACTGACCGGCACCCGTACGCCACCGCCGTAAGGATCCTCGGCAACAAGCCGATTCAGCAATGGATCGTTGGACATCGCGCCCATTTTGGTAAACCACTTCACGGGCAGTCTCAGTCTGCCGATCAAAGCGGCGCAGAAGGGCAACAGGGGTAGCATGACGTGGCGCACCAGCGCATTACGGGCAAACTGTCGCTTTACCAGCGGCGTGCGCGGATCCGCAAGGGTTGTGGCGATCACGCCGGCAATCGGGCCGCCCCCCATCCTCGCCGCGCACAGGTAAGCCAGATAGCCACCAAGGCTTCCGCCGCACAATACCACGCGCCGCCCAGTATTCCGGTATTCGATGGCAGCCATATCGCATAGCAAGTCGGTCCAAGCCTCGTAAGTAACCAGTGAAGCGGGCGCCTGACTCAATCCATATCCCGGTAAATCCGGGGCGACTACCTCGTAGCCGGCGTCGTACAGCAGCTTGCCAATCGGCGCGAATAGCCGGCCATATCCTCCACCTCCATGCACTACGATCACTGTCAGCGGTGATGCAACGCATGGGAAGCGATCAACATGGATCGATGCCCCTCTCCAGGGTAGCCACTCCTCATTCGGGCCGTTGGCAACGGTTACTCGCGCATGTGCCGGGAAAAAGGATTGGTACTGCATCCAATAGGTTTTCGCCTTGTAGCTTGTCTGGGGCATCGGTAAATACTAGCAAGGTGTCGCTATTTCCCGGATTCGAATGCCATCTGCACCACCAGACCTGCCAGGACACTTCCCATCGGCCAGCGCTGCACCGATAGCCACCACACGAGCGTCCCGAAGGGAAGATAGATATCGATCCGGATTCACGACGATCGAAGCAGTCACAGCGAGGCTGATCGAAATCTGAATGCTGTCGCGCACGAGCGATGAGGAAAGAACACTGCGGTGTGGACTGCCCCCAGGCAGTCAACACAACGGCTCAAAAGTGCCCAGATAAGCCTGGGCGATTCGCCTGCGACAGCCGCGATACGACTCTTCGCAGTCATTCACTGAAACTAAAAACCGGCCTCTCTCCAAAAGACGCTCGCTGCCGTGTTTACAAACTGCGATGCAGCAGCTTCCCAACGGCCACGAATGCTGACTTTGCCTCGCCAGCGGTGTTGCAGAATAGTTTCTCCTGAATGTGGCATAGCTGCGTCCAACACCACTCTGTAGACCGGACGTTCCGGGTATAGGGTGCCCTGCATGCTTCTGACCTGAATATTGCCTCCGGCCGCCGTAGACAGAGCAGCTTCCGGGAGTGTGCGGCTTGCATCTTGATCAACGCTGCGCACCGTCAAATCCAGTACCGGCCCCACTCCGGCATCGGCGATAAAAATCGCGCTATCGCCAACGCTGATGCGCTGAACATCTTCTTCCTGAACATAGGCAAGAACCTCCAGCCGATCGCGGCTCACCACCCTGCCCAGCAGTTCATTGCGGGCCAGCCAGTCTCCTGGTCGGAGATCCGGATCAACGTCTCGCAGCACGCCCGCACCCGAGGCATTGAGCCGATAGCGACTGGCTTCGGTTTCTACCGCCAGCTGTTGAGTCGCCGCTTGCAATTGACGCTCCTGCAGCACCTGCCAATCTCGGCGCAGCTCCGAGTCAAAACCTGCAGCCGTCATTTGCTGCAAATACTGTGTCCGTTGTGCATCGCTCTGAGCTTGAGCAACCTTAAGAGCCGGAGAGTCAAGCGTAAAGACGGGAGTACTGACTTCAGCTCGGTGCATATCGCCCAGCAGTTGCTGCTGCAGTTGCGATGCTTCCAATGCATGCAGCGGCCATATCTCGGCGGATTGCAAAATACCCTCCGTTCGAATCGGAGCGGGCAGCGGCAGCCAGCAGAGCGCGATAAGCACGATTGCCCCGGTGGCATTCCAACGTGCTCTTCGACTGCGGAGAATCTGAGGTCGACGCATGTACCACGCGGAGATCTCGGACCAAAGGGGCTTGGCGATGAACCACACAATTTCCACCAGGAATAGCAAGATGCCCAGCGCCTTGATAAAGAAGTGATAAACCAAGGCTGCAATACCCAAAAACAGAGCCAGTCGATAAATCCAGGTCGCCCAGGCAAACAAGATGAGCCCGCGGCGCCTGACATCGGTAAATGACTCTGGCGGAGGTTCGCCGAGCTTGAATAGTTTCTCTCTCAAATCCCAACGCGCAAGTGCAAAAGCGCGTGAGTGCAAATTGGGCATTTGCAGAAAGTCCGACAGCAAAAAGTAGCCATCAAAGCGCATGAATGGGCTTGCATTGACGGCCAAGGTACTGACCCACGTGGTGGTGGCCAGCAAGAAGGCCATGGATTTGGGCGAGCCTTCAGGCAGCCAGACCCACGCCAGCAAAGCCCACGCAGCAATGACCAGTTCCGTCGCAATACCGGCGCCGGCCACCTTGAGGCGCTGGTCACGCCGCGTCAGCTTCCAGACCTCATTGGTATCGGTGTATGCCACCGGCCATAGCACCAAGAACGCGACTCCCATGGTGGGAACACGACATCCAAATCGCTTGGCCGTGAAGCCATGCCCCAGTTCATGAAGTACTTTGACAAACCCCAGCGTCAGCCCATAGGCGAGCACCCCCTGCCAAGTCAGCGAATCAACCAGCGTGGTCGTGAACTCGCCCCAGGAACGGGAAACGCCCCAAAGTCCGGCAAGCAGGGCCAGCGCAGTTATCCAAGCAAAAGCCCGGCTGAACAAGAATCCCAGCCGTGGAGCCCAGAGTTCCAACCACCGATCCGGCTTAATCAACGGAAGCCGGAAGAACAGGTAGTTGTGGAGCAGCCATTGCATCCAGCTTGAACGTCTGGACTGCCACTGCTGAGCCAGGGTGCCTGCGCTATTGGGAAGCGGTTCCAGCAGATCATTTCGCTGCACAAACTGGAAAAGAGCATTCACGTCCTCCTTATGGAGCGTCAATGTCGTGTGCTCGATGACGTCTTGGGCAATCGCCTCCGCCGCACCCAGGTGCCAGCGTTTGAGCACCTCAAAGCTGGCCCAGTCCAGCTGAAAAAAAAGATTGCGCACAGGATCGTGCAAAGTCCAGCTGGGCTGCCCGTCAGGCAACACAGGACCGGGGAGCAAATCCAGCTCCTCGCGCAAAGCAGGCCACGCGGTACTCATGTCGACTCACCAAGCAATAAACTGGCGCAGGACGGCCCAGGGTTTGCGTAGAACCCAATAGACCAACGGCACCCAATCCCCCTGCAATTTGGCGGTACCTTTGAGACCGATGCGAGCCTTCTCCTCGAACGGCATGGAGGCACGCATCCGATAGGCGTAGCTGCCATCTGGTCTGGCACTGGCGTCATACGCCATATACCGAAGCTTGCCCTCCAGCCCTGCCATGGGATTGGCCGCCAGATACAGCTTGACTGGAGATCCCTCCTTCAATGGAACGGCGTCTCCGACAGGAACCCAGGCCTCAATTTCCACTTCTTGAGGTCGGGCGATACGCATCACTCGCTCACCGGTCTGCACGGGCTTGCCTAGCCATTCGGTAGGCGAGTCAAACAGAACCATGCCATCTTCAGGTGCCAGAACCCGGCTGCGATCACGCTGATCACTCAGGTATTGCACCTCGGCACGTTTCTCGCCTATGCGCCCCACCAATGCGGCAAGTTGCGCCTTGGAACGGACATCACCCAGGGCCAGTTGGGCGGATTGCCGATATTCAGCCTCGGCCGTCAACAAAGCTTGCTGAGCAACCTCCAGGCGACTACCGATCTGCGCTTCATCCAGTCCAAACAGGCGCTCACCTTTACGCACCATTTGATTGGGCTGAACATGAATTTGCTCGATGACCCCGTCCAAAGGCGCCCTCAGAACAACGGGCTGAGCAGCCACCAGCTCGCCAGGAGCAAGAACGCTCATATGCACAGGAACAGCACTCAGCACAAGAAGCCCGCCCAAGATCCAAGTGGGCTTCTTTTGCCACCAGCTCGCGGCGGTGGCGCTTGAAGCTAGCGGCTTTTTCCAGAATCCGGGCCGGCCGGCCCGCAATGCAGCGTAGGCATGAAACCAGATACGACCCCATTCCGCGAAAAGTGGGAAGCGCTGCTCTTCAAAGACCTGGGCTCCCGAAAGCAGCAGTCCACCGCAAGGAAAAGGCGTCTCAGCGTCTTTCAACAAAGGCACCCATACCGCATGCGCACCCAACCATTCGCTCCACGAGGTTGCCAACTCGGGAGGTAGTTGAGCTACTTCAATGCGTCGAACCTGAATGGATTGCTGTGCATGGAGAAACTGACACACCCCATGCAACCACTGGGCATAAGGCGTATTTTTGTCAGGCTCCACCACGCCGGACAAAGCCATTACCCCGCCACTATCCAGCCATAAACAAGCTTGGCGATAGGGCGTCAGCACGCGACTATCGTTGACCAGCAAAAAACGGAGTTCAGCGCTGCTGCGTGCAGCTCGAGCGCGATGACCCAGCTCCAGCAGCAGCATCGCCGGATTCACGCTTTGAGGCGAAATGGGGGCATTCATTGCACAACCGCCCCGTGCGCCGCACTCAGCATTTCGTCAGCCATGGGTATACATGGACATCCTGTGTCCAGCCTGCTGCCTTGCCGCCCTTGCCATCTTCTCGCTCAGTCCCGCCCGCCCTGCAGGCGCGCTGGACGCAGCCGGAGCATCACCGACCACCAGTTTGAAAGTCCGCACAGACTCATGTCCCGCTCCATCGCTGACCTTGATGTGCAGCACAAGCGTTGTGCTGAGGTCCTTGGGCGCATTGATGGAAAGTTGGCCTGTATGACGGTCCAGCTGAATCCATCTGGGCAGATCCTGCTGACCGGAGAAACTGAACTGGAGTGACGCGGCATCCCACGGGCTCTCCGGAGTGATGAGCAGGGACTTCAGATCCAGAGTGCTTCTCCCGACCGAGACAGAGAAAAGACCGGTGTTTCCATCAAGTCCGAAGCGGACTGGTTCAGAAGGTACTACAAGAGGCGAGCCGATCCACTCATTGAAGCCGGCGAGGGATTGGGACGAAAGCGCTCCATATCCCGACCAACCTTCGGGCCTGAGTGCTCCCATGCTTTGCGATGAAGAACTTGAGCTGAGCAACGCCGATGTGGAATGCAGAAAATCCGCACTAGGCTCAGACACCGCCGATGGCTGAAACGGCGCAAGGCCAGCCCCCCCCAGGGAATCGCTCGCAGCAAAGATGATTGGTGCGGGTGCGACTGGAGGTAGCAAGGGCTGAACAATGCCATTGAGTGATGCCACGGCGGATGCATTGCCTGCCGCATCTCTTTGCTGGACCCAAAGACTGTATGCCCCAGGACCTGGCAGCTGAAGGGAGTCGCCGTGGCCTGCGATCCAGGATGCGCCATTGTCCAGCGAATACTGCCAGCTGCCCCCCGCTTCCAAACCAGAGATAAGAACCAGGCCTGTGGGTGAAACCTGCTGCCCATTGACCAGCGTTGACTGCTCCAGGACAAGCGCTGGAGCAGTCGGTGCAACGGTGTCTATGGCATATCTGTTCGAATCTGTCGTTCCCGTTCCGGTGTTGCCGGCCGCATCGGCATAGCCGGTGTTATGCAGGGTAATCACATTGCTGGTGTCGGTGATACCTGCCGTCGGTGTCAGCGTCGCGGTCCAGGTCTTGCCGCCATCGCTGCTACGGAGATTGCTCAACACCCCATGCTCCACCGTGAAGTCGGCAATATCCAGACCGCTCACTGCTTCGCTGAAGGTAATGAGCACCTGCGAGGCTTTACCTACCGACAAGGTCGTGTCAGCCACCACAATCGTGACTGTCGGACGCTCGCCATCGATCGCATAGTTGTTGGAGATGGCGATGCCGGCCCCGGCGTTGCCGGCGTTATCGCTGACCAGCGCGGTATCGAGCACGATCAGGTTGGTCGGATCGGTGATCGCCGCGGTTGGCGTCAAGGTCGCGGTCCAGGTCTTGCCGCCGTCGCTGCTGGCCAGATTAGACAGTGTGCCATTGGCCACGCTGAGGTCGGCCAGGCTGAAACCGCTCACCACTTCGCTGAAGGCGATGGTCACGGTGGTGGTCTGACCGATGCCCAGGTTGGGATTGGCCACGGTGACCGTCGCGGTGGGCCGCTGGGTGTCGATGCTGTAGTTGTTGGACGTGGTGGCGCCGGTACCGGCGTTGCCCGACGCGTTCTGCACACCGCTGTTGTCCAGGGTGATGACGTTGGTGGTGTCGGTGACGTTCACCGAAGGCGTGAAAGTCGCGCTCCAGGTCACTCCACCATCGCTGCTGCTCACCGCACTCAGGGTGCCATGCTCCACCGTCAGGTCGGCATTGGTGAAACCGCTGACCGCCTCGCTGAAGGTGATGGTCACCAGCGAGCTGGAACCGGCATTCAGCGCCGGGTTGGCCACCACGATGGTCGCCGTTGGCCGCACCGTGTCGATGGTGAAGTTGGCTGAGCTGGTCACGCCGGTGCCGGCGTTGCCGGCAAGGTCGGTATAGGTCGTGTTGTTCAGGCTGATGACGTTGCTGATGGCGTGAACGTTGCTGGTCGGGGTAAAGGTCGCCGTCCAGGTGACGCCACCGTCGCTGCTGCTCACCGCGCTCAAGGTACCGTTGGATACCGTCAGGTCGGCGTTGCTGAAGCCGGTCACCGCCTCGCTGAAGGTGAAGGTCACCAACGAGGTGTCGCCAACTTTCATCGTCGGATTCGCTATCACGATAGTAGCCGTCGGCCGCACGCTGTCGACGTCATAGGCGTTCGAGGCAGTAGTGCCTGCGCCGGCGTTACCAGCGGTGTCAGCCACGCTCGTGTTGTCCAGGACAATGTGGTTGTTGCCCTGGGTGATACCCGCCGCCGGGGTCAGGGTCGCGGTCCAGGTGATGCCACCGTCGCTGCTGCTCACCGCGCTCAAGGTGCCGTTGTCGATCGTCAGGTCGGCGTTGGTGAAACCGGTCACCGCCTCGCTGAAGGTAATGGTCACCAGGGAGCTACCGCCAATGCCCAGGTGATCGCTGCTCACCACGATGGTCGCGGTCGGGCGCTGGGTGTCGATGCTGTAGTTGTTGGACGTGGTGGCGCCGGTACCGGTATTGCCCGACGCGTTCTGCACACCGCTGTTGTCCAGGGTGATGACGTTGGTGGTGTCGGTGACGTTCACCGAAGGCGTGAAAGTCGCGCTCCAGGTCACTCCACCATCGCTGCTGCTCACCGCGCTGAGGGTGCCATGCTCCACCGTCAGGTCGGCATTGGTGAAACCGGTCACCGCCTCGCTGAAGGTGATGGTCACCAGCGAGCTGGAACCGGCATTCAGCGCCGGATTGGCCACCACGATGGTCGCTGTCGGCCGCACGGTATCGATGGTGAAGTTGGCTGAGCTGGTCACGCCCGCGCCGGCGTTGCCGGCAAGGTCCGTATAGGTCGTGTTGTTCAGGCCGATGACGTTGCTGGTGGCGTGAACGTTGTTGGTCGGGGTGAAGGTCGCCGTCCAGGTGGTGCCGCCGTCGCTGCTGCTCACCGCACTCAAGGTGCCATTGGATACCGTCAGGTCGGCGTTGCTGAAACCCGTCACCGCCTCGCTGAAGGTGAACGTCACCAACGAGGTCTGCCCAGCCGCCAGGGTCGGGTTGGCCATCACGATGGTCGCGGTCGGACGCTGGGTGTCGATGGCGTAGTTGTTGGAGGTGGTGGTGCCGGTCCCGGCGTTGCCCGCCCCGTCCTGTACGCCGGTGTTGTCCAGGGTGATGACGTTGGTGGTATTGGTGATATTCGACGTCGGGGTAAAGGTCGCGGTCCAGGTGACACCGCCGTCGCTGCTGCTCACCGCGCTCAGGGTGCCGTTGGCGATCGTCAGGTCGGCGTTGGTGAAACCGGTCACGGCCTCCGAGAAGGTAATGGTGACCTGCGCGGTGTCGCCGATTTTCAGGGAGCTGCTCGAAACCACCACGGTCGCGGTGGGCCGCACGCCATCGATGGCATAGTTGTTGGACGCGGTGGTGCCGCTACCGACGTTGCCCGCCGCATCCTGGACGGTGGTGTTGTCCAGGGTGATGTGGTTGCTGGCACTGACAATGCTCGCCGTCGGCGTGAACGTCGCGGTCCAGGTCACGCCGCCGTCGCTGCTGCTCACCGCGCTCAGGGTGCCATTGGATACCGTCAGGTCGGCATTGGAGAAGCCGGTCACCGCTTCGCTGAAGGTGATGGTCACCTGCGAAGTCTGGCCAATCCCGATATTCGGGTTGGCGAACACAATGGTCGCGGTCGGCCGCTGGGTGTCGACGGCGTAGGTGTTCGAGTTGGTGGTGCCGCTGCCGGCATTGCCCGCCACGTCGCTGACCCCGGCGTTGTTCAGGCTGATGACATCGCCGGTATGGCTAACCCCGCCGGTCGGGGTCAGGGTCGCGGTCCAGGTGATGCCGCCGTCGCTGCTGCTCACCGCGCTCAAGGTGCCGTCGGCAACGGTGAGGTCGGCGTTGGTGAACCCCGTGACCGCCTCGCTGAAGGTAATGGTCACCAGGGACGTGCCGCCGATGTTCAGCGCATTGTTGGCCACCACAATACTCGCGGTAGGCCGCACGGTGTCGACCGTATAGGTGTTGGAAAGGGTCGTACCGGTACCGGCGTTGGTCGCGGTATCGGTATAGAGGGTGTTGTCCAGGGTAATGACGTTGCCGCTGCTGGTGTTGCCAGAGTTCGGCGTCAGCGTCGCGGTCCAGTGGATGTTGTCGCTGGTGGTCAGGTTACTCAGGGTGCCGTTGGAGGCCGTCATGTCGGCCAGACTGAAACCGGTCACCGCTTCGCTGAAGGTGATGGTCACCGTGCCGGGTGCCGTGGTGCTCAGCGTAGAGCCGGTCACCGCGACGGTCGCGGTCGGCCGCACGGTGTCGATGGCGTAGTTGTTCGACGAGGTGGTGCCGCTCCCCGGCGTGCCCGTCGATGCGCTGTTGACCCCGGTATTGTCCAGGACGATATGGTTGGTGCCGCTGGTGACGCTCGAATTCGGGGTGAAGATCGCGGTCCAGGTGATGCCACCGTCACTGGAGGCAACGGGGCTCAGGGTGCCGTTGGACACCGTCAGGTCGGCATTGGTGAAGCCCACGACCGCCTGGTTGAAGGTGATGGTCACCAGCGAAGTGCTGCCAATGTGCTGGGCCGTGTTGGTGACCACGATGGTCGCGGCCACCGGCGGCGCATAGTTAGTGTTCAGTGTGCCGCCATCGTTGTAGATATTGTTCACGGCCGCCGGGCTGCCCCCGTTGGCACCTCCGCCCGACGCAAAACCACCGGAACCGCTGCCACCGACGTTGCCGGACATGGCCGCGAAGTTAGCCGCCGTCATCAACAGCGTGCCTTTGTTCCAGATCGCACCGACACCCTTGCCACCCGCGCCACCGGGGTCGGCAGAGCCGCCAATACCACCGCCACCGCCACCGCCGCCGCCAGCACCGAGGTTGTTGGAAATGACCGAGGTACCGATAATGGTCAAGGAACCAGTAGTGGCATTGTAGATACCGCCGCTGGCCGCTGCGCCGCTGCGACCGGCCTTGTCCCAACCGGAACCGCCGCCACCACCACCGATGGAAAGGGTGCCGTTGTTCGCTGTACCGCCCGCACCGCCGTTACTGTAGCCGGCCGCTCCGATACCCCCTGCGCCGCCGGTGCTGCTACCCCCCCGACCGCCCATGTAGAACGCGGAATAACTGCCGCCGATGCCGCCCGTGTTGGCGCTACCGCTGGTGCCGGAATAGATACCGCTACCGAAGCCCGCGCTCCCGCCGTGGCCACCGATCTGTCCGCCCAGGGCACCGCCACCGCCGCCGCCACCGCCCACGGCGCCACCTGCATAGGGCGCGGTAACACCGCCGCCACCACCGCCGCCCGAGGCCGCGTTGGCGGTCACCTTGACATTGTTCAGGGTCAGGTTACCGGCGTTGAAAATACCACCGCCCATCGACGCGGCACCGTCCACACCCGCGTTGCCCCCCTGGCCGACCGCCAGGCCCTGGGTGATGACCAAACCATCGAAGGTCGCGGTGACACCGGGGTTGACCCTGATCACCTGGGTCTTGTACTGGCCGCTGAGGGTCACATCGGCAACACCATCGTTGTTCAGGTCGCCATCGATCGTGAGGTTCTTGGTGACGATCAGTTGCGAGTTGAGGTTGACCGTCATGCTGCTGTTGAAGGTGACGATATCACCCGCCACCGCATCGCTCAGGGCCTGGCGCAGCGAGCCGAAGCCAGTGTCGGCGTTGTTGGTCACGGTGAGGGTCGCCAGCCCATACTGGTAGGCGGCCATGGCTTCGGCCGAGAGCACATTGTGGCTTTCGATGATCCCCGTGGAGATCTCCAGCGCCCAGTCTCCACCTGTGCCGGTGCGGTTGCTAGATGCTGCAATGTCGCGGCCGGTCAAAGTTGCCCATGAATTGACAAACTGCCGCCCGGTTTCTCCCTCTGCAGTGTTGCAAGCGTAAATCAGGATATCGCCGCCGGCGACCAAACCGTTTCCGACACGTGCCAAGGTATCCGCATGCGCGCTGAGATTGGCCGTCGACAGATAACTACTGCCCAGCCACAGTTCACCAGCATTGCCGTGAGCAAGGATTTCAGCCGTTGTTGTGCCTGAATGCAGCGCCAGATAGTCGGCAATCTGCTGCAAGCCATCCTGGTTGCCGTTTAGAACGACCACCTGCGTATCCGAAGCAAGGTTGGAAACCAGCTGCTGATAGTCTTTCACCCGGCTGTCCACAAACACGACCGTCTGCTGCGTGGCTGCTGGTGGCGAGGAATCCAGCGCTATCGGGTGAAGCTGCGGGTTGCTCGCAACTTTGGCTGCGTGGTCTACCGCCGTGTCAGGAGCTGCCGCATGAGCTTGGTCGGCAACGACAGCAACTGCGGCACCGTCAAACATAAAGCGCTGCTCTAATGCCAATGGTCTTACAGAACTACTAGGTCGAAGCGCTGAATTTGAACGCGACATATATGAAATCGCATCAAAATTCATTTGACTTTGCTTTGTAGAGGTCAAAATGGCTGAGACACGCTGCCACAAATTCTTGGTTACAAAATTCATAATGCTGCCTCAGAATTTAACAAATGAGAGTTAATATCCATTTACTGCAAACCTCGTCATTGTAAGTTTATTCACAATAATAAACTTACAAAATTTACATGTTAAAATATTTTCTTCAAAATATAAAATTAAATTTTCAATCAAAATTTTTTACTTCAATAGCTTGATGCTATTGAAATGATTTATATTTTGAATCATAATTTTTGCACACCACTTAATTTTCAGCATCGTCAAAAATGAGCAAGAATCCGTCACAGACACTCTGGTTCACGGGATTGCCGGGATCAGGAAAAACCACTATTTCAAAAGCTTTTTCAGAGAGTCTGCGAGAAAATGGAAAAAATGTTTGCATCATCGATGGCGATGAGTTGCGCGCCGGCTTATGTCAAGATTTAGGCTTTGGCAAAATCGATCGCGCAGAAAATATGCGCAGAGCCGCTCACATCGCAAAAATACTAAATCTCAATGGAATTTATGCTTTGGTCGCCATGGTTTCACCTTATGCGGAAGATCGAGATATGGCCTATGAAATTATTGGAAAAGACCGGTGCATGGAAGTTTATGTCAGCACGCCATTGGAGATTTGTGAACAGCGTGATCCCAAAGGCCTTTATGCCAGGGCTCGGAGCGGCTCAAACACACTCATGACCGGAATCCAGTCTCCGTATGAAGCCCCGCGTGAACCAAGTCTGACAATTGACACAAGCCGTGAGGACTTATCCATTTCCATACGCAATTTAAACGCCCTCTTAAACAAATAAGATTTTTATCCCCATGAATAATCCTTTGAAATACCACTTCATCACCGGACTACCTCGTTCAGGCTCAACGCTGTTGTCTGCAATCTTGCTTCAGAACCCGAAGTTCTACGCCGGAATGTCAAGCCCGGTTGGAACACTGGTCCATAATATGCTTGAGCAAGTTGGCGCCGGAAGCGAATTTGGACCGGTTATCTCGAAAGATAAAAGACGGCGTCTGGTTAAAGGAATTTTTGACAGCTATTATTCAGACCAGGAGAATAAAGAAGTTATTTTTGACACCAGCCGCACATGGAGTGCAAACATGCCTTTGATTGCAGATATCTTTCCGCAGTCAAAGGTAATTGCTTGCGTCCGAAATGTCGCCTGGATCATGGATAGCATTGAACGCCTGTACGCATCAAACCCGTTTGAAATCACAAAATTATTCAATAATGGCGTTGAGAGAAATACTGTCTATAGTCGCATCGAAGCACTGGCAATGCCAAATAGATTGGTCGGATACTCCTGGTCTGCCTTGAGAGAAGCCTACTATGGAAAACATGCCAATTCATTGTTGATTGTTGATTACGAGTTCCTGGCAAGGGCGCCGGAAAAAGTAATTCCACTAATATATGATTTTGTTGAAGAGCCTTATTTCGAGCATGATTTCTCCAATGTGAATTACGATGCCCCAGATTTTGATCAAGCATTGGGGCTTCATGGAATGCACAAAGTCCGGAGAGAAGTCAATTTAAGCTCCAGGGCAACAATTTTGCCACCTGATCTATTTGAACAATATGGAAAACTCTCGTTCTGGAATAATCAATCGAGCAGTCGGGCGAATGTAATTACGGTTAAATCTCGAGATCAATAAAGTCCCGAAGATAATTATTTTCCATCGTTAGTCTTCATGGACATCAGCACCTGCCCGCTCATGCCGGCGATCAGCTCCGTAAACTTGCCGTGGATGGCCGCATTGACCTTCACGGACT